>DCUA01000039.1:14871-21373 GCA_002329675.1 Firmicutes bacterium UBA1426 | reverse complement strand
GCGAAAGAAATGCAGGACTTCCGGGGCAACAGTGTAAGCATGATTTTCCAGAACCCCATGACCTGCTTAAATCCTGTTTATACAATAGGAAATCAGCTCATTGAGGCAGTTCGCTGCCACAAGAAGGTATCGAAAGCGGAAGCCAGAGCAAAGGCTATTGAAATGCTTGAACTGGTAGGTATCAATAATCCCGAAAGACGTATGAGTCAATACCCTCACGAGTTTTCAGGCGGTATGCGCCAGAGGGTCATGATCGCCATGGGCCTGATCTGCGATCCCAAAATGCTCATTGCAGACGAGCCCACCACAGCTCTGGACGTTACCATCCAGGCTCAGATCATTGAGTTGATGAAGGACATCCAGAAGAAGACACAGATGGCAATCGTCTTCATCACGCATAACCTGGGAGTTGTTGCTGAAATCTGCGACCGCGTATCCGTTATGTACGCAGGCAAAATCGTTGAACAGGGAAGTGTTGAGGATATCTTCTATCGTCCTCAGCACCCATATACTTTAGGACTTCTCCGTTCCATGCCCAGAGTGGACGCAGAAGAATACGAGCGTTTGATCCCCATCGAAGGAACTCCGGTGGATATGCTCAATCCTCCTGCGGGCTGCCCCTTCGGACCTCGCTGTGAACACTGTATGAAAATCTGCCTCCGTGTAGAACCCCCCAGCATCAATGTAGCGGAAGGGCACACCTCGGCGTGCTGGCTACTGGTGGACGAGGCGAAAAAAAAGGAGGCTACTCCAAATGAATAAAGAATTGATCCGGGTCGAAGACCTAAGAAAATATTTTAGTATAAAGATGGGCTTCATGAAATACAACTATGTCCAGGCGGTCGAGGATGCAAATTTCAGCATCCGCAAAGGGGAGACCCTGGGCCTCGTAGGTGAATCCGGTTGCGGTAAGACGACCCTTGGCAGAACCATTCTCCGTCTGCATGAGCCTACATCGGGAAAGATATTCTATGACGGTGAAGATATCACACATGTTAAAATGCTTCCCTATCGTCGAAAGATGCAGATCATCTTTCAGGATCCCTCCGCATCGCTGGATCCCCGTATGACTGTGGGAGAAATCGTAGGAGAAGCCATCGATATCCACAAGCTTGCGGGCAGCAAAAAGGAGCGGACGGAACGGATCCAGCAACTGCTGACCCAGGTGGGTCTGAACAGCGAGCACTCAAACCGCTATCCTCACGAGTTTTCCGGCGGGCAACAGCAGCGTATCGGCATTGCGAGAGCTTTGGCCGTCGAACCGGAATTCATCGTCTGTGATGAACCGGTATCTGCACTGGATGTATCCATTCAGTCACAAATTGTCAATATGTTGGAGGACATGCAGAAGGATATGGGATTGACGTATCTCTTTATTGCCCATGACCTTTCTGTTGTCAGACACATTTCCAACCGTATCGGTGTCATGTATCTGGGGAATATGGTCGAGCTTGCGGAGAGTAACGAGCTTCATAAGAACCCGTTGCATCCATATACAAAGACGCTGATGTCTGCTGTGCCGGTACCGGATCCTGCTAAGAGCCGTGCACGGAAGCGCATCATATTGGAGGGCGATATTCCCAGTCCCATGAATCCGCCGTCCGGTTGTCGCTTTCACACCCGTTGTCCATATGCGATACCCCGTTGTAAAGAGGAAGTTCCTGTATGGAGAGAGTTGGCGACGGATCATTTTGCGGCATGTCACATCCTCTAGAAAACTGTCGAAAGCCAGTCGACAGCCTGATTATGGCAATTGTTGCTTTACTTAGATAGAGCAATATTGTATACTTTAGTGGACATCAAATTGAAGATAAAGCAATTTGTGCCACGGCTGATGCCAACGATGCCATGGTATTTTCCATGGCGCTTCAAATCGAATTCATCGATTTGAAAAACGTGCCGATAGGGCAAAAAAAAGGAGGAGAAATTTTATGAAGAGGTTTTTAGTCTTACTTCTTGCATTCTGCATGGTCTTCACATTGGCGGCCTGCGGCGGTGGCGGAGAAGAGCCTGACACAGAAGCAACCCTGGATCTTTCGGTCTGCTTTGCTTCTGAGCCTTCCACAATCGACCCTGCACTCAATAGCGCAGTTGATGGTGCTATCATGTTGCAGCACACCTTTGAAGGACTGATCAAATGGGTCGATGACGGCAACGGCAATGCAATGCTGGCTCCCGGAATGGCCGAGAGCTGGGATGTTAGCGATGACGGAACTGTCTACACTTTCTACATCAGAGAAGGTGCACTCTGGTCTGACGGTGAACCCGTAACCGCTCACGACTTTGAGTATGCATGGAAGAGAGTTGTAGATCCCGAAACCGCAGCAGACTACAGCTATATGCTTGATTGCGTTCTGAACGGGCCCGAGATCATCTATGACGGAACCAAATCCGCAGACGAACTGGGTGCAGTGGCTCTGGACGACATGACTTTCGAAGTAACTCTTCACACAGCTATCCCATATTTCACTGAGATCGCAGCCTTCCCGGCAGCTTTCCCTGTCCGTCAGGACGTCATTGAAGAATATGGTGATCAATGGACCTTCGATCCTGCCACCTATATCGGTAATGGCCCCTATATGATGAGCGAGTGGGTTCACAACTCCTACATCATGATGGTCAAGAATCCCAACCACTATGACTATGACAACCTTGGGCCGGATTCCATCAAGTTTGCTCTGATGGATGACGAAAATGCAATGCTGGCAGCTTTCAACAGCGGTGAGCTGGACTTCAACGAAGGCTATCCCATCGACGAAGTTCCCACACTGTTAGAGTCCGGACAGCTGAAAATCGCTGACTATATCGGAACCTACTATGTCTGCTTCCAGACAGAGCTTGCGCCCTTTGACGATCCCCTGGTAAGAGAGGCATTCTCTCTGGTCATCGATCGTAATTACATCGTCAACCAGATCACAAGAGCCGGACAAGTTCCCGCAGGCGGATATGTACCTTCCGGTATCTATGACGCTGATGGCCCGGGATCTGACTTCAGAGAGGTTGGAGGCGACTATTACAGCCTGGATGATGCAGACTATGCAGCAAATTGCGAGAGAGCCCGTGAACTGCTTGCAGAAGCAGGATATCCCGGCGGCGAGGGCTTCCCCATCGTTGAATATCTCTACAACACCAACGACGGCCACAGAGTCATCGGCGAAGCACTGCAGAACATGTGGCAGACTGAGCTGGGCGTACAGGTCACTCTGACCAACCAGGATTGGGCAGTCTTCCTTGATACCAGAAAGAACGGAGACTACTCCATCGCTCGTAATGGTTGGATCGCAGACTACAACGATCCCATCTCCTTCCTTGACATGTGGGTAACCGGCGGCGGTAACAACGACGCTCAGTATAAGAATCCTGCGTACGATGCTCTCATTATGCAGGCTAAGTCCTCTCCGGATGCAGCTGTCAGAATGCAGGCATTGCATGAAGCAGAAGACATCCTGTTGGCTGAGCACGTAGTAGCACCTATTTACTTCTACACCCAGCCGTATATGGTTGCGGATGATCTGAAGGGTTGGTACTACACACCGTTAGGATACTTCTTCTTCGCTTACGCTTCTAAATAAGCTGATTTAGCCTGTCTGAAGGGTATAAAGGACGGGCCTCAGAAGAACATAATTGAGATTCAGCGGCGTCTACAATGGCGCCGCTTTTCTTTACAAAACACAATATTTGTGAGTCGACACAAATAAATTAAATATTTATTGACAATAGAAACAAAAACTATTATTATGTAACGAAAAGCATTAAAGAATACTATAAAGGTGGTGTAAACAAAATGAATAAAAAAAGAGCACTTTTTTTATTTCTGACAGTAATCCTGGTTATGGGTTTGTTTGCCGGTTGCGGCGGAGATAGCGATAATGGCGGCAACGGTGGTGGCGAGGCTCCTACGGAAGTTAAGATCGGTATCAACTATGAACTATCCGGCGAAGTTGCAACATACGGTCAGGCCTGTAAAGACGGCATCCTGATGGCATTTGACGAGATCAATGCTGCGGGCGGCGTCAACGGAATGCAGATAGTACCTGTTGTTGTAGATAACAAGTCTGAATCAGCAGAAGCTACATCTCTTGCAACAAAGCTTATGACACAGGAAGATGTTGTGGCCTGTCTCGGTCCGGCAACCTCTGGTAACTTTATGGCTACCATCCCTGTAGCAATGCAAAACAGCATTCCTGTCATTTCCGCTTCTGCAACAGCTGACAAAGGCGTCACCACAGATGCCAGCGGAAATGTAAACGAATATGTTTTCCGTCTCTGCTTCAACGATTCCTTCCAGGGAGTTACGATGGCAAGCTTCGCAAAGAACAACCTGAATGCCACAAAGGCTGTCATCATTCAGGACAAATCCAGCGACTATGGACAGGGTCTTGCAGATAACTTTACCGCTACCTTTGAAGCTGCCGGTGGAACCATCGTCGCTCACGAAGGTTACGTTGCAAAGGATAAGGACTTCAACTCCATCCTGACCAGCATCAAGGCCAAAGACTTCGACGTGATCTTTGTTCCCGGCTACTATCAGGAAGCGGGACTGATCATCAAGCAGGCCAGAGATCTGGGCATTGACGCACCGATCCTGGGCGCTGACGGATTTGATTCCCCCGTACTCCTGGAGCTGGCAGGCGAAGAAGCTCTGAACGACGTTTACTTCTCCAACCACTATTCTTCACTGGATGAGGATCCGCTGGTACTGGAATTTATCGATGGTTTCAAAGCAAAATATAATTCGGATCCCAACGCATTCCACGCACTGGGCTATGACCTTGGAAAGTTCATTGCCGATGCTATTGAAAGAGCAGGAGCCGTTGATCCGGAAGCTGTAAAAGATGCACTGGCTTCCACAAAGGGTTTTGTAGGTGTAACAGGATCATTCGATATGGGTGAGGATCACAACCCCATCAAGGCCGCAGTCGTTATCGGGCTCGAGAACGGAGCACAGGCCAGCAGTGTTAAGGTAGATCCGCAATAAGGATATCCTCATGGAGTGTTCCCTTGTTTGACATGATAACAAAAAAATAGTATTATACTTAGGTTAGAGCCACAAAAAGCTCTAACCTAAGTTGTTCTTAATCCTTATCGGAGGTACGAATCTTGGATCAATTTATACAGCAGATGGTAAACGGTATCTCTTTAGGCAGTATCTACGCTTTGATTGCCTTGGGCTACACCATGGTTTACGGGATCATCAAGCTGATCAACTTCGCTCACGGTGATGTATATATGATCGGCGCTTATATCGGTTTTGCGGCCACTACTTATGCGCAGTTAGGGTTTTTCCCCGCACTTATCATTTCCATGGCTTCCTGTGCGGTACTTGGTATGGTGATCGAGAGGGTGGCATACAAGCCTTTGCGGGCTTCCACAAGAATCGCGGTTTTGATCACGGCTATCGGAATGTCACTGTTATTAGAATATGTGATGATGTTTTTCGTCGGTGCAGAAGTGCGGTCTTATCCCAAGCTTTTATCAAGCGAAACGTTCCACCTGGGAAATGTTGTGATCAATATGCAGCAGATCTACATAGTCGCAACGGCTATTGCACTGATGATACTTCTTCAGTTTATTGTTCATAAGACAAAGACCGGAAAGGCCATGAGAGCGGTATCCATCGATCAGGATGCGGCCCAGCTCATGGGTATAAAAGTAGACAACACTATATCCTTTACCTTTGCAGTCGGTTCTGCCTTCGCGGGAGCTGCCGGCGTGCTGGTGGGTATTTATTATAATTCCATCGATCCTCTTATGGGCATCATGCCCGGCCTGAAAGCTTTTATCGCTGCTGTTTTCGGAGGGATCGGGAACATCCCCGGTGCCATGATCGGCGGTGTGACCATCGGCATTATGGAAACACTGGTGTCCGGATACGGAAACTCCATGTATAGGGATGCAGTGGTCTTTGCCTTTTTGATTATCATATTGATCTTGAAGCCTTCCGGACTTCTGGGCAAAAACATAAGAGAGAAGGTGTAGAGATGAAGGCATTATCAAAGAGAAATTTAATGATACTGGGTGGTTTGCTTCTGTTCTATGCCGCCGTACAGGTATTGATCATCACCGGAATTTTGAACCCGTTTTATGAGATCACCCTTGCAACGATCTGTATCAATATCATACTTGCAGTTAGTCTGAACCTGGTTACCGGGTTCACAGGCCAGTTCTCCCTTGGCCATGCAGGGTTTATGTCCATTGGAGCTTATGTAGGTGCCATCATCAACATGCAGATGAACTCCATGACGGGCTTTCTTGCCGGCATTTTCGCGGGAGCTCTTGCCGCGGCGGTGGTAGGCATCCTCATCGGAATACCGACTCTGCGCCTCAAAGGTGACTATCTGGCTATTGCCACCCTGGGCATGGCAGAAATCATCCGTGTCGTATTTTTGAATCTGGAAATCACAAACGGCGCTGCCGGTCTCAACGGGATACCCCGTTTCACCAACTGGACCTGGCTCTTTTTGTTCACAGCAGCGGCAGTGATTCTGATCAACAACTTTAT
>DCUA01000039.1:10923-14835 GCA_002329675.1 Firmicutes bacterium UBA1426 | reverse complement strand
GGCGCGTTCTTCGCCGGAATAGCAGGCGCCCTGTATTCCTCTTACTTCTACTTTTTGAAACCGGGACTCTTTGGCTTCCTGAAATCCATTGATATTCTGGTCATCGTAGTATTAGGCGGTATGGGCAGCGTGACAGGATCTGTGATCGCAGCAGTGCTGCTGGCCCTGATCACTACATTTTTACAGGCCTTTACGGAAATTCGTATGATCCTCTATGCAGCCCTTTTGGTTATCATAATGATCTTCCGGCCGAAGGGCATCATGGGCACGAAAGAAATAACCGATATGTTCCGATTCCGATTCGGAAATAAAGAAGAAAGATTACAGTAGAGGAGGGGTGCCGGATGCCATTATTGAAAGTAGAGAAACTGACGAAATCCTTTGGCGGACTGACAGCCGTCTCCAATGTGAATATGTCCATCGAAAAGGGAGAGCTGGTGGGTCTGATCGGCCCCAACGGAGCCGGAAAAACCACGGTATTCAACCTGTTGACCGGTGTATATGTTCCCAGCTCAGGGAATATACTCTTTGAGAAGGGAACAGTGGAAGAAGAAAAGAAAATTATCGAACTGGGCGGGCTGAAACCATACAATGTAACCAAGCAGGGGCTTGCCCGTACATTCCAGAATATCCGCCTTTTTAAGGACCTGACAGTGCTGGACAACGTGCGGATCGCCATGCATCAGAATGTTCATTATGGAATGTTTACCTCTTTCTTCCGTTTTAATAAATTCTATCAGGAAGAGAAGCAGATGCTGTCAGAAGCTGAAAAGCTTCTGGATATCTTTCATCTGAAAGATAAAAAGGATGAGCTCGCAAAGAATCTTCCTTATGGGGAGCAAAGGCATTTGGAAATCGCCAGGGCTTTGGCGACCAGACCATCCCTCTTATTGCTGGATGAACCGGCTGCCGGGATGAACCCCAAGGAAACAGCGGCACTGACGGAACTGATCAAGTGGATCCGCAAGGAATTTGATCTGACCATTCTTCTCATTGAACACGATATGTCTCTGGTCATGAAGATCTGTGAACGCATTTATGTACTGGATTACGGTATGCTGATCGCTTCCGGAAAACCGGAGGAAATCCGGTCCAATAAACGGGTTATCGAGGCCTATCTGGGAGAGGAGAACAGCAATGCTTGAGATAAAGAACCTTAATGTACACTATGGAGTGATCCATGCACTTAAGAACGTCTCTCTTTCGGTAAAACAAGGGGAGATCGTAACCCTGATAGGTGCCAACGGAGCGGGAAAAACCACCACTTTACGCACCATCTCCGGGTTGATCAAAGCCACCGATGGCGAAGTGATCCTGGAAGACAAGAACATTACCAATCTTCCTGCTCCTGCAAGAGTGGAGCTTGGGTTATCTCAGGTTCCGGAGGGAAGACGTATCTTTCCTGCAATGAGCGTTCTTGAAAATCTGGAATTGGGAGCTTTCCTGAGAAAAGACAAGCCGGAGATCAGGAAGGATATAGAACATGTCTACGAGCTTTTCCCCATTTTAGGAGACCGGAAAAAGCAGACAGCAGGCACCCTTTCCGGAGGGGAGCAGCAGATGTTGGCTATGGGCAGAGCCCTCATGTCAAGACCGAGGATACTTTTGCTGGATGAGCCCTCCATGGGTCTGGCACCCTTGCTGGTACGAGAGATATTCGAAATCATCAAGAGTATCAACAGTGAAGGAACTACTGTGTTACTGGTAGAGCAGAACGCCAGCATGGCTCTATCCATTGCCCACAGAGCCTATGTTTTGGAAACAGGTTCCATCGTGCTGTCCGGTACCGGCGAAGAGCTGGCAAAGAGTGATAGGATCCAGAAGGCTTATCTGGGTGGAGAATAGTAAAGGAGGGGTTTTGATGTACGTTAAAAGCAGAATGACTGCCAATCCCTATACGATTGATGCGGACTCACCGATCAATGAGGTAATCGAGCTGATGCGGGACAAAAAACTGAAAAGAGTGCCCGTGGTACGGGGAGATCGGGTCGTCGGAATGTTGACGCATTCGGATATTCAGAAGGTCTCTCCTACAAAGGCAACAACGCTCAGCATTTACGAAATGAATTATTTGCTGTCTAAGACCAAGGTCAGCGATGCGATGAGCAAGGAAGTGATCAGTGTTAGTCCTGACGCCCTTCTGGAGGAGGCGGCGCTTCTCATGCGGGACAACAAGGTGGGAACTCTGGCAGTAGTAAAGGATGACAAACTGGTAGGGATCATTACGGAAAGCGACATTTTTGACGCTTTTATCGATTTACTGGGCCTGCGCCATCCCGGAAGCCGGATCGCTGTAAATGCAGCGGATGTGCCGGGAGCGTTGGCTACCATTGGACAGGTATTCAGTTCAGAGAATGCGAACATTTCTCATATCGTAGCCTATCACGGGAGCGGAGGCCACAGCGATGTGGTGATACGAACCAATGCTATCAATACTGAAGAGATAGAAAAGAAGTTAGATGAAAGCGGTTTCAATATTATAGATGTGATGCATTACGAAGAATAATAACAGCCACGGGCAGCCACGGGGACAGACCCCGTGNNTTATTAAAGATGGTAGGAAGGGTATAATGAAAGTAGTTGCAGCAACACAGAACAAGCACAAGATTGAAGAGATCCACGCTATTACCGCACCTTTTGGTTTTGAGATAGTATCCCGTAGCGATGCGGGGGTTCCCGACTTTGAAATCGATGAAGACGGAGGGACCTTTGAAGAGAATTCACTGAAAAAAGCCATGGAGATCCACAAGGTATGTGGTTTACCTACGATAGCGGACGATTCGGGGTTGATGGTCGATTTTCTTGACGGAGCTCCCGGGGTACACTCGGCGCGCTTCGCAGGAGAAGATGGTAATGACGCAAAGAACAATGAAAAGCTGCTGAAGCTTCTTGCCGATGTGCCTCCGGAAAAGAGGCAAGGGAAGTTCGTGTCGGTGATCACTATGGTTTTCTCAACCGATGACATTCTTGTTGCAAGAGGAGAGTGCTCCGGGCATATACTATACAGTGCCGTCGGTGACAATGGCTTTGGTTACGACCCCCTTTTTGTCCCGACAGGTTATGAGGAGAGTTTTGGACAGTTGTCCAAGGAAGTAAAAAACAGTATCAGCCACAGGGCAAAAGCTTTGCAGGCACTTTCGGAGCAGTTGAAACTACGCAAATGATCGACGATGAATAGGAACCGTCCATGAACAGAAAAAGAGCCAAGGAAGTTGCAATCAACGTATTTGTGAGGATGCAAAAGCCTTACTATCAAGGGGTAGCTGCTGAGCTAGCCTTCTTTTTTCTCATGTCTATGGTGCCTCTTTTCATCATCCTCGGTGAGTTTCTGGGCGTGTTTTCGCTATCCATCGATGTGGTTGAAAAGCTGTTGGCGCAATATGTCTCAGCGGAAGTGGCCGGATCTCTCAAACAATATATCAATTACACGCCGTCCGGAACCATCAGTGTACTATTCTTGCTCTTTGCCCTTTGGTCTGCCTCCAAAGCGCAGTTTTCCATGATACAGATAGCCAATTACACCTATACCGGCTTGAATTCGGGCAAAGGTTTTATCCGGGAGCGCCTGCGCGCCATGATTTCCGTAGTAGCCACAATTTTACTGCTGGTCTTCAGCTTGGCCATACTGGTTTATGGCGAACCTATCGTCAATGTGATCAGCTTGTATGTAGAGAAGATCTTATCTATCCCCTTCCGCTTTAATGAGCTGTGGTACATTCTCCGCTGGCCTTTTGGTATTGCCTTTTATTTTTTCGGTATCACATTCATCAACTATATATTGCCCAGCGAGAGACTGCCCGTGAAAAAAATCATCCCGGGAAGCGCTTTGGCTTCAGCCGGGATGTTGATGGTCACATGGGCCTATTCTTTTTACATGTCCAGGTTCTCCAATTACGACTTGTTCTATGGAGG
>DCUA01000039.1:0-10892 GCA_002329675.1 Firmicutes bacterium UBA1426 | reverse complement strand
ATGGAAACGATTCCGTCAAAGCTCAGCGCTTTCTTAAGCTGCTGCTCATCTACCCTCGAGTCAAGATCTACCATTGTAACTGCATAGTCGCCCTTGCTACGGTTGATCAGGTCGCTGATGTTCACGTTCATATCAGCTAAGGCACCTGTTATCCGTCCCAGCATTGAGGGGATGTTTTTATTCAGCACCACAAGACGGGCGACAGTGGTGCAGAGCCCCAGACTGCAGGACGGAAAGTTTACGGAGTTACGAATGTTGCCGTTCTCCAGATAATCGATGATCTCCTCAACGGCCATAACAGCGCAATTGTCCTCTGACTCATGGGTTGATGCTCCCAGATGGGGGATGCAGATGATCTGGTCTCTGCCCAGGTAGTTTTCATTGGGGAAGTCCGTCACATAGGTCCGAATAAATCCCCTGTCGATAGCTTCGATCACGTCGAATTCCTTAACGATCTGATCCCTTGAGAAATTCAACAGGCAGACATTTTTCTTCATAAGCCTGAGACGGGACTTGTCGATCATTTCTTTGGTGTTCTCCATAAAAGGAACGTGAATGGTCACATAATCGCACTGGGGCAGCAGCGTATCCAATGACTCGATTATATGCACGGAGGGGGAGAGTTCGTGGGCAGATGATATGGTGATATAGGGGTCATAGCCCAGGACCCTCATACCCAGACTTTCCGCTGCATTGGCTACCATTACACCAATAGAGCCGAGTCCAATGACGCCCAGGGTCCTTCCTTTGATTTCGTGGCCCGCAAATTTGGACTTGTTTTTTTCCACTACTCTGGGGATGTCCGATGTTGCAGAAAGCGATTTTGTCCAGGCTATGGCGCTTGTCAGGTTCCTTGCAGACATAAGAAGGCCGGTGAGAACCAGCTCTTTTACCGCATTGGCGTTTGCTCCGGGTGTGTTAAAAACCACGATGCCTTTTTCTGAGCATACATCCAGCGGAATGTTGTTTACTCCGGCTCCGGCCCGTGCAATGGCCAGAAGGTTATCTGAGAAATCCATGGTTCTCATATCCTGGCTTCTCACCAGGATCCCATGAGCCTCATCTATATTATCCGTCATTTCATAGTTGTCGGAAAAGCAGGCGATCCCTTTTTCAGATATTTTATTGAGTGTTGCGATCTTGTACATTTGAAACTCCTTATCTATTATTTCGCTCAAACTCTTTCATAAATGCAATCAGTGCTTCAACGCCCTCGCGAGGCATTGCGTTGTAGATGCTGGCCCTCATGCCGCCGACACTGCGGTGGCCGCCAAGGTTGACAAGACCCCGGGCCTTGGCTTCGGCGATGAACTTTTTGTCTTTGGCTTCATCGCCGGTGACAAAGACCACGTTCATAAGGGAGCGGTCTTTGTCGGCCACCGGACATCGGAATAACCGACTATCCTCGATGGCGTTGTAAAGGAGGGCAGCCTTCTCCTCGTTTTTCTTCTGCATAGCGGCAACACCGCCCTGTTCCTTTACCCATTTGAAGGTGAGCCCCGCCATATAGATGGAGTAGCAGGGTGGGGTGTTGAACAGGGAATTTGCATTCGCATGGACCTTATAGTCCAGCATGCTGGGCGTTCCCTCCGGTGCCAGGCCGATCAGATCTTCACGGATGATGACGATGGTGACACCGGCAGGCCCGATGTTCTTCTGTGCCCCGGCGAAGACCAATCCGAATTTGCTGATATCCAGTTCCTCTGAGAGGATCATAGAAGAGAGGTCGGCCACCAGGGGGACATCTCCGGTATCGGGGATGTCTGTATACCTTGTGCCGTATATCGTATTGTTGTATGTGATGTAGAAGTAATCCGCATCTTCCGAAAACTTGTTTTTATCTACAGCAGGTATATATGTGAAAGTATCCGGTTCTGATGTAGCCAGTATATTCACCTGGCCCAGCTTTGCTGCTTCTTTGGTTGCGTTTTTCGCCCAGCTGCCGGTAATTATAAAATCTGCTTTTCTGGAATTGTGAAAGAGATTTATGGGAATCATAGAGAACTGCAGGTAACCGCCACCCTGTAAAAAGAGAACTTTGTAGGAGTGGGGGATGGACATGAGCTCCCTTAGATCCTGCTCTGCCGTTTGAATAATCTGTTCGAACTCCTTTGATCGGTGGCTCATTTCCATAACAGACATGCCACTGTCATTGTAGTTGACCATTTCCCTGGCGGCCTGCTCCAGAACAGGGAGGGGCAGCATAGAAGGTCCGGCAGAAAAGTTATATACTCTGTTTGTACTCATTACAATACCTCCAAGCGTCGGGCTATATTTTACTCCTCGCGGAGCCGGGCTCCGCGGGTAATTTCTACATAAATATAATAAAGGTTATTATATCAAAAGAACCTTAGCCTTTCAAGTTAAATAGGTAGAGGCTATCCAGCACAGTTTTATAATTATACAAAAGGATCGCGGAATTAAAGGAACCATTTTTTATGTCTTGTTTGCGCGGCCCTACCTATGGTAAACTATTATATCGTATAGCGAAAAATGTCGAAACAAAAGTGTATGGATTTCGAACGGATTTCTTGTCCACAGGTTATAGAACCGGGGGGCACAGGGAATCTGTATTCTTGTTATACAAGTTTCAAAGGCAACAGAATAGAGAAGGGAAGCAAAGAATAAGATGAAGTATCTGATTTTAGTTACAGACGGTGCCGGTGACGAGCCCCTGGAAGAATTGGGAGGAAAGACACCTCTGGAAGCAGCCGATCTGAAAAATATTAATTCACTGGCAGCTCATGGAACTGTAGGAATGGTGAACACTATACCTGATGGCATGGCGCCGGGAAGTGATGCGGCTAATCTCTCCGTAATGGGGTATGATCCTAAAATCTTTCATACGGGAAGATCTCCACTGGAAGCGGTGAGCATGGGTATCGATATGTCCGCTACCGATGTGGCATTTCGCTGCAACCTGGTCACGCTGAAAGGAAATGGAAATTACGAAGACCTGATCATAGCGGATCACAGTGCCGGAGACATCACCACAGAGGAAGCGGCCGAGCTGATGGATGCAGTTAATGGAGCCTTTGCTACTGACCGGGTCAAGTTTTATACCGGTTTCAGCTACCGACATGCCATGATTGTACACGAGGGCAGAACGGATTATGACCTGACTCCTCCTCACGATGTGCTGGAACAAAGAGCGGGAGACCATCTTCCGAAAGGCTCAGGTTCTGAATTTATCAAAGATATGATGATAAAGAGCTACCAGATCCTATCGAAACATCCTGTCAACCTTGCCAGGGTAGAGAGAGGCCTGAATCCGGCAAACTCCATCTGGATCTGGGGGCAGGGGAAAAAGCCGAACCTGACTCCGCTTTATGACAAATATCAGGTAAAGGGTGTGACCATATCCGCTGTAGATCTGATAAAAGGCATCGGTCTTTGTGCCGGGCTGAAAGCTGTCGGGGTATTGGGTGCAACGGGCACGATCCATACAAACTATGAGGGAAAAGTTGAAGCGGCGATCCAATCTTTTAAAGAAGGAAACGATTTGGTGTTCCTTCATTTGGAAGGTCCTGACGAATGCTCTCATCAGGGTGATCTGTCCGGTAAAATACGATCCATGGAACTCATCGATGAGAAGATCGTAGGCCCTGTTGTGGATTATCTTAACCAATCCGGTGAAGACTATAGATTCCTGATCCTTCCCGACCATCAGACGCCGATCCGTATGCGGACCCATCTGGGAGAGCCGGTACCTTTTGTGCTGTACGACAGCGTCCACCCGGCAGAGCCGGATCCTTCCCGCGTATATGGGGAGACTTCAGGAAGCAAAGGCCTCCTTTTTGAAAACGGTTATGAACTGACAGATTACTTTTTCAGGAAATAATAAGGACAGAAATTCATGAAAAAAGCATTTTCTATATTATTGATAATATCTATGTTACTCGGATCGGTAAATATTGTTTATGGAGCTCCGCAGGAACCTCAACTTATCGGTCAAAGCGCAATTTTAATCGATGCGACAACAGGAAAGATCCTATACGAAAAGAACAGCCATGAGCAGCATTATCCGGCAAGCACTACCAAAATCATGACGGCTATTCTCACCCTGGAGAATCTTCAGCTCCACGACAAATTGAATATCGATGAAGAGGCGTCGTTTACAGGGGGAAGCAGGATCTACCTCCTTGAGGGAGAAGATGTAATCGTTGAAGATGTCATGTATGGTATGATGCTTGAATCTGCAAACGATGCAGCAGTGGCATTCGCAAAGAACATATCCGGAAGCGTAGAAGAGTTTGCGAAACGGATGAATCAGAAAGCTGTGGAGCTGGGAGCATTGAATACGAACTTTGTCAATCCTCACGGCCTTCACGATGATGCACATTTGACCACAGCCTATGACTTGGCAATGATCGCAAAATATGCTATGAAAAATGAGACCTTCCGGCATTTTGCAACCACTTATCAATATACCATGGAAGCCACGAACCTACAGGACACCCGATATTTCTACAACACAAACCGCATGCTTTATGATGACCTCCACACTGTAACGGTGAACGGCGAAGTGCGGGGATGTAAATACGAAGGTATCACAGGGATCAAGACGGGATATACCGGGCGGGCAGGCGGATGTCTGGTTGCCGGGGCAAGACGGGGAAACACCGAGCTTATCGCTGTGACTCTTGCTTCCACAGACATGGGCCGGTTCCAGGATTGCATTACTCTTTTGGATTATGGATTTGCAAACTATAAGACGGTAAACGCGTTAGAGTCCGGTCAGGACCTGGGTACAGTACCTGTCAGCAGAGGGGCGGTCAAGAGGGTGCAGGTCATCCTTCCTGACAAAGTGGATGCCACCTTGCCGGCGGAGGCTTCTGAAAACTTGCTCAGGACTGAAGTGGAACTGCTGGATTCGGTGGAAGCTCCCGTGATGCAGGGTCAAAAGGCAGGCGTGGTCAGACTGTATGCAGGTGATGAGCTGATCGGTGAATACGATGCGGTCACAGCCGAGGATATAGACAGGGGAGGCTGGCTTTCCATTGTAGGTGTTCCCGATAGCACTGCTGAGACCATTCGAAACCTGGTTTTGGCTGTGGTAGCCTTATTGTTGTTACTGCTTATTCTGTATGTTTTGGTGAAAAGACGTCAGGTAAAGATACGCCGCCTCAAGAGGCAGCAGCGTGAAGCGAAATACCGGATGCTGAAAGAGCAGGAAAGAGCCCGTTGGGATCAGGAGTACTGGAGCAGCCGGAACTAAGGGGCGCGGGTCTGTCCCCCATAGCTATCATGTTGAACTTGTGCAAAATTTCAACTAGTGCATTAAAATATGCGCATATCCATGAATAATTCTGTGGATTGCGCATATTTTTATATTTTTATGCAGAATCAATAGAAAAAAGTACGCACAAGTAGAAATTTTGCACATTAGCGCCTTCTATTTGGAGAGGATGATTTCCGCAACCTTGTAAATATCTCCCGCGCCCATGGTAATGACCAGGTCCCCGGGTTCCCCGTTATTTACAACGAAGTTTGCGATCTCATCAAAGCTTTCAAAGTAGTACACTTCCTTATCGGGATGGGTGCGTTTGATCTCTGTCACTAATTCTTTGGAGCTTATCTTATATATATTCTTTTCTCTGGCTGCGTAGATCTCAGCAAGAATTACTTTATCCGCCAATTGGAAAGCCTGGGCGAACTCTTCAAACAAAGCCAGAGTCCGGGTATAAGTGTGTGGTTGAAACAGGCACCAGAGGTTTTTGTGCGGGACGTTGACCGCAGCGGATAGGGTTGCTTTGATCTCGGTGGGGTGATGGGCGTAGTCATCCACGATGCGGAGTCCGTTCTTGGTGATGCCGATGATATCAAAGCGACGCTGTGTTCCCGTAAAGCTTTCCAGAGTAGAGATGATATGTTCTGCATCCACTCCCAGATCCCGGCAGCAGGCCGCAGCAGCCAGAGCGTTTATAATATTATGCTCTCCCGGCACGGACAGTTGGAGTGATCCCAGCCTTTCGCCCTGATAGAGCAGATCAAAGGAAGGCATCCCTGCGGTATTAAAGCGGATGTTTTCTGCATAGTAATCACTCTGTTCATCCAGGCCGAAGGTAATGACTTTTCCCTGCAGATTTTTTATGATGGATTTTACAAAGGGGTTGGCGTTATATGCAATGACCACGCCGTCCTTTGGCTCCAGACGGGCAAAGCGGTCAAAGGAACTGACGATATGGTCAATGTCCTTGAAATAATCCAGATGATCCGAGTCGATGTTTAATATGATTTTATATTTGGGGTATAGGCTGAGAAAGCTGTCCATGTATTCGCAGGCTTCCGTCACGATATAATCCCCTTTGCCTACCTTCACATTGCCGTCGAATTCAGGCAGGTTGCCTCCCACCAGGATCGTGGGATCGCAGCCGGCATGTTCCAGAATCAAGGAGATCATGGATGTGGTCGTGGTTTTCCCGTGAGTGCCGGAAACGGCAATGCTTCCGTCGTATTCTTTCATCAGCGCTCCCAGAACCGCTGCTCTGGAAACGATGGGTATTCCGTTTCGTTCGGCAGCGATCAGCTCCGGATTGTCCGGTGAAACAGCCGAGGAATACACTACCAAATCTGCTCCCTGGATATTGCTCTCATCGTGATCGGAAAAAATAAGAGCCCCCTGGCTTTTCAGTTTTTCCGTGATATCACCCGGCTTAAGGTCAGAACCGGATACCCAGTGGCCCCTCTTTAATAAAATGTCAGCAACGGCAGAGAGGCCGATGCCTCCGATGCCTATGCAATGTATATGTCTATATTCAGAAAGCGCTTGCATTGATTTCCTCCAAGCTTCCACAAGGTCTGTCCCCATGGTTGATTTTGCCCCCACGGGGTCTGACCCCGTGGTTGATTTTGCCCCCGCGGGGTCTGACCCCGTGGCTGGTTTTACATTCCGATTATACCATAGACCTATGAAAAACATACTGCAATTATGGCTAAATTGACAAAAATACAGAATGCGAATACTATTAGGATGTGCATAAGGCATAATTTCACCAAGGTACTTTCGGAAACACAAACCAAGGAGGACCCTTATGAAGAGAACCGAACGGGTCGGCGCAATCGTCAAGATCCTCTCCAATCACCCCAACCGTACCTATTCATTAAATTATTTCTGTCAACTGTTTCAAGCTGCAAAATCCACTGTCAGCGAAGATGTTTCTGCCGCCAAGAAGCTGCTGGCACAGTTGGAACTGGGCAGTATAGAGACTTCTGCGGGAGCGAAGGGGGGTATACGCTTTATTCCGACCGTATCGTCCGCCCGTGAGGAGTTCCTGTTAAACGAACTCAGTGAAAAGCTGTCCGATGGCAGCAGGATCCTGGGGGGCGGATTTCTCTATACCTCAGACTTGATGTTCGACTCGCATATCATGAGTCACGCGGCGGAGTTGTTTGCAGAGAAATTTCAGGACAGAGGAGCGGACTATGTGGTGACCATTGAGACCAAGGGCATACCGGTAGCCTTTATGACCGCTCATATGCTCAACCTTCCCCTTGTGGTGGTGCGCCGGGAAAGCCGGATATCGGAAGGCTCTACTGTGAGCATCAATTATTTTTCCGGATCCACAGACAGGATCCAAAAACTATCCCTTGCAAAACGTGCCGTACAGCCCGGAAAGAAGGCCATCATTATCGATGATTTCATGAGAGCCGGGGGAAGTATCAAAGGAATTATCGATGTGCTTTCGGAGTTTGACGTCAAAGTAGTAGGTACAGGAGTGGTGATTGCTGCAGTGGAACCTGTGAAGAAGGTCATAGACGACTACTATCCGCTTCTCTATTTAGGCCGTGTAGATGAACAGAAAAAGAGTATTGAGATAATTCGCACTTGAAAAATTTTGTAATAAAAGGTATAATTGTGTCATAAACGTTGTACGATCGATACCTGCTGTATTTCTAGCCATGTAAGGATACTGTGAGAGAGGTGGTGTATTCATGCGAATAACTGACGTAAGAATTCGCAAGGTCAACGATGAAGGAAAGATGCGCGCTGTCGTTTCTGTGACATTTGACGACGAGTTCGTGGTGCATGACATTAAAGTCATTGAAGGGCAGAGCGGTTTGTTCATAGCCATGCCCAGCAGGAAGATGGGAGAAGGTGATTTTCGGGACATAGCCCATCCGCTGACGTCAGAGACGAGGAATCGGATCAAGGAGGCGATATTCGAAGAGTATCACAAAGTCATCGAACATATGGACGAAGAGCAGGACCAGATCGTACCCCCGGTAAATACTGCAGAGACCGCAGAAGCGGCAGAAGCAGCCCAGTGAATTTATATGATATCATTTCAGGACACCGTTGCCAAACGGTGTCCTTTTATCACGTTGGATATAAATTCCTTGCTCTTTACGAGGGAAAATATAGGTGATATACTTAATCGACAGCTCAGATAACAAGGGGAATAAGTGCATGGTAGAAAAGAAAATGAGCATGAAGCAGATCATTGCAGAGGAAGAACGGAAAGAACAGGAACGATTAGCTATTGTCCTTTCGCACATACAAGCGGGTGTCACCTTTGTGGACTGGAAGACCGCTTATATCGGGCAGGAGGTCTCCATAGGAGAAGGGACTACGATAGGGCCCTGCGTCATACTGGAAGGGAATACTAAAATCGGGCGGGATTGTAACATCGGTCACAACACAAAAATCGTTGACAGCGTCATCGACGACGGTGTGAACATTCAGTGCTCCGTTATTCTGGAAAGTACCATCGGGAGCCGGACAAAGGTCGGTCCCTTTGCTTACCTGCGTCCGGGCAGCCATATCGGCCGGGATGCCAAAGTGGGCGATTTTGTAGAAGTGAAGAACTCAACAATGGGAGACGGAGCGAAAGCGTCCCACCTCACCTACATAGGGGATGCGGATGTGGGTGATGGTGTAAATCTTGGCTGCGGTGTGGTATTCGTCAATTATAACGGGTCTGAAAAGAATCGTTCCACCGTGGAAGAGGCAGCGTTTATCGGTTGCAATACCAACCTTATTGCACCTGTCAAAGTGGGAAAGGGAGCCTATGTTGCAGCAGGGACCACCATTACCAAAGATGTTCCTTCCGGAGCACTTTGCATTGGCAGAGCAAAGGACATGATCATTCCCGATTGGGTTGAAAAAAGAGGGATTCTGAAAAAGAAGAAGTAGATAAGACAGAAAGGATAAATGCAATGAAGAATGGAGCGTTCGCAGACTTTAAAATCTTTGCGGGGAACTCTAATCCCGAGTTGGCGGAGGAGATCGCATCTATAATGGGAAAGCCGCTGGGGAGATCGACGGTAAGCAAATTCAGTGACGGAGAAGTGTCGGTAAACCTGTGGGAAACAGTTAGAGGTATCGACACCTATATCGTTCAGTCTACCTGCAATCCGGTCAACGATAACCTGATGGAACTGTTGATCATGATAGATGCTATGAAAAGAGCCTCTGCAGGGAGGATCAATGCGGTCATACCTTACTATGGTTACGCCAGGCAGGACAGGAAAGCTAAGGCCAGAGACCCCATTACAGCAAAGCTGGTTGCGGACCTCATCAGCTCTGCAGGAGCAGACAGAGTAGTGACCATGGATCTTCATGCAGCGCAGATCCAGGGCTATTTCAATATTCCTGTGGATCATCTTCTGGGAATGCCCATTCTTGTTAAATATTTTAAGGAAATGCGCCTGGATGATCTGGTCGTCGTTTCACCTGACCACGGCAGTGTGGGAAGAGCGAGAAATATGGCACACCCCCTGGATGCGCCTATTGCCATCATTGACAAAAGACGTCCAAAAGCAAACGTCTCTGAGATCATGAATGTCATCGGAGATATAGAAGGCAAAAATGCGATTCTGGTCGATGATATCATCGACACTGCAGGGACCATAACCAATGCAGCCAATGCATTAAAGGATCTGGGAGCAAAAGATGTATTTGCCTGCTCTACGCATGCGGTGCTCTCCGGGCCTGCTATCGAGCGGATCCAGGACTCCGCCATCAAAGAGATGATCCTTCTCAACACCATACCTCTGCCCGAGGAAAAGAAGCTGGATAAGATCAAGGTGCTGTCCGTAGCTCCTCTGTTTGCGGAAGCTATGATCCGCATCTTTACGAACGATTCCATCAGCAGATTGTTTGATTAGTGTAGGTGTTATGTTTATCATCACAGGACTCGGTAATCCCGGCAGAAGGTATGAGCATACAAGGCACAATATAGGTTTTATCACAGTAGATTATCTGGCAGAAAAGCACGGGATCCGCATCAACAAATTAAAGCATAAAGCACTGGTCGGGGAAGGTATTATCTCCGGCCAAAAGGTGTTGCTTGTAAAGCCTCAGACCTATATGAATCTGTCGGGCCAAAGTGTGAGAGAGCTGGTTTCCTATTACAAACCTGAGCTTTCCAATCTTATTGTGGTGTATGATGATATAGATCTTCCCATGGGGAGACTGAGGATCAGGCCCGCAGGCAGTGCAGGTACTCATAACGGTATGCGCTCTATCATCTACGATCTTCAAAGGGATGATTTTCCCCGCGTCAGGATTGGCATCGGAGGCGAGCGGAAAATGCGTCTGGCAGACTATGTCACCGGAGGTTTNNGAGGGCATAGACCGGGCTATGAACGACTTCAACAGCAAGGAACCCCCGGAGAAAGTGGCTAAGCCATCGAAGAAAGAGGAAAAGAAAGAGGACAGCAAAAAGGATGATTGAAATAAATGACTCCGGCAGATTCCGTCGAATCAGGCAGCTGGCTCGGGAAAGCTATGGAGTCTCTTGTATATCCGGTATTTCAGAGAGCAGATCTGCTGTCATTGCAGGGATTATTGCAGGAGAGGGGCGAAGGCAGCTATTGATCGTCACCTCCTCTCATGCAAGGGCAAAGAAGCTTGCGCAGGATCTGTCTTTGTTTGTTGATCAGAAAGT
>DCUA01000083.1 GCA_002329675.1 Firmicutes bacterium UBA1426 | reverse complement strand
AGTGGCGGTGTAAGTGGCGGTGTAGACTATAGTGATACACACCTTTCCAAGAATGCAATGCGTGTCTACCAGATGCACAGAAGTGTCTATCGGTCTTCAAGGTTGCAAGAATGCAGCGATATTTGGATACCCCTCCTTTGCATTCTTTGGCAGAGTCCATGACGAAACTGTCTGCAGGAAGCAGGAGCGCGACTGGCCCTTGACAAGCCTCTCGCCACGCAAGCCGCATCGGTGAAAACGATCCTCCCCGGTCATGTGGTTATCCACAGGCCAGGGAGTTTTTTTCATGCCATGGGCATGGAAAAATCCGAATCGCAATGGGCACAACGAGTGTTCATCCATTCGGTAGAGGATCACCTCTCTAACAACCTTACCTGAAATTTCCAGAGAAAGACTCGGAGCTTTCCTACTCCAAACTGTAATAGTGATGATAGTCCGAGGGTTTTTCCTTCACGATCTTCGTCTTTTCAATGAGCGCAACCTGATAGTCACGTATCTTGAACACAAGATGGACCTCCCCATGATCGATCGGTTTGATCTCCTGATTGATCCATTGCATGAGTTCCCTCAATGCTTTCTCGTGCATTCCCTGCCCTTTTCTTATATCCATACAAACCTCCTTGAAACCAATGCTTGCAAAAGCCTCATCACTGGATGCGATAGCGCATAAGCAGTATCCTCGGTTTTCCACTATTGAGCCAGGGAAAAAACCTGCTATATTCAATCACAGGAAGGTGATACTATGTGGAACGTACCAGAATACTATAACAGGGAGACACTCTATGAACAGGTGTGGGCAGAACCGCTCCTGGAAGTAGCCAAACGCTACGGGGTCTCCGATGTGGCCATCGCGAAGACCTGCCGAAAGATGCATATCCCGCTACCTGGGCGAGGGTATTGGAGCAAGATCCAAAGTGGATTGAAGATGAAGAAGGTGCCCCTTCCCCCATTCGACAAATGCCCGGTAGTGAGAAGAATGTCCCGACAGCCTAAGGCTCCCGAAGCTCCCAAGAAATCGATAGCCGAACGGCTAGTTCCCGAAGCATTCATCCTTGAACAGGAGATTGTGCAAAAAGAAGCCCAGCCGGAGATGAAAATCGTCTATCGAGCTGATGTCAAGCTGACCAACCCGTATGTGCTCAACACCGAACGGAAGCTGCAAGATTCATTGAGGAAAAAGCCGGGGCATTTCGAACGCGGCAGATGCATCTCCAGCAATGACGAAGCTTTTGAGGTGAGCGTTGGACCTGACAACATCACCCGTGCGTTGGCGATCTTGCAGATCCTTTGTGACGCCTTGGATGCACGAGGGTACCGGATCGGACCAAAGCCGAAGGACCCGAAGGAGAAACAGGAAGTCCATTATGGATTTCCCGTGAGAGAGCCCGTCCCTATCTATGCAAAGGTACTCGATACCTACATCATCTTCAGGATCACCGAAAAATCTCACAAGCGGGAACTCGCACCGGAACACCGTACGAGCAGTTATTCGACGTTTGAATATGTGCCGTCAGGGAACCTCTGCTTCGAGATCCTTACCTCTCCCTATGAAAGCTATGCTCGCCACACGTGGCAGGAGGGAAAGGCCCTCAAAATCGAAGATCAGATACACGAATTCATCATCAACATGATACACATTGCGACCATGAAAAAGGAAAATGCTGCTCAAGACGAGATCAGGCATAAGAAATGGCTGATTGAGGAAGAGGCAAGACGTGAGCGGGAACGGTTGCAACAGATGGAAAATTCCAGGATCAAGACACTCGTTGAGGAAACCGAACGGCTGGTCAACATCAAACGGATCAAAGACTACATCATAGTGATCACCGAAGAAGGCAAGCGTCGATTAGGAGAAAGCTATCCCGAATCGGACTTCGCGAAATGGGTTGACTGGGCCGAGCAGTTTCTCGAGAAGAACGATTGTCGGTCATGGAAGCTGCCCAAGTTCGATTTGTCGGATCAGTATTTCTTTATTAGGTGAGTATATTCCTTGCTGGTAGTAAATATAGGTATGCTATAATTAGCCTTCAGTTATAAAAAGGGGGTATTTACTATGTCCGAATCGTCCGAAGCATCTGATTATACGAAAGATCAGATCATTGCCATGTGTAAAGGTGTGAAAGATGTGGAGTTGTTCTACCAACAAAAATTTATAAACTATAGAGGCCCAAAATCAAAAAACAAGGAAAGATACACAGAGATAATTGCCTGTTGGGTTATCAATCATTTTGAAATGTTTGAACAAATTGGTACCATTTGTCGTGAAAGCTCTTATTATTCAAAAATACGTGATGGAAGGACAAACAATCCGGATGCCAATAGCGAAAAGCAAATCGCGATAAGGATGTATAAACAAGAAGGAGGAATTCCCGGATTGGGAACAATAATCGACTACCAAACCCCCTTAAAGAATAAGAAGAGCGATAAAGTCGGGGAGATCGACCTACTCGCTTTCGATGAAAAGAATGGTGTCTTACGATTATTGGAATTGAAGGTTCCTAATAGTAAGGAAACCATGTTGCGCTGTGTACTTGAAGCATATACGTATCTCCGGTTGGTTGACAGGGTGAAGCTCATACGGGATTTCAATCGTTCTGGGAATTTCAATATTCCAGAGGAAACCCCTATCGTTGCCTGTCCGTTTATATATCGTCGGAATTCCAAAGGGGAAAACGGTGCCCAGTACCAAGAGATGCAGGAAGATCGTCCGAAACTGAGGGAGCTGATGAAGTTGCTTGAGATCAAACCCCTTGTCATTGAAGAAAACAAGCCCCCGTACAAAGCATATGAGTTGGAGTTATGAGGATCAACATCATCCGTGGCCAAAATCAAATCGGTGGGTCGATCATCGAAGTAGCCTCTGATTCGACAAGGATCCTTCTGGATGCCGGTTCCGAACTTGAGGAGACCGATCCCGTTGCACCACCGATAGACGGACTCTTCTCGGGCAACGCGTCCTTCCAAGCAGCGTTCATATCGCATTACCACGGAGACCACATCGGACTGTGTGACAAGATCTTGCCAGGGATCCCCATATTCATCGGTAAGGCTGCAGGCCGAGTGACCAATGCAGCCCGTGCATACATGGGAAAACCGGAGTACCATTTCTCGGGCTTTTATGAGTCTGAAAAGCCGCTCATCGTAGGTGATATGATCGTCACCCCCTATCTGTGCGATCATTCCGCATTCGACGCGTATATGTTCCACATTGCCTGTAACGGAAAGACCGCGCTCTACACGGGAGATTTCCGATCTCACGGTCGAAAGAGCTTCCGTGCACTCCTAAAGAAACTACCCCAGGTCGATATACTCATCACTGAAGGCACGACACTCACCCGACCCCCGACCAAGCCCGTCACCGAGGTAGCTTTGGAACAACAAGCCTTCCAGATTCTGTCAGAAGCGGAGGGCCCGGCATTCGTCCTGATGGCCGGGACCAACATCGACCGGCTCGTTACGGTATACAAGGCGGCACGTCAGGCAAAGCGCATATTGCTGCAAGACCTATACCTTGCCGCCATTTCGACTGCAGCCGGAGGGTGTATCCCTAGGCCCCGGGATTTCTTCGATGTCCGGGTATTCACCACGACCGGAGCGGACGAGCGGTACGAGCAATTGAGATCCTACGGAGATGCGAGAATTGGCAAAAAATTTATTGTCAACCAGAATTTCATAATGTGTGTGCGGCCCTCAATGCGTACATATCTAGAAAAACTTACTGAGCTAAAATCCTTTGATAACGGTGTGTTGCTCTACTCCATGTGGGAGGGGTACAAGGAGCATGCGGATATGGCAGATTTCCTCAACTTCATGAGGGGGGAAGGAGTCAAGGTAATCTCCCTCCATACCAGCGGTCATGCGGACGGCAATACCATAGACGACCTTGTTGAGAAGGTCAGGCCTTCGGTGATCATCCCGGTACACACGGAGAACTCGGCTTGGTTCTCCCGGTATCAGGGTGTTGCCATCATTGAAGATCAGGTCTTTTCATTCTAGCGCTAGCAGCCGTTCTCTCGGTTTCCCAAGTAACAACAAAGGTTGATACCGACGGATCATGGGATTACTATTTGGCACCCAAGATTTCAATTCATGCTTTTCAATTCAATCGAATATCCCTCAAAGGTTTCAAGTAGAGCTTTACACCCCCCAATTTTGCCACGTCCCTCCTGAGGGCGGGATCCCACAACCTTCTATACAGCCACTCCTTGGTAAGCGGTCCCTGATCTTCTCTGGGAACGACTCTCGCGGCATGGAATAACAATGAGTGTGGTTCGAGCGCTTTTACATCCATGTGCTCGATGGCCTCATACAGCTCCCTGGCCAGTTTTGCCTTCTCGTCCCTGTAAACTGGATCAAGCTCGTAGTGTATGTCCTCTGCCTGTATCCTGATGAACCCGTACTCGTCCCTCGCCTCAGGAGGAAACGCATCCATCCGCTCAAGCAGCTTGTCCTCGACCGCATCCATAATCGATTCATCATTCGGGAAAGGCCAACATGCTGGATATTCAAGGGTTTGGTTAAGATACAACAACCGTTTTCTCACACGAATGTCGGGCTGATCGAGGAGCCGTCTGTATAATTGGGGAGTGATCAGTTCCAACTCGCNNTCATGAAAATAGCCGGCAGGTTTTTGCCTGCACCAGTTCACGGGATAATGGATATCAAGACTCGAAAAGTCATAGCTGGAAGCCAATTGAAACTTCTCCCTGAGCATATCCTCTTGATCGAGCGGACTACCCAAATCCAGACCGGCGATGAAAGTGGCATCGACACCACAATAATGCAGTTCCTTCAGGATCAGCATTCGTTGTCCGTCCGGCATGTTCTTATACTGATCAGAGGAGATATCAAAGAGAGCCCTGAGGTCGAACCTGCTGTCGTCTTCACCGTACAGCCAAGAACCAAGAGCAAACAACCTATCGTTTAGTTTTTTCCATCCCGTGGCATTTCCCATGTTGACCCCTCCTCATTTCTTTTTATTAAGGTACCCACCTTCCGACCGTTACTGGTCGGTACGCCGATTATAACACATGGGTTCCCGGAAACTCGGCTCTCTATCATCGACCCCCCTCGAGAGGAACGACATTCCATCATGGGAATTGCCGAAGGACGATGTGTCTCATCAGTATTCTATGATTAGATAAAAAATTCATTTCAGAAAGAGGTAATATGAACTGTTATATACTATCAAGTTGTAGCGGGGGACAAAAATATCAAATATTCACTATTTCCGAAGATACAGTTCAAAGAAAATATTGTAACCAATACTATATGGCATCTTTTCTCAAGAATTTATAGTTTCTCGCCGAACAGACTTAACAGCATCCTAAACGAACTTTGTGGCCTAGAAATTCCAATTGGACTTTCATTCGAACAATAAAAGAAAGAGTCAACTTCAGTACCGGATGGAAGAATATCACAAGGTGCTTTCACCCTCCGAATTGAAACGAAGACTGGTTCCAAACTCACAAGAGATCAACTCGAAAGACACTGTATAGATTTTCCGAATGGCGGGAAATAGTTGATTAGTTCATCAGAATGCCCGTACAGGCCTAACATTGCATTCTGTGTACCGAATTTCGAATGGCATACTCTCCCCTCTTATGAAGGTTCGCTGATAAGCAGTGGAATCATTGAGCTCCGAGGAACTCCAGTAGCGGTGGAAAACAGCAAAAGAGCCTTTTCGCCATAGGTTTTCATACATCAGGTCAAGCTCATCCTTGCTCGGTAAAAACCAGTCATCGTACGTTACTCCGTCCTTGGTCACCACTAGGTCGGCACAGAGTTTAGCTGCATAGTCAGCCCTCTTTTCATACGGCTCGACATCGCCAAACTTTGCCACTATTCTCTCAGTGTTGCTCTTTCCGGTCCCGATGGCTATTTCGGTTCCCCCTACAGTTCTGCCGAAACCTCCCCACACAATGCTCGTATATTCGTTTACCGCTGGTGCCGCCTCCAGATATCGCCACCCATTGCTGTATGATCCCTTGTCATAGAAAATATGGCCACCACTAGGACCGATATCACCAATAACCGCATTCTTCCCAGCCCACCATCCAGCCCACCATCCAAACAGCCATAAAATTGCAACAGCACAGACTATAAAAACAATTATTTTTATATACTTTTTATCTTTGATACTCATTAGCCATTCCCTTCTCGTTGAAGACTTGAATCCAACCATCCTTAATTGCCACATCGGAAATTGCCACGCCACCTCCTAGGTTCGATTATCCTTTGTTCCCATACCTTAACCAAGCATCTACAATATTTGGATAGAAATGTTTGTTAAAGCTTTTCCCCGGTATGGAAAAATGCCAAGTCTCAAATAATAAGAACTTCTGTTCCCCAATAGGTAAATAGCCAACCCAAAGATTCTCATCTTCTGTCTCTACCCATTCGATCGGTTTCGTGCTTAAACTGTCTGCATATTGACGCCCTATGTTCATCTCGATAATAAGATCAGGGTTCAGAAGTGAGATTTGTCTTGCGAACCAATTGATACCACTTCGTTGAACCATCTCAAAGTACGTCCGCATGCGATTTTTGTCC
>DCUA01000085.1:2509-2685 GCA_002329675.1 Firmicutes bacterium UBA1426 | reverse complement strand
CGCCCTTTCACGGCGGTAACCCGGGTTCGATCCCCGGTGGGGTCACCAACTTGAATTTTATTAAGGCATAAGTTAGATGCCTATTTTTAAGGGTTTAGGCAAATCGATTGCCAAAGCCCATTTTTTATACAGATATGCGCGCGTGGCGGAACTGGCAGACGCACTAGATTTAGGTT
>DCUA01000085.1:0-2478 GCA_002329675.1 Firmicutes bacterium UBA1426 | reverse complement strand
AGGTCAGCTTTGCTCCGATTTTTTTATACAAAAAATCAGTCGCCCGCCTTCCTGCTCCTCCTTTTCCCTACAAAGCATTGTAGCTTTGTAGGGGTCCCTAAGGACTGGGTTCCGGTTGGGTGCTTTTTTGTGTGCGCACGGAGGGACTTGAATCCCCACGAGAAGGGGTAACGGGGAAGAGTATCTTCCCCGTTAAAAGATGCCATAGTCGATAAGGCATCGGATCACTTCTTCGGGGGTGACAGGGTCGAGGAATGAGACCCGCCAAGAGGGGGCAGAAGCCCCCTATGGAACGGCTGATTCTGACAGGACAGCCGTCGTGGGGGTTCAAGTAATAACTGCGCACCACGTCGGAGCAAGGTCGGCTTTGCTCCGATTTTTTATACTAAACATCTTTATCCTTGTAATAGTTTTTTGTCATTCAACTGTTACTTTTTATTAATAACATGTTTACGATAGAAACATAGTTGGTATTCTTATCTATCATCGCATATTTTACACGTGCCGGGGGTAGTGCTAACTTCAGGGATCGTATCCTGAAGATTAATATAAAAAAACAATGATTTACTAGTTGACTAATGAACGAGTTGTGATATAGTTAATAGTGAAGCTTTAACTCATCTTTATTAGTTAACTGAAAATGGAGGAGGACGAAAGAATGAAAAAGCTAATGGCCGTGTTATTGATTCTCGCGATGGTATTTTCCATGGCGGCATGTGGCGGCAATCAAAGTGAAGACCCTGGTAATGATCCTGTTGTTGGAGAAGAAGAGTGGGAAGGCACTCTGAGAATCGGCGACAACTGGGGTGCAAGCCACCCGATGGCGGCAGCACTTGACAATGTATTTAAGAAAGAAATCGAAGAAAAGACCGGTGGAAAGATCAAGGTTGACGTAAAACATGATGGTCTTTTCGGCAACGAGGCGGATCTCTGGACAGGAGTACGTGATGGTTCTATTCAGGCTGCTGTTGTTGGTACCCCGATGAACCAGGAGTTCAGCATGATGCTCATCTCCGACTGGCCATTCCTCTATCGCGATCTTGATCATGCGAGAAAGGTATGGACGGAATCCGATGTAGCTTCCTTCGTAAACGAGGAGTTTCACAACAAATTCCCCGAGGTCCAGATTATTGGCTGGGGCCCCAACTCTGCCCGTACATTTACCTCGAACAAGAAGCTGACTTCAGTTGATGACTTTAAGGGACAGCTCTTCCGTATGCCTGGTAACCCAATTCATGAGGGTATCGTTGAGAACCTGGGCGCTTCCCATACGGTTATCGCTTTAGGTGAACTTTACACCGCACTTGAAACAGGTACAGTTGATGGTCAGGATAACGGCATGGTAACCGTGATCGCACAGAACTTCGATAAAGTTCAGAAGTATCTCTATGAGACCAATCACATCATTGCTACTCTGGAAATCATCGTCAACCAGGATTTCATGGATGGCTTGAGCGAGAGCCAGCGTGAGATCGTCAAGGCAGCCGGTGAAGCCGCTGCTAAGCAAGCGTGGACTGACTATATTGCCAGCGTAGATGAAGACCGTGAGGCGCTTAAGGCCGCCGGTGTGACCGTTACCGCTTGCACCCCTGAAGATCAGGCGAAAATCATCGAGAAGATCCAGCCGCTCGTAGACAAATTGTATTCCGAGAACAGCTGGGCTCAGGACCTGACAGACAAAGTTAAGAACGTTCAGTAGAAATAACAGAAGTGAGACTGCGCCCACTCTGGGCGCAGTCAGCTTTTATTGGAGCGCTAACTTCAAAGAGGGAGGAGCAAAAATATGTCCAGAGACTTGGAAAAATCCAATAATCTCGGCAGATATATTGAAATTACATTCAAGGTATTGGAAATTATTATTTCTGTGGGATTGTTGATCATGATAATCACCAGTTTTTCCAACGTGCTTATCCGATATACCAACTATATACCCGGGTGGAGTGAAACCATATTTGGGAGTGTTCTGATGAAGCTGACGGGAAAAAATGCAGAAATCGCGAGAATAGGCTTTATCTATCTGGTATATCTCGGTTCGATCATCGCGGCTCGCGATAATAAGCATCTAATGATAGATACACTACTTATGAGAGTTCCACCGATGGTTCAAAAGATCATTTATGTCATTATACAGCTCATCATTATGGTGCTCATGGGCGTTCTCGCAGCCGGAGCATGGAGCATTGCAACTAAGAATATTAACGATTTCTGGGTAGCTACGCAATTCCCGGTCTTTATGATCCACATTATGGGCGTAGTGCTCGGGGTCGCTCTTATCATAATTTCAATTGCGAACCTATTTCGCCTATTTGTGTATAAGGAATCTGTGAGCAAACTGTTTACAGGCGGAGATTCCGAAGAAGAATGGGAGGGGGTGAATGTAGAATGATTATTGCTGTTTTCATTGCATCTATGTTAGTTGGCCTGGCTATAGGATTGCCAATAGCCATTGCCCTCATTTTCTGCAGTGTTGCGACTGCA
>DCUA01000149.1:8937-12114 GCA_002329675.1 Firmicutes bacterium UBA1426 | reverse complement strand
GCCCTGTCCGATAAACCCTTCCAGAACGATACCCAGGAATCTGACATTGGTCGTTGCAGTCAGCTTGCCCAGTTCCTGGCACATGAATGAATCCGGTGCATAGAGCTCTTTCACCTCTTCGTAACTCGTCGCATAGTAAGGAAGATACGGTGCTCCCAGCCTGGGATCTATTGCTTCGGGAATGGTTATCTGGGCAAGGTCAATGGTTCCCCTTACCACCTCTTCATAGACGGTGTTATAATCGCCCAATGCTCCGGAACCGAAGTATTGGATCTTTACTCTGCCTTCCGTTCTTTCCTCCACCATCGCACAGGCATCATTATTGAGACCTGTGGCGATATGCTCAGTAGGCGCATCGGAAGCCAACCTAAATACAATGGGATTATCCGCCGAATATTCTGCCGGTTCTCCACCGCCACCACCGTTGCCGCCACCTCCGCCGCAGCCGGCAAAGCTGGTCAGAACCAGCGCGAGCACTATGCATAGCGCAATCAGTTTCCTTTGGTTCATATTTCCCTCCTCATCTCTCTTGGCTGGAGAATGGAATACATCCAAGCACCCATTCTCAACTTAACCTCATTCCTTTTAGTTTTTAGGAATAGCTATATTTTATACCACATTCAGCCTATTCGCAATATTTTTTTAATAATTGTTATTTTATTATTTATGGAATATTGTGAATTATTATATATCTACCTTGCACAATTTAGCACACAAAAAAAGAGAACCGGAAAAGTCCTCTTTTGCTTTGATGCTATGATATCTCAATATGTTTTATTGTCCGTCGCTATCGTTAAAAACCCGGCGAAGGAACCCCGAAGGAGAATTCTTCTTATTTCTTTCTGCTCCCTCGCTGCTCCTTCTCTCCTCAGGGTCCCAATAAAGGATGGTCGCCTGGAAGCTATCCGGAGAAGTGGTAACAACAGCATAAGAGCCCTGCCGATTTCCCCGGGGGTGCGTGAGGCTTCCCGGATTGAGCAGATACATACCTCCCAGATCCCGATATAACGGGATGTGAGTATGGCCATACATGGCTGCTTTACACCCCAGGGATGATGCCTTATAAAGCAGGTTTTCCGGCCCGTATTTGGCGGCCTCCATGTGACCATGGGTCAGGTAGATCTTACCGAATTCGGTATTCAGTATTTGGTAGTCCTCATTGGAAAAACTACCGTCCATATTGCCTTTGATTGCAGTCACAGGAATTGCAGTGCGGCTTTCCATCAGCCATCCGTCTCTTACGTAATCTCCCAGGTGCAATATGCGATCGATGCCCTCAAGGGTCTCAAGGACTTGCAATGCTGTTTCGATATCGCCATGTGTGTCGCTGATCACTAAAAATTTCATTGTTATTCCCTGATGATCTGCACTCCCTGAGGAGTGTCCTTGAGGATGATCCCCTTTGCCTTCAGCAGATCCCGTATTTCATCAGCTCTCTTAAAATCCTTGTTGGCACGGGCAGTCTGTCTCTCACGGATCAACTGTTCCAGTTCCCCGTCCACTTGGTTTTCTTCTTTCTCCTGCAGCAAACCAAGTACTTGGGTAAACTCATTTAACAGGGCCAGACTCTCCTCTGCGAACTCCTTCGAACAGCCGTCCTTCACGTAAGAATTCGTCTGCTTGATAAGCTCAAAAACAGCGCTGATCGCATCTGCAGTATTCAGGTCATCGTCCATGGCAACTATGAACTTGTGTCTGTAGACCTGAAGGGTCTTCAGTCTTTCCTTTTCCTCATCGGACATAGTTCCATTCTCGTTTTCAATCAAATGCAAGAGGGTGCTCTTGGCGTTCTGCATCCTCTGAAGAGAATTCTTTGCCTGCTCCATCAATTCATCACTGAAGTTGATAGGGTTGCGGTAGTGTCCTGACAGGAGGAAGAAGCGGATGACTTCCCCGTCGTAATGCTGCAGGATGTCCCGGACAGTAAAAAAGTTCCCCTTGGACTTGGACATCTTTTCGTTATCAATGGTGATATAACCGTTGTGCATCCAATAATTTGCAAACGGTTTTCCCGTTGCAGCCTCCGTCTGGGCGATTTCATTTTCATGGTGGGGGAATGTAAGGTCCTGACCTCCTGCATGGATATCGATGGTTTCACCCAGGTACTTTGTGGACATGACGGAGCATTCTATGTGCCAGCCGGGTCTGCCCATACCCCAGGGTGAATCCCATGCAATTTCATCATCGTCCTTCCTGGCCTTCCATAAGGCAAAATCCAGAGGGTCCTTTTTCTTCTCACCCACTTCGATCCGGGCGCCGCTTTCCAGATCCTCAATGTTCTGCTTTGACAGTTTTCCGTAACCGGCAAAGCTTCTGGTACTGAAGTATACATCTCCCTCAGATACATAAGCGTGGCCTTTTTCCACAAGACCGCTTACAAATTTAATGATGTCATCCATATTGTCGGTGACCTTCGGGTGTACCGTGGCCTTTTCCACGTTCAATGCCGCAGCATCCTTAAAATACTCATCGATGTATCTCTCACTGACTTCACCGGGCGATACTCCGTCTTCTTTCGCCTTGTTTATGATCTTGTCATCCACATCAGTGAAATTCTGTACAAACCGCACGTTCTTTCCACGGTACTCCAGGTACTTTCTCAGAGTATCGAAGACTACGAAGGGTCTTGCGTTTCCAATGTGGAAGTAGTTGTATACCGTAGGTCCGCAGACATATATTTTTACTTCATTTTCATCAATAGGGATCAGTTCCTCTTTCTTTTTGCTCAGTGTATTATATATCTTCATTCACTTTCTCCTCTTTTTCTACCAGACTATCCAGCTGATTTTCCAGGGCTACGATCCTCCGCCGCAGGCATTCCAGCTCCACAGCAATGGGGTCGGGAAGATCCACCTGGTTCAGGTCTTCTGTTCGCTGGCTTCCTCTTTTTACGATCTTTCCGGGTATACCCACAACGGTACAGTTTTCGGGTATCTCTTTTAATACGACAGATCCGGCTCCTATCTTAGAATGATCTCCCACTTTGAAAGGACCTAAAACCTTAGCGCCGCTGCTTATCACAACATTGTTCCCGATGGTGGGATGTCTCTTCCCCGTTTCTTTTCCCGTACCTCCAAGTGTAACGGCCTGGTAGATGGTGACATCATCCCCGATTTCCGTTGTCTCACCTATGACCACCGCCATGCCGTGATCGATGAAGCAGCGTTTGCCTATCTT
>DCUA01000149.1:0-8924 GCA_002329675.1 Firmicutes bacterium UBA1426 | reverse complement strand
GCAATGAGTTTCAGGTTATGATTGAACAGCCAGTGGGCAGGTCTGTGGAGTATCAGGGCCCATATGCCGGGATAACACAAAAGCACCTCAAAACCCGTTCTGGCCGCAGGGTCTCTGGCTAATACAGCTTTGATGTCTTCATTGATGTCTCTAATAAAGCTCATGATCCACCTCTTTGATCCGCCGGTATGTAAAATATGGCGAGCCTCCGCCCGCCATAAAAGTATAACTTATATTAGTAATGAAATCAAAGGTTTTCCTGTACTACAGGTAATTCATGGGATTTTGTGGCACCCCATTTTTCCTCACTTCAAAATGCAAGTGGTAGCCGGTGGCTCTGCCTGTTATGCCTACAGTAGCAATTTGTTGGCCCTTCTTAACCACATCTCCCACGGATACAATCATTTTATCGCAGTGTGCATACCAGGTTTCGACCCCATTGCCATGGGACAGCTTGACGATGTTTCCATAGCTTCCCTGATATTTTGCAGCAGTTACCACTCCGTCATCCACTGCATATATAGGAGTCCCTTTTGGATTCCTTAAATCCACTCCTGTGTGTCTGCCGCCGCCTCGGGATCCATAGGCCGAGGATATTTCGAGGTTACCCATGGGGCTGACGAACGAACCACTTCCCACGAGAGTAGCCAGTGACTTGGTTCCTTTAAGGTTGACCTGTGTGGATGGCTCACTGATCACAGCAGATGCGATCTCTGTGCTTGAAACGACCACTCCGTTTTCCCTGACGATCTCTTTGGTGACCTGGCGCTGACCGTATACACCTGCTGTCTTGACCTTGATTTCTCCCTTATAAAGAGTGTTAGTTTCTTCGTAGGCGATATCGTAATCGATCCTCTCTGTAGTGGCAACGCGCTCCGTCAGAGAAACATGGACAAAGGGTTTCAGCTCATACAGGTTCAACGTGGATCCGATCTTCAACCGGTCCGGATCCTTATCCGGATTGGAGGCAATCAGTTCTTCAACAGTCATACCGTTCTTTACAGCTATATCCCAGAAATTATCTCCGCTGACAACAGTGTGGACCTTAGGTTCCTTCGTGCCGGTAAGAATCATGGTAGCTGCATCTTCCACAGACATAAGCTCCGGCTCAACAGCTTCCACTTCTACAATCTCTACACTTTCGTTATATGCAACACTGATAATTTCTGATCCTTCCGTTCTGTAATGATCAACGACATTATCCAGAACAGCCCGGGCGTCCTCCTCCGTGGCCAACAAGGCAACAGAAGTACCGTCAATTTCTATCGAGTAATAGATTTCAGCGACTTCCACCGGTTCTTCTTCCTGGGGCGGTGCACTCAGCAAAGCGTTTTCCGGCTCTTCGCCTCCGGATAAAGCAAAAGCTCCGCAAATCACAACCACCGCCAGGGCTGATGCACCTATGCCGATCATGGTCTTTTTGCTGAGCTTACTTAATTTATCAATCCGAAAATCTGTTACTATCTCTCTGGTTTTATTTGTTATCGCCTTCACTGCCGCAACAATCTTGTCCGTAAACATACTATACATTTGTTAAGCTACCTCTTTAAAGCTGTGCCATTCAAGCCCTTATTGGCTCTTCGGGGTTATTAGCTTCCTCATTAGTGACTCTGAAATGACGCTATCCATAATCTATGGTAGTACTAAATTATGAAGCCTCTTATAAAAGTATACGACAATATTACAATAGTGTTACAGCAAAGTCAATGCAAAAAACGTGATTCGGTTATTCCGTTTCAGAAATGAAAACTCTTTTCATCACCTGTGGCTCCTGCGGCTTATCCCTCATGTCGCGTTTCACACAGACAATTTTGTCAGCGACTTCGATCCCTTCGATCACTTTCCCGAAGCCTGCATACTGTCCATCCAGATGTGGTGCGTCCGCTACCATGATGAAAAACTGCGAACCAGCTGAATTGGGATTCATAGCTCTTGCCATGGACAGAACTCCTCTGGTATGCATGAGAGGATTGGCGCAGCCGTTTGCAGAGAACTCGCCCTTGATCGTATGTCCCGGTCCGCCGGTGCCCGTTCCCTCCGGACAGCCCCCCTGGATCATAAATCCGGGGATAACTCTATGAAAGATCAGTCCGTCATAAAAGCCTTTTTCCGCCAGCTCGATGAAGTTTGCAACCGTGATCGGTGCCAAGTCCGGATAGAGTTCCGCTTTCATCACATCTCCGTTTTCCATTTCTATAGTTACTATTTTCTTCATGGCGATCTCCTTCACTCTGTTATTAATAGTATATGCCTATTATACGTTAAACTGACTCCTGATTCTATAGACGGAATGCATTCTTGGCATTCCTTTCCTGTATCGCATTAGGATATCCCAAATCTCATCTTTTATATATGGGGGATATAGATGAGGAATAGCTTCCACTTCGGCCTGTCCCATGAAGCGGATCTCTTTCAGAACCTGCCCGTCCTCGCCAAGCTCCGGATCCCACCCCAGCCTGCACTCCCCGTCCAGGGTGCTGGCCATGAAGTAATTGACGAACCTCTGTCCCCGTTTCTCAGAAACCTCTTCAACATGCCAGATCAGCTCTTCTACGCGGATCGACAAGCCCGTTTCCTCCAGAACTTCCCGCCTTGCCGCCTCCATAGCGTTCTCACCCTCTTCGATAGCGCCTCCCGGAAGCATCCAGATATCTCTGCCCTCATGGTGCTGGCAGACCAGAAGTAACCGATCCTGTTCATCGCTTATGATGACTCTGACTCCTCCGTACCACATACTAATCTCCTTATCGGATTACCAATGCTCCTGCCACGCCCGCAACGACAGTCAGGAGAATAGGATCCCCATTGAACTTTCCGGCAATAAGCAGAACAACCAGAAAAAAAACAACCGGCAGCAGATTAAGCTGCATTCCGGTCAATATAGAGCCTTGTGCAAGAAATACCACAGCAGAAAGAAGCAGGCCTACAGTTGCTGGCCTTATCCCGGAAAGAACAGCCTTCATAGCTTCGCTCTCTCTGAATTTTACCAGGAACAGACTTACAATGAAGACTAGCAGCACCGAAGGCAATACCACTCCAACAGTAGCCGCTGTAGCTCCGGGAATTCCTGCGTACTGATAGCCTACATAGGTAGCTGCATTGATGGCCACGGGGCCCGGCGTCACCTGAGAAAGAGCAACGAGCCTGGAAAATTCTTCTGTTGTCATGCCTGTCAGCTCGTTGGCCCCCTGGTAGATAAGGGGGAGCATGGCGTAGCCGCCGCCGAAGCTGAAGAGCCCGATTCTAAAGAATAATAAAAGGAGTCGGATCAGAGTCATCTGTCTCCCACCTCCTTGCGCTTACCATACTGATACTGAAAATATCCGATCAGCCCCCCGGCTAAGATAGCATAGATCGCATTAGCGGAGAGCAGTACGATAGCAATGAAAGAGATCACGGCAATCACCCATGCAGTTTTGGTTTTCAGAATACCCCTGCCAAGCTGAACCGTTGTCACCAGGATAAGGGCTACCGATGCGGCCTTGATTCCTTCAAATGCACCTGTAATATAGACGTTATCCTCCACTGTTCCTAAGAACATCAGGATAATAAGGATCGTTAAATAAGCGGGGAAAACCAGGCTGAAACAAGCCACTGCAGCTCCGGGTATTCCCTTCACCTGTTTGCCGATGAATATAGCAACATTAACAGCAAAAGCGCCGGGAAGGGATTGGCTGACAGCTATGCAGTCCGTGATCCCCTCCTCATCCGTCCAACCCCGCTTCGTTACCGTTTCCCTCCGAATAGCCGGAATCATGGCATAACCACCGCCAAAGGTCAGAGTGCCTATTTTCAAAAATGTGATAAACAACTGCCAGAGTTCTTTCATTTTATTCCCCGGTCTTTATATATAAGGTCTCACAAGCTCCAATACAACAGCTGTTGCTTCACTTGCCGTCTTATCCGTGCTCTTCTCATCACCACGCATTTTGTACTCTACGATCCCGTCTGCAGCTTTCTTTCCTACGGTGATGCGAATAGGTATACCGATGAGATCCGCATCTTTGAACTTCACACCGGGCCGCTCATCCCGGTCATCAAGCAGAACTTCTACCCCTTCTTTCTGCAATTCGTCGTAAATCTTCTCCGCCAGCTGCATCTGCACTGCATCAGCAGCGTTCACTACTGTGATAATGGCATGATAGGGCGCAACGGCAAGCGGCCAGATGATGCCATCCTTATCGTGATGCTGTTCCACTATTGCAGCCAGAGTCCGGCTGATACCAATACCGTAGCAACCCATAACGATGACTTTTTCCTGCATATTTTCGTCCTTATAATATGCATGCATGGCCTCACTGTATTTGGTCCCCAATTTAAAGACCTGACCTACCTCGATACCTCTTGTGATCTTGATATGACCCTGGCACTGAGGGCATGGATAGCCTTCTTTCGTGAGCTTGAGATCTGTGACGATGTCTCCGGTATAGTCTCTTCCGTAGTTTACATTGAGCATGTGGTAATCTTCTTTGCACGCTCCGGCGCAGAGATTTTTAGCCCCGGTGAGCTCGCTGTCTACGACGATCTTACAGTTACGAAGACCCACAGGACCGGTAAAGCCTCCTACAGCCCCCGTCTCGGCACCCATAGCCGCTTCATCGGCAAACTCGATGGCATGCTCGGGGATGTTAAGAGCATTGATCAGCTTTGTCATGTTCAGTTCTCTGTCTCCCCTGATAAAGACAGCCACATAGCGGTACTCCTGTTGAAAGACTTCGAAAAGCAACGCCTTAATGGTCTGCTTGTGATCAATTCCAAGAAAAGCAGCTACATCCGCAATGGTTTTGGTTCCGGGTGTATGAACCAATTCAAGGGGCAGCATTTCCGCGCTGTCAGGAGTATCGTCCACACAAGCTGCCTTCTCAGTGGTGGCCGCCATACTGCACTGCTCACAGTATGCGATCTCGCTTTCTCCATACTCGGAGAGCGCGCAGAATTCGTGGGAATCACTTCCGCCTATTGCACCGGTATCCGCTTCCACAGCACGGAAAGTGAGTCCGCATCTTTCAAACACCTTTTCATAGGCATCGTACATCTCATTATAGCTTTTATCCAGGCCTTCCCAGTCTCTGTCGAAAGAGTAGGCGTCCTTCATTATGAATTCACGGCTGCGCATGAGCCCGAATCTGGGTCTCTTCTCATCTCTGTATTTCGTTTGTATCTGGTAGAGATTCAAGGGGAGCTGACGATAAGAATCCACCTCGCTGCGAACAATGTCTGTAAAGATTTCTTCATGGGTTGGCCCAAGACAGAAGTCCCGGTCGTTTCTATCCCTAAGACGCCACATTTCCGGTCCGTAAGCATACCATCTTCCGGATTCCTGCCAGAGTTCCGCAGGCTGAATGGCGGACATAAGTATTTCCTGCCCTCCCTTGGCATCCATCTCCTGGCGGACAATGGCCTCGATCTTCTGCAGCACTCGCCTGCCAAGTGGCATAAAACCGTAAACACCGGATACGAGCTTTCGTATCATTCCGGCTCTGAGCAGCCATATATGACTGGGTATTTCCGCTTCTGCAGGCACTTCTCTCAAGGTCTTCAAATACATGTTGGTCATTCTCATATGTGTGGTTCCTCCTGTATCAATGGCGCCGATGCCCTTCTGTAAACCGTAGCAGATGCCATGGCAGCTATTCCTTCTTCTCTGCCGCAAAAGCCCAGTCCTTCCGTTGTCGTGCCTTTTATATTTATTTTTGTATTTTCGATTTTTAATGCATACGCAATGTTGGCTTTCATTTCTTTTATGTAAGGGGCGATCTTCGGTCGCTGGGCGATCACAGTTCCATCGACATTCCCGATCTCATATCCAGCCGCACTCACCGCTTCCCTCACCGCTTCCAGTAAAGCCAGGCTGGAAATATCTTTGTACAGGGGATCGTTATCGGGGAAGTGTGCTCCTATATCACCCAGACCACAGGCCCCAAGCAGGGCATCCATGATAGCATGGGTCAGTACGTCGGCATCGGAATGGCCTTTTAGACCGAATTCCCATGGAATGCGGACACCTCCCAATATGAGACCCCGGTTTTTGACAAACGCGTGGACGTCATAGCCAGTTCCGGTTCTGAAACAGACCGGTGACGATGTCGGTTCAGATCCGACCGCAGCGTCGTTAGTTTCATCCGTAATTTCCCGGGTTATCCCCCGGGCAAATTGCAGGTCCTCCTGCGTGGTTATTTTGATGTTGGTATAATCACCCGAAACGAGAGACACAGGTGTCCCCTGTCGCCTGACCAGCCCTGCATCGTCGGTTTCCATATGATCATCAGTCCGGGCCTTCCTGTGTGCGCGAAGAAGCTCGGAAAAAAGAAAACCCTGCGGAGTCTGTATCGAATAAAGAAACTCCCTGTCTAAACTCTCCTTTACCAGGAGATTTTCCACCCTGGAAATGGTATCCTTTACCGGCACCCCGAGGGTTGCGGCCCCGGACTTTGCAGCAGCTTCCACGAGGCGGCTGATGGCTTCAGCGGAAATAAAGGGTCTGGCGCCATCATGGACCAGAACCAGATCCGGCGGCAATAGCCCTTTTTGTGCCTGGCGCTCCTTCTGATCAAGACTGTTCAGCACCTTTAACCCGTTGTAGACAGAAGCCTGCCTATGCTCTCCTCCCGCTATAATTGCCCGGATCTTTTGGAGCATCCTTTTTTCTATGAATTCCTGATAACAGAATAGCATGTCCTCTTTTTTCACGACAAGATAAATATCATCGATAAAGGGGTGATTTCCAAAGGCTTTCAGTGCCTTTTCCAAAACCATCTCCCCTCCGATGGAAACGTACTGTTTTGAAATACCGCCGCCCATTCTTGTACCGGAACCGGCGGCGGCAACTATTACAGCTATTCTCTTGCCTTGGTACATCCTTATTTCCCCTTTTTGGGTTTAGCGAATATCATCCGCCCGGCAGCTGTCTGCAAAACGCTGGTCACGAGCACAGTTATGTTTTGTCCGATGTATTTCTTTCCATCTTCGACGACGATCATGGTTCCGTCATCCAGATAGGCGACCGCCTGGTTGTTTTCCTTACCTTCTTTAACCAGGAAAAGATCCATTTCTTCACCGGGTAATACCACCGGTTTCAGCATATTAGCCAGCTCATTGATGTTGAGTACTTCAACACCCTTTATCAGAGCTACCTTGTTCAGATTAAAGTCGTTGGTCACCACTTTCCCCCCTAAAGTCTGTGCCAGCTTCAGGAGTTTCACGTCCACTTCAGGAATCTCCTCGAGAGACTTATCCCCGTCGGTGTTATAGATCTCAATACCATAATCCTTTTGGATCCGGTTCAGAATATCAAGACCCCGTCTTCCCCGGTTGCGTTTCAGGTTGTCAGATGAATCCGCGATATGCCTGAGTTCGACCAAAACAAATTCGGGAATCACGATAGTTCCTTCCAAAAATCCGGTTTTCATAATATCGGCGATCCTGCCATCGATGATAACGCTGGTGTCCAGGATCTTCGGAGTGGCATCACTGCCTTTCCCTTTAGCCTTCGTACCCGGTACTCCCCGACGAGATACAGATACAGTTGCCAGGATGTCTCTTCCTCTTCTTGTTGCTACAAATACGCCGATATAGCCCAAAAGAAGATAGGTCAAAACAGACAGCACAGTTCCGACAAAGGGCAGTTCAATGCCCATGTAGAGCTGGCTGATCAGATACGCCACAAAAAGACCAACGACCAAACCGAACGTACCGGGCACAATATCAGCCGATGGTACCTTCTGGAGGTCTGTTTCGATATCCTTCGCTACTTTTTGGCCGTGCTTTCCGATAGTAGGTGCTATAGTAAAGAAAATAATTGCGGATATTACAGCACAAGCAATGCTGAATACGGTCTTTTGATTCTCACTCAGAACTAGCACATCTCCCAGGTTGGTCACGATCATCAGTCCGTGAAATAAAAAAGACACACCGTAGCCCAGAAGCCCGCCACACAGCGCGATGATACCTCTTATTAACTTTTTTATCATTCATTACTCACCCCCTTTCACTACTTTATATTGTTATTTAATACTTATTCTATTGAGGTCTCAATAATCCGGTCGGCCTCCTCATAAGTCATTTTACCTACCAGTATCAGCTCACTGATAAGGATCTGCTTTGCGTTTGTAAGCATCTTCTTTTCCCCTGTGGAGAGCTTCTTTGTTCGATCTGTCCGGATCAGGTTGCGAACGACCTCTGCTACTTTGCATATGTCTCCGGTTTTGAGCAGTTCCATATTTTCCCGATATCTGCGATTCCAGTTGGAGGACATTTCCGTAGACTCTGACGATAGCAACTCCAATACCTCCGGGAGACGGGAGCTGGGGATAATAGGTCTGACCCCGATGTCATCCGAGCAGTCAATGGGGATCATGATCTTCATGTCGCCACAGGGCACACGAAGAATATAATACTCTCTCGTCTGTCCGAGTATTTTCTTCTCCTCGATCTCCTCGATAATGCCTGCCCCATGCATTGGATATACTATTTTATCACCGACAATGAACATCAAAGAACCTCCTTCACATACAACCAGTATATCGAATCCAGTCGTTCATGTCAAGGACGTAATTTGATAGTGTATCATATGCAATTTGTCATGTCAACAATTAAATAAACAATTAATTACATCTTTATAATTGTCGGTTTGGCCACCTGGCAACGATCGGCTATTGACTTGTTATTGAAATGGAAAAGTGATATCCTATAGCAAATGTATGCGAACCACAGTTGTGGATTTCTTATCAGTATAGGAGGTCATTCATATGAAAGCGTTAGTCGGAGCAGTTTTGATCGGGCAATCCGGAGGACCCACCTCTGTTATCAACGCCAGTGCTCTGGGTTGCATAGAGACAGCCTTAGCTTCCACCAATGTGACAAAAGTATATGGAGCCGCCCACGGTATCAAAGGCGTTTTGAATGATAACATTTACGACCTCACT
>DCUA01000097.1 GCA_002329675.1 Firmicutes bacterium UBA1426 | reverse complement strand
CTGGAAGGGTTTATCGGACAGGGCTATGTGAAAGAACCCAATGATATCTTCAACCCCGAGTCAAATAAAAACGTAAAGAGCAGATCTCCATCCATGGTTACTTTCTATCAGCCAATGGAAGATCTGGGGTTCGGTCCCGTCTCTATTCCCTACGGAGAGGTCCCCACAGCCATCCAGACCAAAGTTGTTGACGGCTGGGTAGGAGGCACCCCCAACATGAACTATGCCTGGGTGGGAGANNATGAGTGAAAAGTCCTTAAGCAAGTTGACTCCTGAAGATCAGGAAATAGTAATTGGGGTCTTCCAGGAACAAAGCCTCAACAGCTTCACCAAAGCTGAAGAAAATGAAAGAGTTTATATGAAGAAGCTGGAAGATGATTATGGTGTGGAAGTAGTAGAGTTCACTCCGGAGCAGATACAGGTATATGCCGACTATGTTCGGGAAACCAGTTGGCCTGCCATTGAAGAACTTCTGACGAAAGAACTTATGGACGGATTCCGGAGAGAAATCGGGTTATTGTAATTCGTGAAGAAACCGCAGCATAAGTAGCAGAAAAAGATGTAGAATCCAGAGAGGAGTAAGCGATAATCTCCTCTCTGGTTTATAAATTATCTATCTAAAGGAGGACGCCGTGAACAAACTGGAAAAGACGAAGTTCTGGCTGTGGCTTGAGAAATTTCTACGGTTCGGTTTGATTGTCTGTGGAATTGCAGTGGCACTGATTGTTTTCATGGCAACCATTACCCGGGCAACACATGTAGACTTCAGAGGCTATGAAGAAATTCTGGTTGCATTTGCCATTTGGTTGTATATGTTCGGAACGGCACATGGGAGTTTCGAAAAAAGTCATATAACAGCGGATCTTGTCAGCATATTGATGAAAGATGGACTCACGAAGGATATCATAATGCTGATCAGAAGTATTCTCACCCTTGTACTCGGGTTCATGTTCCTGACCTGGGCGATTGAGCTGGTACAATGGACGATAATAATGGGTACGAGAACTCCTACCTGGAGAATCCCCATGACCGTTTCTCAATCAGCCATGCTCTTTGGACTGGCTGTTACCACTTTTTATAACATTGTATACCTCTACAACAATATCAAAGAGTTTGTTATGAAGCATGGTAAAGGGAAAAGTGCGGACATCCCGGGGCAAAATACGGAAGGGGAGGTATAGTATATGACTATCGTAATCGCCATTGCAATACTTATTATTGTACTTTTACTGGGAGTCCCCATACCCTTTGCATTTTTCGCATCCTCTCTATCCCTGGTCTATCTTGGAGGCTATGATTATACCTTCCTTCTTCCCTATGGTTATGCGCAGGTCAGTTCCCTGATACTGGTCGCCATACCTCTGTTCATACTGGCTGGCGATCTGATGGACAAAAGCGGGATCGGTGAAAGCCTTATTAATTTTGTAGACTTGTTCATAGGGAGAGTTAAGGGTGGATTAGGAGCTGTAATGGTTGTTTCCTGCGGCTTGTTCGGGGCTATTTCCGGAAGCGGATTCGCAACTTTATCGGCCATCGGCAGCATCATGCTTCCCAGGATGTACGCTGCGGGTTATCCCAGAGGCGTCTCTGCTGCACTGATTTCCAGCGCAGCCCTTNNGTCATCCCGGGGATTATTCTGATCACACTTCTCAGTGCAGTAAACTTCTGGCTCTTACGGAAAAACACTGATATAAAGCTAGCAGAGAGGATACCAAAGGGTGAATTTGGAAAAACTTTTGGTAAGAGAACTTCACGTGCGATTCCTGCAATGATCGCTCCGATCATAATTCTGGGCGGTATCTACGGTGGTTTCATGACACCGACAGAAGCGGCGGCCGTTTCTGTTGCCTACACCATTCCCGTAGGTATCTGGTTCTACAGAGGACTGGATAAAAAGAATTTCCTGGCCGGTATGGTGAAGGCCGGAACCACTGCAGGGGTGGTAATGATTATGCTAATGTCTGTTATGATGCTGTCCAGATTGTATGTAATGGAGAATCTTCCTCAGATGATCCTGGATGCCATGACGGCCATATCCAGCAATCCTGCGGTATTAACACTGATGTTGAATCTCTTCCTTATCCTGATAGGAATGCTGATGGACGACACCAGTGCCATACTTCTGACTACGCCTATACTGCTGCCTGTGGCCATGGGAATAGGTATACATCCCGTTCATTTCGCCGCAATCGTTGGGGTAAACCTTGGCCTTGGCGGAGTTACGCCGCCCACGGCTCCTTTCTTATACCTGGGTTCGAGGATAGGCAATGCACCCATAAATGAGATGCTTGGCCCAACCATGTATTTCATATTCTTTGCCTGGATTCCCACACTGGTACTGACAACATATATTCCGGGGTTATCTCTATGGCTCCCTCGTTTGCTGGGTTACGTCTAAGCAATATGTTGTTTGAGCAGCCGCGGGAACGAAACCCCGTGGCTGTTTTTATTTGCTTTTACCCCACCGGTGTGATAATATTTTCAACAATAAAGCACTGTAGATTTGTTGCAATCAGGAATAGATAATATGGAATCAAAAAAAGACCTGCTCTATATGAATACAACGGCGCTGGCATTTCTGGGGGATGCGGTCTATGAAACCTATGTACGGAACCACCTCGTCCGGACAATGAAGGCTGATGCGGACAAGCTTCATAGAGCTGCAGTGAAATACGTGCGGGCGGAAGCCCAGGCTCAGGCCATGAAGCAGCTTCTCTCCGGCCTTTCCGAAGAGGAGATGGGCCTGGTGAAGCGGGCAAGAAACAAGAAGATATCCACCAAACCCAAAAACGCCGATCCCGTGCTATATAAGTGGGCAACGGCGTTTGAAGCACTGATAGGATATTTATATCTTGCCGGAGATATGGTGAGGATGGAAGAGATCATTACCGAAACTATGGGAAGCGTGAATCAGAACAATGGCCAAAAAACAAGTTCGAAATAAGTTCCGTGACCTGTTTGCCGATTATTATCTGACAAACAGGGAAGTTACAAAAGAAGCGGATGAAAGATACAAAAAAGAAAGAGAAGCCGGGGAAAAGAAAGCCTGGACGCGCAGCGAGAAGACTATGCTCGCCATAACCTTTGCCGCCCTGGCCTTGCTGGCGATCAAACACTTCATTTTTTGATGGAAGGGGGCTGACATATTGAGCCGTGCAGACGAAATATTTGCAGTAATGTGCAGAGATATTATTGACAATGGGTTTTCTTCCGAAGGACAGCTGATCAGGGCAAAATGGGAGGATGGATCTCCTGCCCATACGATCAAGAAGTTCGGTGTGGTGAACCGGTATGATCTGAGTGAGGAATTCCCCGCTCTTACTTTACGGCCTACGGCTATCAAATCGGCTACGGATGAACTTCTGTGGATCTGGCAGAAGAAGTCCAATTCCATCAAGGAACTGGGCAGTCGTATCTGGGATGCCTGGGCTGACGAAGAAGGTACTATCGGAAAAGCTTATGGCTACCAGCTCTCCGTTAAGCACAAATATCCGGAAGGAGAAATGGATCAGGTCGATAGGGTACTTTATGATCTTAGTCATAATCCTTATAGCCGAAGGATCATGACAAATCTCTACAATTTTGAAGATCTGCATGAAATGGCCCTCTATCCCTGTGCCTACAGTATGACGTTCAATGTAACGGAAAACAGACTGAACGCGATACTTAATCAGAGATCCCAGGATATACTGGTTGCAAATAACTGGAATGTGGTGCAATACTCCATTTTGGTAATGATGTTCGCACAAGTCAGCGGGCTTGTGCCAGGAGAGTTTGTCCATGTGATTGCAGATGCACATATATATGACAGGCACATCCCTCTGGTAGAGGATATGCTTAAAAGACCTGCTTATCCGGCCCCGAAGGTAAAGCTTGACCCCGGAGTCAAGGACTTTTATGACTTCAGGCCCGAGCACGTCATCGTAGAGAATTATCAGACAAACCCCCAAATAAAAAACATACCTGTTGCTGTCTAGGGTCACAAAAGGAGAACCTATGAAAGCCATTGTGGTTGTAGACCGGAACTGGGCAATCGGTAAAGGGAATTCCCTCCTTGCTCATCTGCCCGGTGATTTGAAATATTTTAAAGAGAAGACCCTTGGAAAAGTAGTTGCTATGGGACGTCAGACTCTGGAATCCTTCCCCGGAGGGAAGCCTCTCCCGGAGCGCACCAATATCGTTCTCACCACCAACGAGGACTATCCTGCAGCGTGTGAGATCTGCTGCTCCAAGGACCAGCTTTTCCAGTGCCTTGCAGATTACGATCCGGAAGACGTGTTCATAATCGGAGGGGAGCAGGTCTACAGAGAGTTCCTTCCCTATTGTGATAAAGTATACGTTACCAAGATCGACGCGGTTTTTCCCGCAGACAAGTATTTTCCCAACCTGGATGAAGATTCGGAGTGGGAACTGGTTTATGAGAGCGAACCGGTGACAGAGAAGGGACTGACATATCGCTTCACTGAATACACAAGGCGATAACTTATACAAGCAGTGATTCGGAGTGATGGGGGTGCGCTCTGGCGAGTGTAAGCAAGTGCCAACGGGGCAGGACGGACTGATCAGATCGTACGGCACGCAGCGCACGGCTATCGAGCAGGAGAGTAACCCCATCACTCCGATATCAATTTTAATAGTAGATCAGAGATCTCTGAATTAAGGAGAAAGAATTGAGCAATATTCTGTTTGGCAGAAACCCGGTGCTGGAAGCGCTTAAGAGCGGCAGGGAAATTGAAAAACTTGTGATGCAAAAGGGCGGGGAAGGTTCCGCAAAAAAGATCGAAGCAATGGCCAGGGATAGGAAAATCCCTATACAGTTTGCGGATAAAGCAGCGTTGGACCGGATCGCCGCACAAGTATCGGAAGGTAGCAACCACCAGGGAGTAGCGGCTTATGTGTCCGCCTATCAATACTACGAAGTAGACGATCTGTTGGATCGTGCTGCGAAGAGAGGAGAGGACCCCTTTCTCATTCTACTTGATGGCATAGAGGATCCTCATAACCTGGGAGCTATCATCAGGACGGCAGATGGGGCGGGCGCCCACGGCATCATTATACCGAAACGAAGAGCAGTGGGTCTCACGGAAACGGTAGCAAAGGCTTCCGCAGGTGCAGTGGAATATGTACCTGTGGCAAAAGTCCCCAACCTGGCTCAGACCATTGATCAATTGAAAGCAAAAGGGGTGTGGATCGGCGCTTGCGACATGGATGGCAGCAACTATTATGAAAAAGATCTGACCGGACCCATGGCCATCGTCATAGGTGGAGAAGGGAGCGGTGTGAGCAGGTTGATTCGCGAAAAGTGTGATTTTATCCTTTCTATCCCCATGGAAGGCAGGATATCCTCCCTGAATGCCTCCAATGCTGCGGCGGTGCTTATGTATGATATAAACAGGCAGAGAAATGGAAAATAAGATCGTGGACATACAGGATGACAGGTTGAACTGCTCTGAAGAGGAACTGGTTCTTTTTGCCCAGAACGGAGACGGTGAAGCAGAGGAATTTTTAATACGCAAATATAAAGAGGTGGTAAAGACCAAAGCACATCTTTATTTTATTATTGGTGCGGACAGGGATGATATAGTTCAGGAGGGAATGATAGGAATATTCAAGGCCATTCGAAGCTATGACGAATCCAGACAGACTTCTTTTCGCACCTTTGCCGATTTGTGCATCAACCGGCAGATCCTTTCGGCGATCAAACAGGCAACGCGAAGGAAGCACTCCCCCCTGAATATGTCCGTGTCCTTCAACAAGCCCATCTCCGAAGACAATCCCATCATTACCCTGGCAGAGACTTTATCCACGGATAGTGATTCGGATCCGGAAACGCTGCTTCTCATAAAAGAAGCCATGGATCAGATCGGCGAGAGCAGCGGTAAAACATTGAGTCATTTTGAATCCGTTGTCTGGGGCGAGTACCTAATGGGGAGGACTTACAAAGAAATCGCCGATGGTCTGGGAAAGTCGCCTAAATCCATTGACAATGCTATCCAGAGGACAAAAAGGAAATTGGCATTGGCCCTGAGCAAGGCATAAAAAAAGCCTTGTATAACACGCTGTAAAATAGGTTGACACCCGTAATCGCGTATAGTACAATGTGAAAAGTGCAAAGGGACATATATGCTGTTGTAGCTCAGTAGGTAGAGCACATCCTTGGTAAGGATGAGGTAGGCAGTTCGAATCTGCTCAACAGCTCCATCGTTCACGGGCATCCTTCGGCAGGTAGATTTCCCTTGAAGGATGTCCTATGTAATTTTACAGCAATATCTGTGGCTGACGAGCCCGAAATGTGAAGTTGTTGTAGAACACTATTAAATGCATTTTTTAGGAGGAAAACCACAATGGCGAAATCGAAATTTGAACGGACAAAGCCCCATGTCAACATAGGAACCATCGGCCACGTAGACCATGGAAAGACCACATTGACAGCGGCGATCACGAAGACACTGCACCAGAGATACGGATTGGGACAGATGGTAGCTTTTGATCAGATCGACAAAGCACCGGAAGAAAAAGAGAGAGGTATCACCATCGCCACATCTCACGTAGAATACGAGACCCCGAACCGCCACTACGCACACGTAGACTGCCCGGGCCATGCTGACTATGTAAAGAACATGATCACAGGAGCGGCGCAGATGGACGGAGCGATCCTGGTAGTAGCAGCAACAGACGGACCAATGCCCCAGACAAGAGAGCACATCCTGCTTTCCAGACAGGTAGGCGTACCCTATATCATCGTATTCCTGAACAAGTGCGACATGGTAGATGACGACGAGCTTCTGGAACTGGTAGAGATGGAAGTAAGAGAGCTTCTGGACATGTACGAGTTTCCGGGAGACGACACACCGATCATCCGGGGATCTGCACTGGAAGCATTAGAGAATCCGGAAGGCCCCTGGGGAGATAAGATCGTCGAGCTCTTCGAAGCAGTAGACAGCTACATTCCGGAACCGGTGAGAGCGACAGAGAAGCCCTTCCTGATGCCGGTAGAAGACGTATTCTCCATCACAGGCCGTGGAACAGTAGCCACAGGCAGAGTAGAGAGAGGCATCCTGAAGGTATCGGACGAAGTCGAGATCGTAGGACTGACCGATGAGAAGAGAAAGGTAGTCGTAACCGGAGTAGANNTTGCTTCGTGGCGTACAGAGAACAGAGATCGAAAGAGGCCAGGTACTTGCAAAGCCGGGTTCGATCCATCCGCATACCCAGTTTTCGGCAGAGGTCTATGTACTGAAGAAGGAAGAGGGAGGAAGACACACTCCGTTCTTCAACGGTTACAGACCGCAGTTCTACTTCAGAACGACAGACGTAACAGGCGACATCGCGCTGCCGGAAGGCGTAGAGATGTGCATGCCCGGAGATAACATCCAGATGGAGATCAACCTGATCACCCCCATCGCCATCGAAGAAGGACTCAGGTTCGCTATTCGTGAAGGCGGCAGGACGGTAGGAGCCGGCGTTGTAGCAGCCATCAAAGAGTAACCAATA
>DCUA01000170.1 GCA_002329675.1 Firmicutes bacterium UBA1426 | reverse complement strand
TGTGGTCTTTCCATGGTCTACGTGGCCGATGGTTCCTATGTTGACATGGGGCTTTGTCCGTTCAAATTTCGATTTCGCCATTGTGGTTTTCCTCCTCTATTTGTTTACCTTATCCAATAAATTCTCGGGTAGTTTTTCAAAGTGGTCGAATTGCATGACGTATACCCCCCGGCCCTGTGTTCTTGAACGCAGGTCAGTAGCATAGCCGAACATTTCCGAAAGGGGAACATAGCCCTTGACATTGACCGCTCCAAGCCGAATATCCGTACCTTCGATCCGGCCTCTTCTGGAGCTGATGTCACCGATGACATCGCCCATATACTCTTCCGGAGCTGTGATCTCCACCTTGAAAATAGGTTCAAGCAGCACAGGCTTTGCTTTTTTGGCGGCTTCTCTGAAAGCCATTGAGGCGGCAATCTTAAAGGCCATTTCCGAAGAGTCCACTTCGTGGTAGGAACCATCGTACAGTTCAACACCCACATCAACCACCTGATAGCCGGCCAGAGGACCGGACAACATGGCCTCGCGAATACCTTCGTCGATCTTAGGAATGTATTCCTTGGGAATGGCGCCGCCGAACACGGTGCTATTGAATTCGTAGCCTGCGCCGGGCTCCCTGGGGGTGACCCGGATCTTAACGTGGCCGTATTGTCCACGACCGCCGGACTGCTTGGCGTACTTGTAATCCACATCCGCAGGTGCCGACAAGGTTTCTTTGTAGGACACCTGTGGCTTTCCAACATTGGCCTCTACCTTGAATTCACGCAGAAGCCGATCTACGATGATCTCAAGATGCAGCTCGCCCATACCTGCTATTATAGTCTGACCTGTCTCGGGATTGGTATAGGTCCTGAACGTAGGATCCTCCTCTGACAGTTTCATGAGCGCAATGCCCATCTTATCCTGTCCGGCCTTGGTCTTGGGCTCGATGGCGATCTCTATGACCGGATCAGGGAATTCCATAGATTCCAGGATAATAGGATGTCTCTCATCGCAGAGAGTATCTCCGGTAGTAGTATTCTTCAATCCTACAGCTGCAGCAATATCGCCGGAATAGACGGTGTCTATTTCCGATCTGTGATTGGCATGCATCTGCAGGATCCGGCCTATACGTTCCTTCTTTTCCTTAGTGGAATTGTACACGTAGGAGCCGGAATCCAACGATCCTGAATACACCCTGAAAAATGCTAATTTACCTACAAAGGGGTCTGTCATGATCTTGAATGCAAGAGCTGAGAAAGGTTCATTGTCACTTGCGATCCTCTCCGCTTCCTTGTCTGACTTCGGTAAGACTCCTTTGATGGGAGGTATATCCAGTGGCGACGGCATGTAGTCTACCACCGCATCCAGCAAAGGCTGAACGCCTTTATTCTTATAGGCAGAGCCACATAGCACAGGGATCATAGTTCCTGCGACGGTCATCTTACGAATGCCCTCTTTCATCTCTGCCTTAGAGAGTTCCTCACCCTCCAGATATTTCATCAATAACTCTTCATCTGCTTCCGCAACGGCCTCAACCAGAGCATGTCTGTACTTCTCTGCCTCGGCCAGCAGTTCAGCAGGGATCTCCGTGATTTCGATGTCCTTACCAAGGTCATCTTTATAAATCTCAGCATTCATCTCTACCAGATCGATCATACCGACAAACTTATCCTCGCTGCCGATGGGGAGCTGGATGGGAACAGCGTTCGCCTTGAGCCGGTCTTTAACCATGTCCACAACACGTAAGAAGTCAGCTCCTATGATATCCATCTTATTAACGAAAATCATTCTGGGTACTCTGTACTTCTCCGCCTGCCTCCAAACGGTTTCAGATTGGGGCTCAACTCCCCCTTTTGCGCATAGAACAGTAACCGCACCATCGAGAACACGAAGGGATCTCTCTACCTCTACGGTAAAATCCACGTGTCCGGGCGTGTCTATAATGTTGATTCTGGTATCTTTCCATTGGGCCGTTGTTGCAGCAGAAGTTATGGTAATGCCTCTCTCCTGTTCCTGCTCCATCCAGTCCATAGTGGCTGCCCCTTCATGGGTCTCTCCCAGTTTATGGGTCTTGCCTGTATAGAAAAGGATTCGCTCAGTAGTGGTCGTCTTTCCGGCATCAATATGCGCCATGATACCGATATTTCTTGTCTTTTCCAGCGGAAATTGTCTAGGCATATCTTAACTCCTTTCTACAACAATTCTCTGTTGTTTTTTTACTGATATTACCACCTGTAATGTGCAAAAGCTTTATTGGCGTCAGCCATTTTGTGGGTATCTTCTTTCTTCTTCACAGATGCACCGGTACCATTGGCTGCATCCATGATTTCCTTAGCAAGTCTCTCGGACATAGTCCGTTCACCTCTGGCCTTGGTGTATCTTGTCAACCACCTCAGACCCAGAGTCTGGCGCCTGTCCGCTCTTACTTCCACCGGAACCTGATAGTTGGCACCGCCAACACGTCTTGCCTTTACTTCTACTACAGGCATGATGTTGTTGATAGCCTTCTGGAAAACCTCCAATGGGTCTTCTCCGGTGGCTTGTTTGATCCTGTCAAACGCATCGTATACGATGGATTGCGCAATTCCTTTCTTCCCGTCAAGCATGATACTGTTGATGAGCTTCGCTACAACAACGCTACCATAGACCGGATCGGGAAGTACTTCTCTTTTAGGTACATTACCTTTTCTTGGCACTTCTCTTCCCTCCTTGTTTGCACGCAGGCATACTCGCTCGGTACTCGACCTCACTAACGAGGCCGCGGTGCCACTCAATCTATATAATTAAGGGCACATTCGCTAAATTTCCCTACGAAACTTACCTTTGCATACTTTCCCGTTATTACTTTTTCTTTGCTCTCTTGGCTCCGTATTTGGAACGGGCCTGGCCTCTGTTAGCCACACCAGCTGTATCCAGTGTTCCTCTCACGATATGATATCTTACACCAGGCAGGTCCTTGACTCTGCCGCCTCTGATCAGCACAACGCTATGCTCTTGCAGGTTGTGGCCGATGCCGGGGATGTATGCGGTGACTTCGATACCATTGGTGAGACGGACTCTGGCTACTTTTCTCAGAGCTGAGTTCGGCTTCTTCGGAGTGACAGTCTTAACGGAAGTGCAAACGCCTCTCTTTTGAGGAGCCTCAATATCAGTGGATTTTCTTCTGATGGTATTGAGACCTTTCAGCAGCGCAGGCGATTGGGACTTCTTTACGGACCTTGTCCTTCCTTCTCTTACCAGTTGGTTAATGGTTGGCATTCTGTGTTTTCTCCTTTCTTGCTGTATGGATCATTCTTACCTTATTGCGGGGAATTCCTACACAGCAGACTGCATTTATTTAAACCTCTGTAGGGTTTAATCGCGGTGGTGCGCAAATGTGGTTAGGTGCGCAAAATGAACCGGCGTTTAGTATACCACCGCCGGCTCATTATTGTCAATCCTTTTGTTCTAGAGGATCTCATCCATGTCCGCTACAGACTGGAACAGAGCTGAAATGTCTCCCTGTGCCAACTCCTTGACGGAGATCTCGGACTCCGGTTCTCCTTCAACATCTTCATCCTCATGCACATAGTTAAAGGACTCCATGTATTCAGTATTTACACCGTAATCCAACCTGATATCTTTGTATCTCTTCATGCCCGTTCCTGCCGGAATGAGCTTTCCGATGATAACGTTTTCTTTAAGACCCAGCAAATTGTCCGTCTTTCCTTTGATTGCAGCATCCGTAAGCACTCTGGTCGTTTCCTGGAAGGATGCAGCTGAGAGGAAGGAGTTGGTTGCCAGGGAAGCCTTGGTGATTCCCAGAAGCACCCTCTTGGCCTTTGCAGGTTCCAGACCTTCTTCTGAGACTTTCCTGTTTGCCTCTTCCAGTTCAGAGTAGCTGTAGAGACCTCCCGGAAGCAGGTCTGTGTCTCCTGCTTCGTCGATCTTGTACTTGGAGAGCATCTGGCTTAAGATGACCTCGATGTGCTTATCGTTGATATCTACACCCTGGTTCTGATAAACTCTCTGCACTTCCTTGAGGAGGTACTGATATACGCCTTCTACGCCGTTGAGTCTCAAAATATCGTGTGGGTTCAGAGGTCCCTGGGTAATGGCTTCTCCGGTCAGTATGAAATCTCCCTTAGAGACTCTCAATCTGGCTCCGTAGGGAACCACGTAGACCTTCTCTTCCTCACCGCGGATCTTCACCTCGATCTTATTGTCTTTTCTCGTTTCTATGGATACCACGGTACCGTCAGCCTCGCAGATTTCCGCTAAGCCCTTAGGCTTTCTGGCCTCAAAGAGCTCCTCGACTCTGGGAAGACCCTGAGTGATATCACTACCTGCAACACCTCCGGTATGGAAGGTACGCATGGTCAGCTGAGTTCCCGGTTCACCGATAGACTGTGCTGCTGTGATACCTACCGCTTCACCGATATTCACAGGTTCACCCGTGGCCAGATTCCGGCCGTAGCAGGTGGCGCAGATACCATACTTGCTCTTACAGGTCATGACGGAACGAATCGCTACGGATTCGATGCCAGCGGCGTCGATTTCGTCCGCATGTTTCTCCAGGATCTCCTGTCCTGCTTCCACAATGATGCGACCTTTGCTGTCATGAATGTCCATCAGGGCTGTCCTGCCGATGATACGACGCTTCAGGGATTCTATGACCTCTTTGCCGTCTGTAAAGGCCCGGACCTCGATACCTTCGTTTGTTCCACAGTCCGTCTCTCTCACGATGACGTTGTGGCTTACGTCTACCAGCCTTCTGGTAAGGTAACCCGAGTCCGCCGTACGGAGAGCCGTGTCTGCAAGGCCCTTTCTCGCACCGTTGGTAGAGGTGAAGTATTCCAGTACGGACAAACCTTCACGGAAGTTTGAGATAATAGGAATCTCAATGGTATATCCTGAGGCGTTGGCCATCAGACCACGCATTCCGCAGATCTGCTGGATCTGTTTCTTGCTTCCTCTGGCTCCTGAATGAGCCATAACATAGAGGTTGTTCAAGGTACTGAGGGAATCCATCAATGCGTTGGCAACCTCGTCAGTGGCTTTGTTCCATGTTTTCAGAACTCTGTCGTACCTTTCGGAATCAGACATAAGTCCTCTTCTGTAAGCGGCTTCGTATTTCTCAACACCCTCATAAGCTTTCTTGATGATGTCTGCCTTTGCATCGGGAATTTCCATATCGGATACACTGATGGTGATGGCTGCCATTGTGGAGTAATGGAATCCGGTGTCCTTTATGTGATCCAGTATATTTGCAGTGGCAGTGTTGCCGTACTTACGGTAACAACGGTCAATGATCTGACCCAGCTTCTTTTTGTCACAGAGGAAGTCCACTTCCAGGGAATAGGGATCGACCGTTCTGTCTACATAACCCAGTTCCTGAGGAATGTTCTCATTAAAGATGAATCTTCCAACAGTAGACTCCACGAGCTTGCCTCTGTCATCGGGGCTTAATTTCCTCCTCACCTTAACCTTCGCATGGAGGCCAACTACGCCATTGCGGTATGCCATCAACATCTCATCGAAGTCGGAGAATATTTTACCGTCACCCTTTTCAGCAGGAGTGTTTCTCTCTTCCGTACCGGGATGGGTGAGGTAGTAGCTTCCCAGAACCATGTCCTGAGTAGGCGTGGTGATGGGGCTCCCGTCCTTTGGAGCCAATATATTATTTACGGATAACATGAGGAATCTGGCTTCTGCCTGGGCTTCCACGGACAGGGGCACGTGAACGGCCATCTGGTCACCGTCAAAGTCAGCGTTGTAGGCAGTACAAACCAGTGGGTGAAGCTTGATAGCTTTCCCTTCTACCAATACAGGCTCAAAGGCTTGAATACCCAACCTATGCAGCGTTGGAGCACGGTTCAAAAGAACCGGATGCTCTTTGATGACCTCGTCCAGAACATCCCAGACTTCCGGTCTGACTTTCTCGACCATTCTCTTTGCGCTCTTGATATTGTGAGCATAGCCGTCCTGTACCAGCATTTTCATGATGAAGGGCTTGAAGAGCTCCAGAGCCATTTTCTTAGGCAGTCCGCACTGATAGAACTTAAGCTCGGGCCCGACAACGATTACCGAACGCCCTGAGTAGTCTACACGCTTACCAAGAAGGTTCTGACGGAATCTTCCCTGTTTGCCCTTTAGCATGTCGGAGAGGGATTTGAGAGGTCTGGATCCCGGTCCCGTGACAGGTCTTCCCCGTCTGCCGTTATCGATAAGAGCGTCCACCGCTTCCTGGAGCATACGCTTTTCGTTTCTGACAATAATGTCGGGAGCGGAAAGATCGAGAAGTCTCTTTAGGCGGTTGTTCCGGTTGATGACTCTTCTGTAGAGATCATTCAGGTCAGATGTTGCAAACCGTCCACCGTCCAGTTGAACCATAGGCCGCAGGTCCGGGGGAATAACGGGAATGACTTCCAGGATCATCCACTCCGGCTTGTTGCCCGAAATACGCAGAGCCTCGATCACTTCTAAGCGTCTGACTATACGGATCCTCTTCTGTCCTGTGCTATCCCGCAGCTCATCTCTGAGCTCCTTGGCGAGCTCATCCAGATCGATCTTAGCCAGCAATTCACGAATAGCCTCGGCTCCCATTGCCGCCCGGAAAGAGTTTCCAAAATCCTCTTTCGCCTGACGATACTGCTGCTCTGTGAGGATCTCTTTGTATACCATGCCGGTATCACCCGGATCCAGCACGATGTAGGCAGCGAAATAGAGCACCTTCTCCAGATTTCTGGGGGAGATGTTCAGGACAAGGCCCATTCTGCTGGGTATGCCTTTGAAGTACCAGATATGAGATACGGGAGCGGCCAATTCGATATGGCCCATCCGCTCTCTTCTTACTTTCGCCTTGGTTACTTCTACTCCGCAGCGGTCGCAGACGATCCCCTTGAATCGGATCCTTTTATATTTTCCACAGTGACACTCCCAGTCCTTCGTAGGCCCGAAGATCTTTTCACAGAAAAGACCTTCTTTCTCCGGTTTCAGTGTTCTGTAGTTGATTGTTTCCGGTTTTTTGACTTCGCCCTGTGACCAGCTCCTGATCTTTTCTGTAGATGCCAGGCTGATACGAAGCGATTCAAAATTGTTCAGTTCCTGCATATTTTACCTCCTACAAGATTTCCTCATCAGCATCGAAATCTTCTTGAAGCTCTAAGTCTTCACCGTCATCCGACAATTCGTCATCTTCTACTTCTTCACTATAACCGGAATCTTCACTAAAGAATTCTTCCTCGGAAGCGATGTTCTCGATATCGTTGAACATCTCTAATCCAGTCGCATCATCGTAATCAGCAGATTCCTGAATTTCGATCACTTCATTGGTCTCCGTCAGTACTTTCACATCCAGCGCAAGGCTCTGCATTTCTTTGATCAGCACCTTGAAGGATTCAGGGATACCCGGTTCAGGAATATTCTCACCTTTGACGATAGCTTCATAGGTCTTGACACGGCCAACTACGTCATCGGATTTTACCGTCAGGATCTCCTGAAGGGTATACGCCGCTCCATAAGCCTCCAAAGCCCAGACTTCCATCTCTCCGAAACGCTGTCCGCCGAACTGGGCTTTTCCTCCCAGAGGCTGCTGCGTAACCAGAGAGTAAGGTCCTGTACTTCTGGCATGGATCTTATCATCCACCAGATGGTGAAGCTTCAGCATATACATGTAACCCACTGTAACAGGATTATCGAAGGGTTCACCCGTACGTCCGTCACGGAGGATCAGCTTGCCGCTCTCCGGATAGCCGCAGTCCCGCAGCAGATCGATGATAGCAAGCTCGCTGGCTCCATCAAATACAGGGGTGGAAATGTACCAGTCTTTATATTTTGCCGCCAATCCCAGATGTGTTTCCAGCACCTGTCCTATATTCATACGGGAAGGTACACCTAAGGGGTTCAACATGACCTGCAGTGGTGTTCCGTCCTCCATGAACGGCATATCTTCCTCAGGCAGAATTCTGGAGATGACGCCTTTGTTTCCGTGGCGTCCCGCCATTTTGTCGCCTACGCTGATCTTACGCTTCGTTGCAACGTAACACCGTACCAGCTTATTGACGCCTGGAGGCAGCTCATCGCCTTTTTCTCTCGAGAAGACTTTCACGTCCACGACGATACCGGTCTCACCATGAGGTACTCTCAGGGAGGTATCCCTTACTTCTCTGGCTTTTTCGCCGAAGATGGCCCGAAGCAGTCTTTCCTCCGCCGTAAGCTCTGTCTCTCCCTTTGGAGTTACTTTTCCAACTAATATATCAGAAGAGTTCACTTCCGCACCGATGCGGATGATACCTTCTTCATCCAAATCCTTCAGTACATCTTCTCCCACATTGGGTATATCCTTGGTGATCTCTTCAGGACCGAGCTTGGTATCTCTGGCCTCNNTCTTCGTAATTGTAGCCTTCCCAGGTCATAAATCCAATAAGCAGATTCTTACCCAGAGCGATTTCACCCATATCCGTGGAGGGGCCATCTGCAATGACTTCCCCTTCCTCTACCCGCTCACCGTGGTTTACGATGGGCTTTTGATTGATACAAGTGCCCTGATTTGAGCGCTTGAACTTCAGCAGCTTATATTCATCAATGCCGTTGTCCCGATCCCTGCGGATCCGGATCCTGTTTGCGTCTACATATTCTACAGTTCCTGCTTCTTTCGCAAGAACCACAACTCCCGAATCCCTTGCAGCGGTGTATTCCATGCCGGTGCCTACTATAGGGGCATCCGTAACTAACAGGGGTACTGCCTGCCTCTGCATGTTGGAACCCATCAGAGCACGGTTGGCATCGTCATTTTCCAGGAAGGGGATCATAGCTGTTGCTACGGATACTACCTGTTTAGGAGAAACGTCCATATAGTCCGCTTCTTCTCTCTGGACCAGATCCAGCTCACCTCCGGGCTTCCGCACAACAACTTTGCTGTTGATGAAATGCCCTTCACTGTCCAGTGGTTCATTGGCCTGGGCGATAATGAGCTGTTCTTCTTCATCAGCGGTAACGTACTGGATCTCATCCGTGACCCGACCGTTAACTTTGTCTACGACCCGGTAGGGGGTTTCGATAAAACCGTATTCATTGATCCTTCCATAGGTTGTCAGAGAACCGATGAGTCCGATGTTCGGACCTTCCGGGGTCTCAATGGGGCACATCCTTCCATAGTGGGAATGGTGCACGTCACGAACCTCAAATCCGGCTCTTTCTCTTGACAAACCACCGGGGCCCAGGGCAGAAAGCCTTCTCTTATGGGTCAGTTCCGCAAGAGGGTTTGTCTGATCCATAAACTGGGACAGCTGGCTGCTTCCGAAAAACTCTTTAATAGCAGCAGTCACCGGCCGGATGTTCATCAGGGCCTGTGGAGTGGTGACCTCGATATCCTGGATAGTCATTCTCTCCTTTACCACCCGCTCCATACGAGCCAGACCGATTCGGAATTGATTCTGAAGCAATTCACCTACCGTCCTGAGCCTTCTGTTTCCCAGATGATCGATATCATCCGTGGAACCGATCCCGTCGGAAAGGTTAAGGATATAGCTGATGGATGCGATGATGTCATCGAGGATGATATGCTTGGGAGAAAGCTTGTTCTTCAGGGAGATCATAGCTTCCTTTATATTGTTTTCACCCTCATAGTTATCAAGGATCCATTTCAGCACAGGATAATAGACTTTGTTCGGAAGCTTCATACCTGAAACATCAAAAGGAACAAAGTCCTGCAGGTTAATGAAGTTATTTCCGATCACCTTCACCGTGCGGCCGTCCTCTGTCCTGCTGAAGACCATAACGGATTCTGCACCGGAATTTTCAATGGCCATAGCCAGAGTCCGGTTGATGATCGTTCCTGCTTCTGCAAGCACTTCACCGGTAGAGGGGCTGACTATATCTTCGGCAGCTTTACAGCCGACGATCCGGTTGGCAAGGCCTAGTTTCTTGTTGTATTTGTACCTGCCCACTTTCGCCAGATCATACCGTTTCACATCAAAGAATAATGCCTCGATGAGATCATAGGCACTCTCAAATGTAGCAGGTTCTCCCGGCCTTAATTTCTTGTATATTTCTTTTAATCCTTCGTCATAATTGACGGTAATGTCCTTAGCCAGGGATTTTTCAAGACGATCATTGGCACCAAAAACCTGAAGGATCTCTTCATTGGTTCCTTCATAGAGTATTTTGGCGGTTTCACTGGAAAACTCTCCGTATCTGCGAACTTTTTTCTGCAGATCCGCCTCAGTGATGTCCGGATTTTTCCTTCTCTCCTGGAAGACCTTTTCTTCTACTGACTTGTAGGCAAGGGCTCTGAGGATGGTGGTGACCGGCTGCTTTCTGGTGCGGTCCACACGTACAGATATCACTTCATTAGAGTCTGTTTCATACTCCAGCCAGGCTCCCCGGTTGGGTATGATCTGCGTGGAATAGAGTTTATTGTTGGATTTGTCCGTAGTTACATCATAATAAGGCCCGGGGGACCGGACCAGCTGAGTGACCACGACACGCTCCGCCCCGTTATAAATAAAGGTGCCTTTTTCCGTCATGAGAGGAAAATCTCCCATGAATACTTCCTGCTCCTTTACTTCACCGGTTTCTTTATTGACCAATCTGACCTTAACTTTCAAAGGAGCAGAATAGGTTGCATCCCTTTCTTTACACTCCTCCTGATCGTACTTCGGCTCATCATTAATAGAATGCTCGATAAATTCAAGGACTAAATTGTCTGCATAGTCCCTGATGGGGGATATATCTTCGAAAACTTCTTTTAGTCCTTCCTGTATGAACCAATCATATGAATCTTTTTGAATCTGAATCAGATTAGGCATGGGGGCTACTTCTTGAATCAATGAGTAGCTCATCCTCGTTTTTTTACCGATTTTAACGGGTTGTGGCATAATCATCACTCCTTGTATTGACAACAAACTACTTTGCGTGGCAATGTACTATGATATCACAGGGGAAACAAGTAGTCAACAAAATTATTCCCATATTTATAATAAATAAAACCCGTTCTGTTAAACGAACGGGTTTTACGTAATTCGTGCAATTATCGCTTATTTCAGCTCTACTGCAGCGCCAACTTCTTCAAGCTGCTTCTTGATGGCTTCGGCTTCTGCTTTCTCAACGCCTTCCTTAACGTTGCTGGGAGCACCGTCTACCAGTTCCTTAGCTTCCTTCAGTCCGAGTCCGGTCAACTCTCTGACTACCTTGATGACCTTGATCTTCTCAGCGCCTGCACTAGCCAGGACTACTGTGAATTCTGACTGCTCTTCAACTGCTTCTGCTGCTCCACCTGCTGCTCCTGCTACTGCAACGGGAGCTGCTGCGGAAACGCCAAATTCCTCTTCACAAGCCTTAACCAGCTCGTTGAGTTCTAAAATGGTCATGCCTTTGATGGCTTCAATGATTTGCTCTTTATTCATTTTTTTCTCCTTTTCTTTCTCTACTATTCTTCTACTTTAGCGTCCGCAATTGCCTGGAATGTACGGACCATCTTTGAAACAGGCGACTGGATGCTGCCCATAAATTTAGCAATAAGCTCTTCTCTTCCAGGTAGGAGTGCGATATCTTTTATCTGTTCGCTGTCGTAAAAACCGCCTTCTACGACTCCCCCTTTGAAGCTCATCTTTTTGTACTCCTTCATGATCCCATTCAACACTCTGGCCGGAGCAACCGCATCATCGTATCCGAATGCGAATGCACTTGGGCCGTTGAGGATTGGGGAAAGGCTTTCAAAGGAAGTCCCTTCGATTGCTCTGTTAAAGAGTGTGTTCTTGTAAACCGTATAGTCTACATTCGCATCCCTGAGCTTCTTTCTCATGGCATTGGCTTCTTCTACATTGATTCCCATGTAGTCAATGACCACTGCCGACTGCGCTTTTTCTAATTTTTCTTTGATCTCGTCAATCACTGCCTGTTTTTGACTCAAATGTTCTTTTGATGGCATGAACTGTCTCCTTTCCGGTCTCTGGTAAAAAAGCCTCTTCTATCCTGCAGACAGAAAAGGCTTCGATTCAATATTTTGTATCTTCAACCTCGGCAGGAGATTAAGCTTGCGCACCTGCTGTCTACAGTCTATATGCAGTTTTAATAGAGCTTTTTTACGACACCTGAATTTTAGTTAAATGTTAACTTCATGGGATTGATCTTGATCCCGGGGCCCATGGTGCTGGCCACGGTGACACTCTTCAGATATTGACCTTTGGCTGCTGCGGGTTTTGCCTTTACTACGGCCTCCAGCAGAGCATTGAAGTTGTCAGCCAGCTTCTCTTTGCCAAAGGATACCTTTCCGATAGGTGTGTGAATGATATTGGTCTTATCGAGACGATATTCTACCTTACCGGCTTTGATCTCCTGAAGTGCTCTTTCAATATCCATGGTTACGGTTCCTGATTTGGGGTTGGGCATCAGACCCTTTGGTCCTAAAATTTTACCCAATCTTCCAACTACACCCATCATGTCCGGGGTAGCCACTACTACGTCAAAATCAAACCAGCTCTCGCTCTGGATTTTCTGGGCAAGTTCTTCAGCACCTACGTAATCCGCTCCGGCATCTTCTGCTTCTTTTGCTTTGTCACCCTTTGCGAATACGAGAACCTTTTTGGTTTTGCCCGTTCCGTGAGGAAGAACGATAGCACCTCTGACCTGCTGGTCAGCGTGTCTTCCATCTACGCCCAGCTTAATGTGGACTTCAACGGTTTCGTCGAACTTAGCCTTTGCTGTCTGTAAAACAAGATCAAGACCATCGACGACTTCATATAAAGTTGTTTTGTCGACTAACTTGGCCGACTCTTTGTAAATTTTACCTCTCTTAGGCATTTTCAAACCTCCTTGTGGTACTTGCGGCTTTCGCCTCCCACCTTACTAGTCGCGAATAGCGATACCCATACTTCTTGCCGTTCCTTTGATCATTTCCGTTGCAGAATCAAGATCTGCGGCGTTCAAATCCGGCATTTTCAGCTTTGCGATCTCTCTTGCCTGATCCGTAGTGAGGGTTGCAACTTTTTTCTTGTTGGGCTCACCGGAAGCAGCAGTCAGATTCGCAGCCTTTTTCAACAGTACAGCGGCAGGCGGTGTCTTCGTAATAAAGGTGAAGGATCTGTCCGCATATACTGTAATGACTACAGGGATAATCATTCCTGCCTGGTCAGCTGTTCTGGCATTGAACTGCTTGCAGAAATCCATAATGTTCACACCTTTTTGTCCCAGTGCAGGACCTACCGGCGGAGCAGGAGTCGCATTACCTGCGGGGATCTGAAGCTTGATCAAGCCGTCTACTTTTTTTGCCATATTGTCTGTTCTCCTTTCCCTTGCTGCCGTATTATCATGCAAGCAAGTTTTTTGCGCCTGGCGCTATATTTTATCCACCTGGCCGAATTCCAGTTCGACCGGGGTGTCTCTTCCAAACATGGATATGCGGACCTTCAGGGTCTGTTTGTCGAAGTTGACTTCCTCAACGACTCCCATAAAGCTTTCGAAGGGACCGTTTATCACCTTTACACTATCTCCCGGAGCGATATCCAGCTTGATGTAGACCTTTTCGATACCCATCCTTCTTACTTCTTCATTCGTAAGCGGCACCGGTTCCGAACCATGACCTACAAAACCTGTAACCCCCTGGGTGTTTCTGACAAGATACCAGGATTCATTGGTGACAATCATCTTTACGATAACGTAGCCGGGAAACATCTTTCTTGTCTTTATCTTTCGCTGGCCTTCTTTGATCTCTACCCGGTCTTCCGTGGGCACCACAACTTCAAGAACCAGATCTTGCATGCCCCGGTTCTCTACAAGTTTTTCTATATTCACTTTGACCTTGTTTTCGTGTCCCGAATAGGTATGGATCACATACCACTTGGCCTTAGAAGCCTCTTCCTCATCCAAACCACATTGAAGCTGCCCCTCTCCGGTGGCAACCTGTTCTTCTTCGGCCAGGACTTCTTCCACGATTTCCGGCGTTTCGTCTGATGTTTTTACCATTGTTCTTCCCTTTACATGCTGATGTTCAAAACAGCCTTCAGCAGCGCAAGGAATGCGGAATCAAAGGCCCAAAAAACCACAGCAAATGCAAAACATGTCATGATGACCACACCGGTATATGAGACCAGTTCCTTTTTGCTCGGCCATATAACCTTGCGTATTTCTGTCCTGACGCCTTTGAAATAGTCCTTGATGCTGCCCCTCTTCTTTACGTTCGTGTTAACAGCAGGTTTCTTGTCCATATTGTTCACATCCCCTAAACTTCTTACTTATTATTTGGTCTCTTTGTGAGTTGTCTGCTTCTTGCAGAATTTGCAGTACTTGTTGAACTCCAAGCGGTCCGGATCATTCTTCTTATTCTTGATCGTATTGTAGTTCCTCTGCTTGCATTCTGTGCAGGATAATGTAACTCTTACTCTCATGATGCTTGCCCTCCGAATTTCATCTAAACTAAGGCCGCTTTGAGGTGGCCGTAAAGTCGCTTAATAAAACTACCATATATTTCGTGGCCTGTCAATAGCAATTCTGTTTCCTCTGTAACTGTGGCGGCTATATCAGGTCGTGACATTCTCCTCGGAAACCGACGGCATTTTGATGCGCTTTATACTAATGCGCATAAATGCCTTCATAGGTTCACGGTTTCTACGGAGAAAATCCCGACCTGATATGCCGGTATAATTACAGAATTACAGTATTAAATCCTTTAAGCCCACCACCAGCAGTACATTTTCTATTAACGCCAGCGGTACTAATACTAAAAACAGCGGCTTTTTGGTTTTGTGCCGGAACACGAACATAGCGATCAATACTCCGGGAGCACCCAGCAAAAAGGCAAGGGCCAACAGTGTCGATTCACTGATCCTGCGTCGTTGTTTTATCGCTTTGCGCTTATCCAGACCCATAATTAAAAATGTGATCAAATTCCATACCAGAATCCCTATGGCGAGACTTTCATATCCTATTTCCATATGTTGCTCCTTACTAAAAATCTCTGGCGACACCGGTTTTTCTTGCAGCTTCTGCAACAGCAGCTGCTACTGCCTTGCCTACTCTTTGATCAAAAGCAGAGGGAATAATGAGGTCAGAGCTGATTTCTTCATCGGAGATGAGCCCTGCAATCGCATCAGCGGCAGCAATCTTCATCTCTTCGTTGATATCGGAAGCAAACACATCAAATGCTCCGCGAAAAATACCAGGAAAGGCAAGAACATTGTTTACCTGGTTTGGAAAGTCGCTCCTTCCGGTTGCGACAACAGCCGCACCGGCAGCCTTAGCCTCTTCCGGGAATATTTCAGGAGTCGGGTTGGCACAGGCAAAAATTATCGGCTCCGGTGCCATGGTTTTCACCATTTCCGCAGTTAACACACCTGGCGATGAAAATCCGCAGAAGATATCGGCACCAACGATCACATCAGCAAGTGAACCTTTTTTCTTATTTTTATTTGTGATCCCGGCTATCTCACGCTTTGATTCATTCATCCCTTCGCGTCCTTCATAAAGGGCTCCTGTACGGTCGCACAATATAATATCCTGATAGCCGGCGGAGAGCAAAAGCTTTGTTACAGAAACGGCTGCCGCACCGGCACCGTTGATCACGATCGATACCTCCTCCTTTTTCTTACCCGTCACCTTCATGGCATTGGTAAGTCCGGCAAGAGTAACAACAGCCGTCCCGTGCTGGTCATCGTGGAATATCGGAATGTCGCATAATTCTTTTAATCTGCGTTCGATTTCAAAACAACGAGGAGCAGCGATATCTTCCAGATTCACTCCGCCAAAGCTTCCGGAGATCAAGTATATCGTGTTTACGATCTCGTCAACATCCTTACTCTTTATGCAAAGAGGGAACGCATCCACATCAGCAAACTCCTTGAACAGTACACACTTGCCCTCCATTACAGGCATTCCGGCTTCCGGACCGATATCTCCAAGGCCAAGAACTGCAGAACCATCAGTTACCACCAGACACAGATTCCATCTCCTGGTCAACGCATAGGACTTAGTAATGTCCTTTTGGATTTCAAGACATGGCTGTGCTACACCGGGTGTATATGCTATTGACAGATCGGCCTTACTCCCTACAGGCACCGTGGATATCACTTCTATTTTTCCTTTTTTCTCATAGTGAAATGCGAGACTTTCATCGAATACGGTCATACTTTCTTCTCCTATTGACTGAACACCCCGAAAATTCCGAGTCTGTCCGGGAATCAAGAAAAGGCGCCTGTCAGGCGCCTTTTCGCTTCATTGTTCTATTGGTTACTCTTTGATGGCTGC
>DCUA01000221.1 GCA_002329675.1 Firmicutes bacterium UBA1426 | reverse complement strand
TGAGATCAAAGCTGCCGTGGCAAAGGCGAGAATGGAAGACAGGGCGTTCAAAGAAGATATCCGGCAGCAAGGGGAGCTCACTCTTGAGTTAATAAAGAAAATGGGTATCGCGGGCGTGATCTTAGCCGGGAGGCCTTATCATCTGGATCCGGAGATCAACCATGGCATTGACAAGATGATCAATTCCTATAACATGGCTGTACTTACTGAAGATTCGGTAAGTCATCTTGCGGATTTCAAAAGACCCGTCCGTGTTCTGGATCAATGGATGTATCATTCCAGACTTTATAAAGCAGCGGAAGTGGCAGGAGACCACGAGGAGCTGGAACTTGTCCAGCTCAATTCATTCGGCTGCGGTCTGGACGCTGTGACTACAGAACAGGTTGAGGAGCTGCTGCGCAATCGCAATAAGTTGTATACAGTATTGAAGATAGATGAAGGTTCCAATTTAGGTGCGGCCAGGATCCGGATCCGTTCTCTTCGGGCGGCGATGAACGAACGGTCTAAAAATAATATTAAACCGGTACCTTTTTCTAAGCCATTCGAAAGAGTATATTTCACCAAAGAAATGAAACCTGAGTACACATTGTTGGTACCCCAGATGTCTCCGATCCATTTCCAGTTTATCGAGACTGCATTGCGCGAAGAAGGGTATAAAGCCGTGCTCATGCCCTCCGTGAGTAAGAATGCTGTAGAAGAGGGACTTCGCTATATCAACAACGATGTCTGCTATCCTACTATCGTGACCCTGGGGCAGGTCATTGATGAACTGAAGTCCGGCAAACACGATCTGGATCGTACTGCAGTGATCCTGTCACAGACTGGGGGACAATGCCGTGCCAGCAACTATATTTCCCTCCTGAGAAAAGCACTGGTGGATCTTGGCATGGAGCAGGTGCCGGTAATATCTTTCAGTTGGACCGGCCTGGAAACCAATCCGGGATTTACTCTCTCTCCCGGGTTGATCAAGAGGGGAGGCATATCACTGCTCTACGGGGACGTAATGATGCGAGTCCTCTACGCAACGAGGCCTTACGAAGCAGAACCGGGCTCGGCCAATTCCCTTGCGGAAAAATGGTCTGCCATTGCTCTTGAGAATGTCAGGGATGGCAGTCTTTCGACCCTACGGAAAAACATCAGACATATGATAAAAGATTTTGATGAACTACCTCTTTTGGATATCCGAAAACCCAAAGTAGGAGTTGTTGGAGAAATTCTCGTGAAATACCATCCTATGGCAAATAACGATATTGTCAGCGTCATCGAAAAGGAGGGCGGAGAGGCAGTCGTTCTGGATCTGATGGATTTCTTCCTTTATGGGATGCACAGTAAAAAGTATAATCTCCTGGAATTATCGGGAAGTTTTTCAACGATGCTGAAGAACGAGATGTCCATTCGCATTATCGAATGGTTCCGTTCGGATGCACGGAAAGCACTGAACAATAGCAAACGCTTTCAAGGGCCGGCTCATATTCGGGATACTGCTGAAAAAGCGAAAAAGGTAACTTCCCTTGGCAATCAATGCGGAGAGGGATGGCTCCTCACAGGTGAGATGGTTGAGCTCATTGACAGCGGTATTACAAATATCGTCTGCCTTCAGCCATTTGCATGCCTGCCCAATCACGTGACGGGAAAAGGTATGATAAAGCCTCTGAGGAATTATCATTCAAAAGCGAACATCGCAGCTATAGACTACGATCCGGGTGCCAGCGATGTAAACCAACTGAACCGGATTAAACTGATGATGGCAACCGCCTTTAAGCATATGGAAGAACCTCCGCCAAACTTGTAATATATGCATTTTTTTGGTAACCTATTGATGTAGGAAGTGATGACCTTGTAATCCCTCGTTCTGATTGATACAAGGTGTTGATTTGCGTATAGAGCAGGAGGTAAAAAATGGGAAGACATGGAACGATAGCGGGCAGAAAAGCTGCCCAGGACGCAAAGCGAGGACAGATATTTACCAAGTATGCCAGAGCTATTTCTGTTGCAGCCAAGTCAGGAGGCGATCCTGAATATAACGTAGCATTAAAGCATGCCATCGATAAGGCAAAAGCCATCAACATGCCCAACGACAACATTAACCGTGCAATTCAAAAAGGTACAGGTGAATTAGGCGGAGAAGCGTACGAGCCGGGTATTTTTGAAGGATATGGACCCGGTGGAGTTGCCGTGATCGTTGACGTACTGACGGATAACAGGAACAGGACAGCTTCCAGTATCAAGCATGCATTTGATAAACATGGAGGGAATCTCGGAGTCCCCGGATGTGTATCCTACATGTTTGAGAGGAAAGGAATCCTTTTAATCGAAAAAATCGATGCCATTGATGAGGACTCACTTATGGAAGCCGCACTGGATGCAGGGGCAGAAGATGTTCTCATTCATGAAGATAGTTTTGAAGTTCAGACTTTGCCGGAGAACTTTAATGCTGTATCAGATGCCTTGAAACAAGCCGGCTACGATTTCGTGGAAGCGGATGTGGAATTCGTTCCTTCTATAGAAGCGACTCCGGGAGAGTCAGAGATGAAAAGCCTGAGAAAGATGATCGATATGCTCGAAGAAAACGACGATGTTCAAAAAGTCTCACATAACTGTGCTGTTCCTTTGGACGAAGAATAAGGAATATGTTGATTTTGTGATGCTTTAGTGCTATAATCAAGTCAACCAATAAGGACAGATCGATTTTGAAAACATTGTCAGCATAAGGACAAGGAAAGTCCTCATACTAATGATTAAGATCCTGAGGTGTTCGTTAAGGTTTTGTAATTTAACCTACGTTTAGTTCACGGGACTTCGCGTTTCCGCCGCCTATGTCAGGCCCCCTTTGAGAGGAAGACAGAAGCAGGAACAGAAAACCCACCTATCATGGGATAGGTTGTGAATTAGGAACCTGACGACACATTCGGGATTTTTTTGTAATTGTCTGGATTATTTTGGAGCATCTGTGATAGACTGTAGTGAGAATATCGTTTAATTAATAGCATTACTATACCCAAATACCGAATACGTAATTGTTTCATAATGAAAGGAGGATAGAAGTACTATAGCAATTATCAGGAATCGATATTATTAAGGAGGTATTGTCATGTCACAAGAACAAAGATCTGCAAAGTATGCGACATCCTTCAAGGAACAGTTTACGGTGAGAGGAATGATCATCGGAGCTGTGGGAGCTATCATTCTGACCATGAGCTCCATGTTCGTGGCTTTGAAGCTGGGCGCCTTACCCTGGCCCATCATGTTCGTAGCCCTGGTATCCATGTTTGCGTTGAAGGCTTTAGGGAACACCAACATCAATGAGATCAATGTAACCCATACGGCAATGTCAGCGGGGGCTATGGTAGCAGGAGGTTTAGCCTTCACTCTGCCCGGTATCTGGATGCTGGACGCAAATGCAGAGGTCAGTACTGTTGCATTGGTAGTTATTACTCTGGGTGGCGTAATCTTAGGCTTGATATTCACAGCACTTATTCGTAAATATTTCATAGAAATTAAAGAGCTCCCCTATCCCATGGGGCAGGCAGCCGCAGAAACCCTGATCGTCGGAGACGAAGGAGGGAAAAAAGCAGGCACCTTATTTGCATCTCTGGGCGTAGCAGCGTTGTTTACAGTGCTTAGAGACTGGTTTGGAACCTTTGGCGCGGGCGTTGTATGGTTTAAGAAAATGATGCCTTTTGGATCTCTGGGAGGCATGTGGCTTTCTCTTATGCTTGTCGCTGTAGGGTTTATTATCGGCCCTGTATTTATCGGTGTGTGGTTCCTTGGAGCCATCATCGGTGATTTCGGGATCCTCATCGGGGGTCAGATGGCAGGGCTTTGGGATGCGGCTACGGCAGCCAGCATAAAATCCTCTCTTGGAATCGGCCTTATGGTAGGTACCGGTATCGGTATCATCGTGAAAGGAATTCTTCCAAAAGCAAAGGAAATATTCGGACCTATGTTCAGCAAGAGCGGAGTCGGTGGTGGCATGGTATCTCTCAGATGGGCCCCCATCGTCATGGTGATCCTGGCATTTATATTCACCTTCTTAGCAGATATGGGTATTGTCGCCTCCATTTGTACGATTATTGGCGTATGGCTGGCAACCGCCATGTCTTCACAATGTGTAGGTCAATCAGGGATTAACCCCATGGAGATCTTTGGAATCATCGTTTTACTGGCAACAAAAGCCGTCTCGAGCATCGGACAGACGGAAGCGTTCTTTGTAGCAGCTATCGTCGCAGTTGCCTGCGGACTTGTTGGTGATGTCATGAACGACTTCAAAGCCGGATACATATTGAGATCCGATCCAAAAGCCCAGTGGCTGGGCGAAGTGATTGGTGGCATCATAGGTGCCTTCGTCTCTGTAGTCGTACTTTTGGTTATCTTAAAGGCCTATGGCCCCTCTGCCTTCGGTAATCCGGATATGTTCCCGGCACCTCAGGCAAGTGCTGTTGCGGCAATGGTGGGTGGGATCTCTCACATCCCCTCATTTGTCATCGGATTGATTGCTGCTATCATACTTTATATTGTGAACTTCCCGGTCATGACTTTGGGGCTCGGCGTTTATCTGCCTTTCTACCTTTCCATGACAGCATTTATAGGTGGAGCATTGCGGTTTGTCGTCATGAAAGCTGCACCAAAGTTTGAAGAAGGTGGGAATGGCCAGATCATCGCAGCGGGTCTTTTAGGCGGTGAGGCTGTTGTAGGTGTCATAATAGCACTCATTCAGGCAGTTCGAATCATGCAGTCTCTCTAACGGCTTTCAACCGATTTTCCGTAGGGGCGGATTCCGCCCCTACAGATTATTTTATTTGGAGGAGGGACAAAATGAAAGAAGTCAGCATTACGGATATAAAAGAGATCAAAGTAGGTCACGCCCAGAATGTTGAGGGCGGTACCGGCTGCACCGTTATACTGTGTGAGGAAGGAGCTTATGCCGGTGTGGATGTGAGAGGAGGAGGGCCCGCTTCAAGGGAAACAGAACTTCTCAAACCTGTCAATCTGGTAGAACAGATCCATGCAGTTATGTTGTCCGGAGGAAGCGCCTACGGTTTGGATGCAGGATCCGGTGCGATGCAGTATCTTGAAGAAAACGGAAAAGGCTTTGATGTCGGGGTCGGTGTGGTTCCAATCGTCTGCGGAGCTTCCCTGTTTGATCTTGTAGTTGGAGACCCCAAATGCAGACCGGATAAGGCTATGGGCTATCAGGCCTGTTTGAATGCTTCGTCAGAAAAACCTTTGGAAGGCAACGTCGGAGCAGGCACCGGCGCAACTGTCGGTAAATTTCTCGGGATGGAGTATATGATGAAGAGTGGTCTCGGAACCTATGCAGTCCAAATAGGTGAATGGATCATCGGAGCCATAGTAGCGGTCAATGCCCTGGGTGATGTGGTGGATGTTGACACGGGAAAAGCCATTGCCGGTATTCTGAATAAGGACAAGACCGCCATTTACAACACCGAGAAAACCATGTACGAGGAGTACGACAAAAACAGAAATGTGTTCAGCGGAAATACTACGATAGGCTGTATTGTTACCAATGCCAAACTGACAAAAACCCAGGCGAATAAGATCGCTTCGATAGCGCATAACGGCTTTGCAAGAGCGATCCGCCCTGTACACACAATGGCTGATGGAGATACCATCTTCGTCCTTGCCACGGGAGAAACCGAAGTCATGCCGGATGCCGTGGGAGCTTTAGCGGCAGATGTCATGGCAAGAGCCATCAACCGGGCGGCCAGGATGGCGGAGCCCGCTTATGGCCTTAAGGCAGCAAAGGATTTCCTTTAGGGTATAATAGTTCCCCATCATAGATTATAATTTAATAAATTCAGGTTTGCGTTGGTTGAAGGTGGTAACATACCTAAAGCCAACGCTTTTCATTTTCTCATAAGCCCACTTGATCCCGTACCCCACATCGCAGACAGAATGAGCATCGGATCCCACGGTTATTATTTCTCCTCCAAGCTCATGGTAGAGCAGTAAAATATCCTGGGAGGGTGTGGTGTGATCTCCCATGCCATAACGGAAGGAGGAGGTATTGATCTCGATACCTTTTCCGTCCCGGATAATCAGTTTCAGGACCTCGGAGACTACGTCCATCAGATCATGGTAAGAGGGAACGTAGGGACCGTAACGATCGATGACGTTGATGTGTCCAAGCACATCATAGTCTTTGTAGTCATACAGGCAATCATAAACGTATTTGTAAAAGGCTAATGTCGCTGCTTCTACAGAGCGGTTTTCAAAAAAACTTCCGTTGGAGAGTTCAAACTCTTCCGCACAGTGAAAAGACCCGAGGATAAAGTCATAGTTGAAGGATCTTACAGCCTGCCTGCATTTATTAAGTGTATCGCCATGCTGAATGCCGATCTCCAGGCCTTTGACCAGCGTAACCCTATCCTTAAACTCCTCACGGACGAGGATCAATTCATTCTGATACTCAACCTGTGAGAATTCTTCGCCCCAGCCATCTAATCGGTAATCAGGATCATAGTGATCAGTTATAGCAATCTCGCTGATCCCGGCATCTGCGGCAGCCGATACCATCTCCCTCATCGTGGAAGAGCCGTCTGTTGAAAAAGTAGTATGTGTGTGGTAATCAACCAGGGGGGTCAGATACATAATTGCCTCCGTTTTTTAACTGTGATATAATTGCTTTTTAGTATAACACATTTTTTTCTGTAGAAAAGGGTAATCCATATGGCTGATGTTTACAATGAGGCAATTCTTATAGAGAAGGCCAAGTCGGGAGACGAGGCCAGCTTTGAATTGCTGATCCAAAACTGTAAAACCAAGGCCTATAATACGGCGCTTCGCTATCTGCGGGACGAAGAGGACGCTATGGATGTCCTGCAGGAAAGCCTTATTAAAGTATTTCGCCATCTGAATAAATTTAAGGGGGACTGTAAGTTTGATACTTGGGTCTACCGGATCGTAGTAAATACCTGTAACGATTTCCTTAGAAAGAACAAGAATCAACGAACTAATGTTAGCCTTTATCTTACAGACGAAGATGGGGAAACCATGATCGAAATACCGGATACCGCACCCACTCCTTCAGAGGTATTTGACGCAAAGCTCACAACCTCTTGTGTCCTGAACTGCCTGAATGAGATCCCCAAAGAACAGAAAGACATTATTATACTTCGGGATATACAGGGTTTTTCCTATGAAGAAATCGGGCAGATCCTCAATTGCTCCATGGGAACAGTGAAATCCAGGATCAATCGTGCCAGGCAGAAACTCAAGCAAAGTATCCTGGAACAATACGACAGATCCTGCGTCTAACAAGATAGAAAGGGGAAGGAGGCGCCAATGGAAAAGAAATCAGATTTGCATAATGTAACAATTGATATAGATAACGAAATCCTGGATAATGATATGGAAAAGCTACTGGCAATCCTTCACAATGTCCCGGAGGTTGAAATACCGGATTCTTTTGAAAAGCGTTTCAGCGAGGCGTTGAAAGAGGAAGGCAGCAGGATCAGAAAAGAGAGGCTTGCGATTGCTGCAAACGAGAAACGCAAATGGTATCTGAAAGTGGCGGCAACGGCAGCTGCATGTTTTGTAGTTGTTTTTGCATCTGTGTCCATGTATAATGATGTCATCGGACCCGACAGGGGAGTAAATCCGGCTGAAGAGTCTGCGGATGCGCCGATGAGCCTTTCTGCGGATATGTCCAATGATAACGCCGCACTGGATGCCTCGAAAGGCATCGATGATGCCGGCAGTATCCGAGCAAAGGAAGAGCTGACTCTACCAGTGGAGCAGCCTGTTACAGCTATGGGCAGAGTAGATGCTGAGGGCAGCCGTGAATCCGACAGCAATGGTCAGGATGCCGGGCAGGCAGAGATCTACTATGGGATGCAGAGTTCCGAAGCCGATACCCTATGCAGAGAAGGCAGCAAGTATGTTGCGGCAACGGAAGAATATTGGATGTATCGAAGATTGGTAGATGAATATCTGGCCGGTTATGAATATAAAGTTACGGACTGCGAGAGAGATAGTGAAACCGGGAGCTATTTGTTTGAAGTTCACATACTTATGGATCCTGAAGGCCAAATCGTTGATGAACCTATGATTCTCAGGGGAGAGCAAGGAGAAATACATGATTCAGAGAAAAGCACAGAAGGAGATGAACCGCAGACTGATAGTGATTGACGGTAACAGCCTGATCAACCGCGCTTATTATGCTATTCAAAGACCGATGATCACAAAAGAAGGACTGTACACACAAGCGGTGTACGGTTTTCTTAATATATTGCAAAAAATAAGGAAAGACTACGAGCCCGGTTATATGGTGGTGGCCTTTGACAGAAAAGCACCGACTTTCCGCCATCTGGAGTTTGAGGGTTACAAAGCGGGAAGAAAGAAAATGCCCCCGGAGCTTGCGATGCAATTGCCTGTTCTGAAGGAGCTGTTGGATGCTTTGAACATACGGATCCTTGAGATCGATGGTTTTGAGGCGGACGATATAATAGGCACAGTTGCCAGAATAGCCGAAGAGCAGGAGTATGAACCCCTCATCATCACCGGAGATAAAGATGCACTCCAGCTGGCTACTCACATCACAAAGGTAATCATCACAAAAAAGGGCATTTCTGAGTTTGAAGTATATGATTATGACGCGATGATGGACAAGTACGGGTTTACACCGGAGCAATTCATTGACTTCAAAGGATTGATGGGCGATTCCTCGGATAACATTCCAGGCCTGCCCGGAGTGGGCGAAAAGACGGCGCAAAAGCTCGTGCTTGAATATGGCAGCGTTGCTAACCTGATCAGTAATACTGATCAGATCACTAACGCGAAGCTTCGGGAAAAAGTTGAAGAGAATGCTCAGCTTGCCATTATGAGCCGGCGTCTGGCGGAGATCAATACACAAGTTCCCATCGAAGTAAATCTTGAGGACTATGTGGAGGAAGAACCGGAATACGAGAAGCTCATTGAGCTTTATAAGAAACTGGAATTCAACAGTTTTCTTAAAAAGCTGCAGATACCCGAAGGCAGTGACCAACATAGATCAGATCGGGATTCTGCCGAAATAAAAATACTACCAATCACAATCATAAAAAGTACACAGGATTTTAAGGTTCTGAAAAAGGATTTAGGGGATGGTGACCTTGTGGCACTGAAGGTATTCAGTGATAATAATCATAAAGGGGCACCGATCCTCACAGGGGCTGCCCTGTCTACGGAACAGAAGTGCTTCTATATCGATCTGTCTGCTCAGGACCTTCAAAAAGAGCTGAAATCGTTGATTATAGAAACGAAATTACGCTATGTGGGGCATTATATCCAGGAGGATTATTACGCCCTTCTAAGCAGCGGTTTAGAAAATTGGGAGCCGGAAACAGCTTTTGATACAGCAATTGCCCAATATCTGCTCCAACCCGGCAAGCGCAGCTACGACCTGAATGCGCTGACTCTGGAATATTTTTATCAGGAGCTGGAAGGACCCGAAACCTCGAATACTCAGGAAGAACAACTGGGATTTCTGGAAAAGCCGCAGATCGACTACCCGGGTTATGGTGCGAGATGGTGTGCTGCTTTGTTTTCCCTCCATCCTGTTCTGCATGATAGATTGAACAGCGAAGGACTCCTTCCGGTATTTGAAGAGATAGAGCTACCCTTGATCAGCTCGTTAGCACATATGGAGGTCCAGGGATTTGCGGTGGACCGGAATGAACTGCTACGTGCAGGGCAGACACTGACCGGACAAATTGCCGAAATATCTTCGAAAATATACTCTATGGCCGGTGAGGAATTCAACATCAACTCGCCGAGACAGTTGGGTGAGATCCTGTTTGACAAACTGGGGCTTCCGTCCGGGAAGAAAAACAAGACCGGATATTCAACAAATGCGGAAATACTGGAACGACTGAGAGGCGATCATGAAATCGTGGATCAGATCCTGGAATACAGGACCCTGTCCAAGTTGAACAGCACATATGTGGAGGGGTTGTTACCCATGCTCCATGATGACGGCAAGATCCATGCGCATTTTCAGCAAACGATTGCGGCCACAGGGCGTATCAGCTGTACGGAACCAAACCTGCAGAACATCCCCATCAAACAGGAAGTAGGCAGGCGCCTGCGAAAAGCATTTATTCCCGAGAGTGATGAATACATTCTTGTGGGAGCAGACTATTCTCAGATCGAGTTGCGTGTGTTGGCCCATTTGTCAGAGGATCCCACGCTGATCGGGGCCTTCCGGCAGGGTGCGGATATTCACAGAACAACAGCGGCTAAGGTGTTCGGAGTTCCCGAATCTGAAGTGACCTCAATCCAGAGGAGCAATGCCAAGGCTGTTAACTTTGGGGTCATATACGGTATGAGCAGCTTTGGTCTGGCTACAGAGTTGAACATATCCAGAAAAATGGCGGAGATCTACATTGAAGAGTATTTTAAAAAATATGCCAATGTGAAAGCCTTTATGGACCGTCAGGTAGAGGAATGCAGAAAAAACGGCTACGTCACGACCATTATGAACCGGAAGAGGCCGATTCCCGAAATCAAAGCCAGTAATTATATACAGAGACAGGCGGGAGAACGGCTTGCCATGAACAGTCCCATCCAGGGATCTGCTGCAGACATCATCAAGATAGCCATGGCCCGCTGTCACAAGCAGCTATTGGCCGAAGGTCTGAAATCCAGGTTGATTCTGCAGGTCCATGATGAATTGATCATACAGGCACACAGGGAAGAATTGGAACGCGTAAAAGTCATATTAAGAGAAAACATGGAGAATGCACTGGAGTTAAAGGTGCCTCTGTGTGTGGATCTGAATACAGGAGAAAACTGGTACGAGCTTAAGTAACACCAGCTAACAGGAGCAGGACATGAAACTTATCGGGCTGACCGGGGGGATCGGTGCGGGGAAATCAACCGTTTCCGATTATCTGAAACAAAAGGGATACCCGGTGTTGGATGCAGATCTGGTCGCAAGAGAAATCGTGGAGCCGGGAACAGAGACACTCTCCGAGCTTTCCCGTACCTTTGGGGAGGAGATCCTTAACCCGGACGGAAGCCTTGATCGGGGTGCACTGGCAAAGATTGCATTCTCAGATCCGGAAAACAAAAAAATACTGGATCAGATCATGCACGGGAAAGTCATAGAGATACTTCTGAGCAGAGCGAAGGCTATGACGGAGGAACCGGTTGTATTCATCGATGTTCCACTGCTTTTTGAAACGGGGATGGATCGTTATATGGATCAGGTCTGGCTGGTGGATGCAGACGAAGATGTACGCATTCAAAGGGTCATGGAGCGGGATGGAAGCAGCATGGAGGATGTTCGGAAAAGGATCCGATATCAATCAGGTCGTGACGAAAAGATCAAAAGATCCGATGTGGTGTTGAATAATTGTTGCGATAGAGATATCCTTTATGAACAAATCGATGAAAGGCTAAGTGAACTGTGGGGGAACGAAGGTCTATGATGGTAAGACGATTCATAGCTTCTATATTTTTGATTTTGCTGTTACTGTCTGTATCCGGGTGTTCAGAAGACAGGACTTTTCCCGGTGAGGAAGCAGAAGCTGAACCGGAACGCATTACTTCGGCTGTTGTTTCTATCCCCATGGAAAAGGTTCGCACACTGAATCCCCTGTTGTCCCTTGATGAGGACACTTACCATTTTAACAAGCTGATCTACGATGGTCTTTTTGCCTTCAATAGCAACCTTGAAGCGGTAGGCGCGCTGGCCGAGAGCTATGAATATGACCAGGATGGAACGATTCTGCATATACGCTTGCGTGAAGGTGTGAGATGGCAGGATGGTGAGTCTTTTACAGCTGAGGATGTAAAGTTCTCCATTGACGCATACAAAAGCATTCCTGCAGCGCGAAGGGGCACTTACGGACCTTCCCTGGATCTGATAAAGTCTTCAAAAGTCCTCGATACTCATGCTATACAGATCCAATTTGCGGATGGAAATCAAGCTGCTCTCGAAAACCTTATGTTTCCCATTCTGCCCTCTCATAAGTACAAAAGACCCGGTGATCTTGCCAAAGATGAGGCAGGCTTTATACCTATGGGAACGGGCCCTTATCTGATTAGCGATCTGGAGACCGGAAAGCAGATAACCCTTTCACCCAATCCCGATTACAGAGGGGCCGTGCCTGAAAATACTCTTCAATTTAAGTTCATTCCTAAAAAGGAAGAAGCGGTGAACCTTTTCCATATCGGGGAAATGGATTTGACCTATCTGAAGGATATAAACCGGAACACCCTGGTTGAGGACAAGGTGGTCAAAATGGTACCGTTTTTGTCCAATGAGGTTGAGGTCCTCGGCTTTAACTTCAGTCATGGAGCACTGCAGAACTCCGTTGTACGGCAGGCTATTGCGCATGCAATTGACAATCAGATGATCCTGGAAACCTGCTACTATAATAGCGGAGTATTAAATGATACCATCTATTACCCGGGTTACATGGGAGTAGAAAGCGATGGAGCTCTCTATGATTATGACACCGCCAAGGCCGTTGAGCTCTTGAAAAGTGCTGAATACGAAGGACTATCTCTTAATTTGGTTTTCAATGCGGAGAATCAGGCACGTAACCTTGCTGCCCAGGTGATAAAATCCGGCTTGGAGAAGGCGGGGATCTCCATTACGCTGATACCTCTGCTAAAAGATGATTATAATGCGGCTCTTGAAAAAGGAGAATTTGACCTTTTTTTGGGAGGCTTTCGATTCCACGAGAACTACGATTTAAGACCGGTTCTTCACAGCGAAAGCGACAATCTCATCAAGTACGCAAATCCGCAGATGGATAGTCTGCTGGACAGACTTCAGCAAGGTATACCAACACCAGAGAAGAGAAAGACTTTTGAATCTCTCCATCAACTCTACACCAGCGAAATCCCTTATTACTGTCTTTTGTACAAAACTTATGGATTTGCTGCTTCAACAGATCTGACAGGTGATATTGAGCCTTATTTCTATAATATCTATCATGGCAGTGAAAATTGGAGAGTGTCCCGGTTGAAGACAGAGGAATAGCAAAAAATCATAATTTGTCTTGACAAAGAGGAGCCATCCAGTTACTATAATATTCGTGGCTGAAAAGCATGCGGTTGTGGCGGAATCGGCAGACGCGCACGGTTGAGGGCCGTGTCCGAGAGGGTATGGGTTCAAGTCCCTTCAACCGCACCACAAAGTGTCCGAAAAGG
>DCUA01000018.1 GCA_002329675.1 Firmicutes bacterium UBA1426 | reverse complement strand
ATGCGGAAACTCTTTATATCCGGCTGAAACACCTTATCCGTATGAAGGGTTTTTGTTACAGTATTTGGAGCCGCCGCACCACGTAGAATTTTCCCGAAAGGAACACACATGTAGGGCCCCAGATGATGTTCCGGTGTGGGCTCTGCGGGAACCTGGTTTTCCATAGTAACCATTTTCACTATTTTATGGTGCATCACCCCGGCATTAAAGGATATCACCAGGTTTCCGGGGTATAGATCGGTCAAAGCCATCTGCAGGTTCCTGTGGGCTCTGTCCATGACCGCCAGAACCCGCTTATTCCGGTTTAAGGGATCCTTAATAGTGGTTTCCATATTTTGAAGCAAACTGATAGGAGCTTTCATATCCACTGCATAGATATTCATGTCTCCCGCAGAAGGAGCCTTTATAAAGCCCTGTCGCTCTAATACCTCCTGGACTTTGCTGTTCAAAGGACCGCTTTGCCGCCGATGATAAACTGCATAAGTGTAGTCATCCCTGAGGCAGGCAGCAAGCACTTCGGTGAGAAGAAGCTGGGGCAGATCCCTTATTTCCGTATCCTCTAAAAAGTACAGACAGCTTATCACTGCAATTTTTCCCGAGGCTTTTTCTCTCAGATATGCCGTGATTTCCAGATCTTTAAATTCGTTATACAGATCCGTTCTGTGAATGCTCCGGTAGGCTCCTGCCGCCACCATACGACCACCCTGTTGCCCGTCTCTTACCACGAGGATCCTGGTCCTCCTGTTACTCAGATATTCCCTGAGCGCTGCCAGACCGGGATTGTTATGAAACAGCATGTCATCCACTTCTTTTAATAGAAGTCCGTTTTCTCCCGTATCCTCCTCCATATAGATGCCCTTGGTCTGCATGATCAGCTTGTATTGCGGTTCTCTGAGATACAGACTGTTATCATAAATATAGTTTTGCGCTACATTATCGATGAGGTTTGATATGTCCCGGTTGTAGTCGATGTTTTCCCTGATCCGGCTGGAGCTGATATCCTCAAGGTGAATCGGCAGCTTCAACTCCACTACCCGTCCTTTTATGCTGTTATATGCCTCCTCGAGTTTTTCTTCCTCCCATTTCCCTTCGAGGGAGCTCTCCCGCCTGAATACGATGTGATTGAATGTATGAATAGAACCATCTGTAGGAGTGGCCTTATATGAGGAGGCATTCACTATCACGTCGCTTCCCACTACCACGTAGAGCTCCTCGCGGGGAAGCATCTCCCGGAGTCTCTTTAAGTCCTTTTCGTTGGAGAGGCTCACCGGCACCGAGTCTGGAAAAAGGTACACGTTTCGTTCATCTGCTACCGACATGGACATGATTTTACGCCGTACCATCCTTGGTTGTGTTTTTTTGGACCATGAGAACTCGTCCAATGCCATGTAAACTTCAAAACCCATATCCCGGATTTCCTGAACGATGGCCTTATGACTAAGGGAGAAGGGATCGAAGGTCCCGGGGAAAAATGCGGCCTTGTTCATCGGCTGTGACGGAAATTCACCATAATGAAAATGATACTCTTTGATAAACCGGTAAATATCGTTCAATGAGGCGGCATTGTTGTAGAAGTCCAGTTCAGACTCCTGCTGATCCATGAGCAATGTCAGCATTTTTTTGCTTATTGTAATAAAAATGTGAGCCTTGTCTTCAAGAGTCAGATCATCACATCCGAAAATATGCCTTCCTATGACTTCGAAAGCCTCCTGGCTGACTACCTGCCGGTAATTGGACAAGCCTTTCATGAGAATACCCAGCAANNTATTCCGCATACTTAGTGATCATGATGCCCACGGTATCAAGGGCAACCGAACTGATTCGATCGTTCGTGCTTTCGGTTTGTTTCACTAGTTCTTTAATGAATTCGTCCAACTCGTTGGGGTGAAGATAAAGGCTCATCTGACCCAGATATTCAGGTATATATTTTGAAAACTGATATTCCCCGATTTCAAGTCCCCGGGTCATTTCAATGACGACTTCGTTTCGTTCATCAAGGGGCAGCATCTCAATTACTTTCAACAGTGCACGGCCTGCGCTGTGGCGTACAGTCACCTTTTCACTGACCTTCAGCAGGTTGGACAGATGTGTAGTAATGTGAAGCAGCTCCCCTGTTTTTCCCCGCTTCAGGCTGTCCAAAAGAAGTTCTATGTTTACCGCCTTTACTACCCAGGGAGTGTCCACCTTGAGATTTTCCAGAAAAACATTTGAAATACCGTCAGAATAGCTGCTTAAAGCAAGTTCACACTCGGCAACTCTCTTTTCATGCCCGCCTATTGTTTTTAGAATTCTCCACTTTAAGTAGGTGGCGCTGATGATGTTGTTTTTCTCATTGTTTCTGACTACCTGCTCCACATACTTGACAGCCTGAGGAGAAGGATCCGATTCTGCTACGTATTTCGCCAACCGCAGAGCACACATCCTGACTTCCAGTGATTTTCTCTCGGATGCCTCAGCCGCAAAAGAAATTACCTTTATACGTTCTTCCGGTTCCGCTTCTGCCATAGGAATGAAGAGAAGGGCATCCAGAACCACGAAGACCTCATGGTCTGCCTCCATTGGTTTATCACAGTACTTGAGGAGAATTCCAAGGTAGCGTTTTCTTTCCTTTGTGTCCAGACCTCTGAACAGGGAAATTATCACACTTCTCAGAGCATATCCAACCCAGCGCCGATGCTGGTCCGTCACCTTGTAATCCGGAAATATGATATCGTGAAGGTAGCGGTCCCAAAGCTCGATCCCTGTCAGATCAGGTTTCCCGGGTAATGCACCACTTGGTATTTCCTTCCTGTATTCCTCATCGTAATGGGCGATGATCTTTCCCATCAGACTCCCCGCCTGACGGCGTATATCCCCTTCACGATGCATCAGAAGCTCATACAGAAAATGCAGAGTGATGTATTTTTGCTTTTGAGTCATGTACGTGTAGTACTCTTCAAATATATTGATGTACGCCCTGATGTTCTTCCAGTTCTTTTCACTTCTGGCTGCTTCCAGAATATTGCCAAAAGCGGTTTCTTTATTGAATTTGCTCATCAAGGTGATATTATGCTGTATTGCCAGCCCCTTAAAGGTGTCAATGACTTCCGCCTCTGTCATCAAAGCCGCATCCTTTTGGGGAGGCGGTTCCACAAAGTGATCTGCCAGATCGGTATGAACGCCCAGAGATTTCATGTACTCCTCAAAGTCCTTCAACTTGGAATAGACCTTAATGTAGCGCTCCCGCTTCGCCCCGTCCACATTGTCCAGTTTATTCAGGATCACTTCAAAGGAATCACTCAGGGTATAGAAGTTCACTTCTTCCCGGTTCTGATCATTTCGTGTGCTCTTTACACGAAAATCGGAGTAGATCAATACGAGTGACTCCACTGACAAGTTTTCCAGTTCCAGATCCCAGGTAGAGTGATTTGTGGCAATGTGAGCAATGGTGGGCATATGATTGCCGGATAGAAATTGATCTGTGTAGTAATAGTGAAGATAGGGTATTCTTTGGCTCTCTTCTTCTGTACCCCCATATTTCCCCAGGTCGTGGGAAAAAGCCGCTCCCGAGAGGAGGGCAAGATCGATTGGCACCCCGGCTTTTTCTAATTGTCTGCCAATGAACATGCTAAGATGGTGCACGCCCGCAATATGACCCAGGGTGTTATAAGGCGTTATTTCCGTGCCGATACACATGAATTCATGTATATACCAGTCTTCCATAATATCCAACAGCCTTTGGTACTCCGATGAGCTGTCGTATTTTTCACTTTCTTCTTTGGTCAATAATTCGAAGTCTCTATAGTAATTCAAGGGCTTACCGCCCCTCTTCATTTGCAGGAGAGCCCGGATGATCTGAAACAGCAGCAGTCGACCCGTTCCGTACAATCCTTCCCTTTCCTGATTTTCGGGAGCGGCCCTGTGGGGAAAAAGCAACCCGATGGTAGAATCATATAGATACGAAAGCCACCCTTCGGGAGGCGTGGGACTTATCTGTTTAATAGTTTTCTCTGCTATTTCAAGCACATGGGTGCAACCCCAGGATTCCAGTTGGAGCAGGTAGGAAATGTGGCTTTTCCAGTCATCCTTAGCGATCAGTTCCATCATCGCCTTTTTCGACATCCGGATATTGCGGAGGAAATATTTGTCGGTTAAGCATTCCCTGAACGATTTGTATGCTTCATTCACACCCTTGTTTTGCATGAATTTCACCTCTCTGCGTGCCTGTTTCAATACTCTTTGTCCTATTGTACCATTGCAGCAGCAAGGCTGTCACGAAATTCTGCTGATCTTTATTTGTATTCGTGATTTGCCATTTGGAGGGGATTAGTAATGGATCAAAACTTTTTCAATGAAGAGGTCAACAATGTCCGGATCAAACTGTGTCCCTTTATTTATAATAAGCTCTCCTACCGCTTCGTCGCAATCTAAAGTCTCCCGGTAGGACCTGCAGTTCGTCATTGCATCGTAAGCATCCGCAACAGCGATTATTCTGGAATAAAGGGGGATCTCTTCCCCTTTCAGCCCTATGGGGTAGCCCATTCCGTCATATCTTTCATGATGATACAGAACATATTTCGCTATCTCTTGCATGTGCTCGGATGAACATAAAAGCCGGTACCCGATGGTTGGATGCATCTTTATCTGGTTCCATTCATACTCCGAAAGCGGTCCCGGTTTGTCAATGATACGCTTGTCAATGGAATTTTTCCCGATATCGTGAAGCAATCCGCTGGTTTTAAGCTTGCGTATCTCCACCTCAGGCAGCTCCAGTGCAATTCCAAGAGCCTCGCATAGTATTGCTACCCTGCCAGAATGTGTTCCTGTATCCGAAGCTTTTAGATAGTCAGAATATCCAGTCATTTGAATTACTTCATTAGCCCTGCTTCTCTGTATATCAATAGCTGTATTTCTATACATCAGCCGCCAAAACCCTCCGTTTGCTCTTTTTATTCTTTATAACTCCCATTATCAGCATTACCGAAACCAATTGAAGTGCCATAACTACACTGACCGAGATCTGAATATTTCCCACAAACCAGAGTAAAAAAGCGATACATAGAAGTAGAACGAAGATGATACGCGCTCTTCGTCTGTAGATTACTATTTCTATCTGTCTTAAGGGTTTGTTCAAGTCCTCCACTGGTGCAAGCCAAAACACAACCACTGCTGCAAAGAGCGACATGGTTGAAAAAATATAACCATTCCATGGAATCAGCTTGATTCCCACAAGCACTGCAAATATAACTGCATTGGACAACCAATAGCACTTCATTTGTGTATTTGCGTGGTACCCTCCTGCATATGACCTGATTGGAATATAAGAAAGCATAAGAACAATGCTCTGCCATAGCATTCCAAGAATGAGCCCTATCAGAAGTGCGGATAAAGCATTTATAATCATAATAACCCCTTGATTGAGTCCAAATTGGTATAAGGCTCTATCTTCTGAGGGTACCACACCTATACTGATCAGTGATTCGATAATTTTATCGGATGCATTGATTTTCATTAGAACTTGCGGAGCTT
>DCUA01000003.1:1183-12589 GCA_002329675.1 Firmicutes bacterium UBA1426 | reverse complement strand
ACATAGTTCTTACCTAGCCTTAAAAAACTTATATAACATCCGGATTTCAAATATAGACAAGGCAAGAATCGAAAAATATCAAGCTTCTGAGACTCTGGCTGGGAAAAAGGCTTCAACCATAAACAGAAAGTTAAGGGAATTAAAATATCTGTGCACATGGGCTACGGAGCACTATGAGCGTTTAAAAGAATATCAGTATCCCAAATACAAACAACTATCGGAGATCGGGATAGAACCTAAGATCCAAGAAATCCCCAAAGAAGACCGTAATAAAATAATACAGGCCGCGCTAGAACAGTCGAAAGAAACCTACATTATAGGTGACAAAAAATGTGATATGGGATATATATATCCGCTGATCGTAGTGATGATGTACACTGGAATTCGTCCTGTTACCGCACTGGGACTTATCTGGCGCGACATAAACTTAAAAGAGAAAAAGTTCCTGGCCCGCCACATTAATAACAGAAAAGCAAAAACAACAGGTTGGCTGTATTTTTCCGAAGCGCCGTATCAGGCTCTGAAGGACTGGGAGACTAAGAACTCAAATGCAAAGCCAGACGACAAACTCTTCCCTGTTTCTTCGATAAAAAAACAGTTTAGAAGTATCCTTCGCCGTGCCGGAATTGATGAAAACAAGTATTCACCGTACAGCCTGCGCCATGGTTTTGCAATGATGTTGGTTGAAAAAGGTGCCAGTACAATTCAGATACAGAACGCGTTAACTCATGCCGATTTCAGGACAACTCGTCATTATATTGATGCGCACGAGGAAACACAGCGAGCGGCTATGGCCCTACTTGATTGATAACTTAAAGACATTTTGATATTTCTGATCATAATCAATATCCGTTTTGTGTCAAACATGCTTTTTGGAGCTCCATGTATTCGATGCTGCCCGCTATTTCAATGTCCATTTAGGCAAGAAGATCCGGAACATTATTCTGTATCTCAATAAATACGCGAATCTGATCAATTCTCCAAGTGCAGCTTGAAAGCTCCCTCCTTGGTGGCAATTTCAAGCGTTGCTCATCAAATGTGAGCTAGAAGGTGCGTTGAAAGTCTTCATATTTGATTGGCTTGGCGTTGTCGGGTAATAATCCCGAAGTTCCATAGTCCGTCTTATGACAGCCATTGGTATGCCGTTCTGTCTCAGACACTTTATTGTTTTCTTCACGGGCAATAGTTGTAATCGCTGTTAATATCCTTTCTAGAAGGCCACTTACCCCCTCTGTTGAAGCCCTTTCATTTAAGTAGACCAAGACCGACTTAATGACACCGCCTGATGACAACAATATCTGCGCCTATTCAAGGTCCTTAGGGATATTGTTGAATTTAGCGGCCATCAGACTTTCTATGATCGTATCTTCGGCGAAAGTTTTCTACAGAGACTGCTCAAGCAATGACAGGTACGTCACGCAAAGGATACTGAGGCTAAAGAAGCTCGTATATATAATGATAAATGGCTGTAAAATTTCCTTCTTCTCGGCTTACGCAAGAATCCGCAGTCACTGAGGAGAGCTCACTTATATCCATATGGTAATGCCCAAAGAACCACTTGTTGAAACGCAGCTTCCGGCTTACATGCTCAAGATAGGGTGATACAGGATCGTATTCGTTGACCATACCACCAAAAGATTCCCTAAGAGGAGGAAGTTTCATGGACTCGACCGCTCCTGACGGACCCGCGTGGGTAACGACAAAATCAACTTCCCAGTTGTGCTTTTCAAGCTGGCTCATACCGTAGCGATATTCTTCGTCTGACGGTTCTTCCTGAGACCACCAGCTACTGCCTTCTTTTCTGTAGTTTTTGTCCACGGAAATTCCGCCTCCGAAACACCATATCTTTCTGCCACCGATCGAATAGACATGCCCGCGCTGCCTGAGGTGCAGGACAGACGGGCGAAGCACGCCGACATTTCCACAGTATCTGGACTCAACGGGAAAGCGCATAAGCCTGTCGAAGTTTTCATGGTTGCCGTCTATAAATAGTGTTGTGAATGGCATACTCTCAAGAGTATCTAGGATGGAGTTTTCTATCCTTATGTCTTTGGGTGTCCCGTCCCCCCATACAACGCCGAAGTCGCCCGCAATGAGAACAACGTCATCTTTCGTAAGGGGTGTCTTTCCTTTTTGTTCTACCCATCCGAAAAGTTTCTCGAATCGTTTGAGCGGATCTGAGTGTGTGTCGCCAGTAACGAATGTCGTCATGTCGTTTTTTCCTCGCTGATTTTTTTTATTTTGGAAATTCATTAAGGTCCGCACTTTGATACGGCAGCGGGGCTCCGTTCGTTTCGTTCCGCGCATACATACGGCTGTACGGTCACCGGACTCGAAGGGCCCCCGTTTTCGGCCGGGGAGCACCGGACATTACAGGTTTTATAATGAGCAGATCATCCTAAATAAAGTTGTATATACAGTTCATGTATTTCAACCATCGCTCAGCGATTTCAAGAGCCTCTTCGCCTTGGAATATTTCTGCTTGTTTAGACTCGTCAAAAGGAAAATCCATCTCATAATCGAGCAGGAAATAATCGTTATCCGGAGTGACCCTGAAACGAACCATCGGCATGCTGTAGATGACATCGTTTACAGTTAGACAATGATAAAGCTGGAGGATGTCGTCCATGTTGACCCTTTCGTTTATCGAATCGCCCCAGGTTTCCGTCCTCTTAAACAGGCTGTTGGGTACCACATCAAACATTCCCATGCTTTCGTCCCTCAGGCGTGACCAGAGGAAGATCACCTGCATGGTGTCGGCCGGGTCGTCAGTATAGAAGTTTCTCCACCCACCAGCCATCTCGGTCAATTGCGCTATTTCATGGACCAGTTCCTTGAAGGAATCCTTTATCAATACGCCGCTTCTGTCAAATTTTTTCTCCATGTTCGAAACACCCTCCTCAATAAGTAATAGAATGACGGAATCATTCGAAAAAAATTATTGGAGGCAAATAAATTATCATCATGCAGTATGAATTTTTTAAGGAGAGCTGGCCGCACTTGTACTTTTGAGAGATAACGCGCTGAGAGCCTATGGCTTTTTTCAGCCAAGACAAGAGTTGTTGGTGTTCGATTAAAGCACAAGGAAAAATAACTACCATGAATACCGAACATAGAAGAACTAGTTATATCTGACAGGTGTTTAAGAAGAGCGCCCATGTCTTTTCCCGTTTTTTTTCATGTTCCTATTCCTCCGTGTCGATGGATTTAATTAAATTAAATGTGACGGAATAGGAAAAGAACCAGGGGATCACTCATTATTCGGTTGTCTTATAATTTTAGCACGTTTGACCAACTTTAAACAAGTGGGCTATGACTTTTTTCGTAATATTTTTTTTCTTCGTGATGCTATTCTTCCGGAGACACTGAGCCGATATCTGCCTGAACCCATTCCTCCTTCAGCTGATCGTATGATACCGTTCTTCTTATTTTTACCCCCATCTCAGCAAGGATCTCGGGAACGTGTTTCTGCCGTTCAATAAAGACCCGCATCTGGTCATCGCTCCACGGCCTGCTTGAAAGCTCACGCCGGCTAGGAAGCTTAAGCCTCTCTTCCGGAGAAAGGCCAAGGTCTTCAAATTTTATCCGCCTGCTGCTTTTACCGTCCATATCCTCACCTCAATCCCATGTCATTGTCTGTTATCCTGTTATTCTCCTGCAACGTCTTTTCGAGGTAATCCTCTATACCCTCTTCCGCGGCTCGTCCACGCAGATAATCCATATCCAATCCCATCCCGTCTCCCGATGATATCATTATTCTGGCCCATTCAAGGTCCTTAGGGATATTCCGCCATTTTGCGACGTTCAACCGGTCTATGATCATCTCTTCAAGCGAAGATACAAGAATGAACTCTTCCCCGTATTCTATTTCACTGACCTTTTCCGGGATACGACCACTTACAAACTCGGCCAGAAGGTCGTATTCAGCGGAAAAATAATGCCTGCCAGTCTTCACAAAGCCATGCTCCTCAAGAATGTCGACAGCCAGCACTATATCATCAAGATATATATCCATATCGACAGACGTATAATTACCGCCAGTGTACAGTTCGACGGCGCTGCCGCCGACAAGAATGGGAAGCGCGCGGCTTCCTGCTGCCTTCAACTTCTCGTTCAGCCAGGCAAGAAAAAATATCTTCTTCTCAATATCGTGCAGCCTTTTTGTTTTTATGTCTTTAAGGTCCATAAGAATACACCTCCTGTTCTTGTGAATATATTATCTGTCACGAGATTCAATATTATTATACCGCGGCAATTCCAGAAGCTCTGAAACACGGATTCGGACGTGTTTTTTTTAACTGCCGCCAGCCATTATTCATACCAGTTTATACAGGGATGGTGAATTCTAGCCCGATCAGCTGCTGCAACTGTTGCGCCTGTGTGTCGCACGTGACCCCAGCACAGATCCGCTCGAAAGTAACACCGCCGTATACGGGAGAGCGTGTCTTTGCGTATTTGCCGAATTCGACGATATCTTTACCCATCGCATACTTGAAGAGTGAAAGAACGTCGTCAATAAAAAGTATACAACTTCACATTTGTATTACCCAGGTCAATATTTTACTTTTATACTAATATTAACTATAATATTAGCATGAAAGTAAATAAAAATATTAACGACTCATACAAAAAGCTCGACGAGATCGCTCAAGAAAACAACGGTATCTTAAAAACCGGAGAAGCCCTGGCAGAAGGGGTCTCAAAACCCGTGCTAGGCAAATATTTAAAGCTGCGGGAATTCGAGCGCATGGCACAAGGTATCTACCTTAGTCCGGACGCATGGATGGATGAAATGTACATTCTCCACCTCCGAAGCGCTCAGGCAGTATTTTCACATGATTCTGCCCTCTATCTCCACGATATGACACTTAGAGTTCCTTTAAAACACACTGTGACTCTCATGACAGGGTATAACCCCTCAAGGCTGACGGCTGACGGGATCAAAGTCTATACAGTCAAGAAAGAGCTCTATAAACTGGGAATCGGTGAATATCCCACCATGTACGGGAATATGGTCAGAGCCTATGACCTCGAACGGACCATCTGCGATATTCTCCGAAGCAGAAATGGAATAGAGATTCAAACCTTTGAGGACGCACTGAAAATGTACGTGCAGAGAAGGGAAAAGGACCTTCACAGGCTTATCGGGTACGCCCAAGCCTTACATGTGGACAAGATACTGATTATGTATTTAAGGGTGCTCTTACCGTAATAAGAGGATATTCCGGAGGGAGCAGCTGTGTCTCCCGCCCTTTTTATAACAGCCTTACCTGTCACGGAGTGCAGTATCCTTCCGCCGTGGCAGTTTCAGAAGCAGTGAAACGCGGTCCTGGATGTGTTTTTCAATAGTTTCCAGTCGTTCTTCAGACCAGTTTATAAAGGGATGGCGGGTAAATTTAAATCCTATCAGGCGCTGCAGCTGCTGTGCCTGGGTGTTGCCCATGACCTCGTAACAGATACGCTCGAAAGAAATATCCCCGTAGACAGGGAAACGTGTTTTCGCGTATTCATCGAGATCAGCTATATCCTCCGGCATCGCATAGTTGAACAGAGACAGGCCGTTGTCGAAAACAGGGGCCGGACCGATGATCTCACCAGAACGGTTGTCCCGCAATACGCCGAAGTTGCCGAAATGCCGGTCTTCGTTGTATATCACGGTGTCAAAGACCAGCATGCTGCAGACAGCCTCCAGAAAATTTTCGCCCAACTCGGCACAGCAGTCAAGGCAGGCCTTCAGTCCGCTTTTATGCATGAGACGGCCGATAGGGACAAAGGCAGTGTCGATGTCGGTAAACAATTTGCACTTGGAAGCAAGTATCCCTTTCCAGTTTTCCAGATCATACGAGACTGCGTTCAGCCCCATAACCCTTGCGATCTGACAGGCGTAGAACTCGCTGTACGGTTCGTTGCCGGTATTGGCAGCGCCGCTGGTCCCGCCCTTATACAGATAAATTTCGCCCTTGTCTGACCGGCGCCATGCCTTAGGCAGTATACCGCCTGTAGTCAGCTCTGGTGAGGCAGTAAAAGGTCTGTTGCTCTGTCCGATCCCTGTATACGCGACCAAAGAAAGAATTTCCGAGAATTCGTTTTCATAGAGGTTGTATTCCGCAAACGTTCCGGCAAAGCTCACGGGAACGATCCAGAAACTGTCGTTTAAGGACAGTCCTTTACATACGTCGATAATATCCTTTGTCTTTCCCGTCGAAAGTCCGAGTGTCTTTAGTATTTCCTCTACAAAGGCGCGGTTTTTGGGGATCACCCGATTTCGAAGCCAGTTTAATATACCCTCTTCGGACAGCTGTAAATCGAGAGGAAACAGATGCTCCCGATCATCAGTTACAGATATAATTTCCGCTGCCAGGCCGAGACCCTGTTCCTCAAGCGTGAATTCCAGCAAAGGCGTGTCGTATAAACGAAGTTCGTAGATATTTTTCATAATTTCCAAGCCCCCGGAGAGTTTTTCGGGAACGGCTGCGGAGGATCGATTCCCAGCCGCTTGTGTTTATTTTGACCCATTTTATTCTTCTATGCCGACACTCAGAAGGGTCCCGGCAGTGTTCCCTTGATGGCGCGTATGAAGTCCTAGTCAGTGAAACCGGACTTCTCCCTCACCATATCTTCGACATATTTCGGACGTTTGTCCAGAATGAAGCGCAAGACTGCGTCAACGTCAGGGTTAGAATGTTGCTCTCCCCACCAGCAAACGTTTTCTATTACAAACATTCTGAAATGTTCTTTATCCATTTCATCCCGCATTTAACTCACTCGTTCCAACATTACGATCAGGAATAATCCCCTTGTTTTTATATGGTACTGCAATAAAGCACTACCGCGCCTTAAACAAGAATGACAGATCCTCCATGATGGGTGGGATGGTTTCCAGCAATGCAGCGGCTATTTCCTCACGTATACCGCAGTCTTTAAATAATGCGCTTAAATTATCTGCCGTCAGCATATCGAGAACCCTTTCGTGAAGGGATGTGCCATAAGCTGAAACAGCATTGATCCACGCAGTTTTCAAAACTGACGGATCAGCTCTGTATATCGTCAGGACATCTGCCAGTTCGCCGGCCTTGTCACGGATAAAGAAGTGACTGTCCGCACAGCGCATAATCTTTATAGCCATCAGATCTACATCGTTAAGGGATGCTATACCGAAACAATCCACAGGCTGAGACAGATCAAGTATAGTTTCTTGGAGAAAAACGAGCTTGCACGGATGACCACGGAAATCGACCCACAAAGTAACCGAATTCTTATCTACACGGATTGGTCTCATAAACCTTAAATCAGTTATTTCAGCAACACTGGATTTTACCGTTGATAAAGATGTTTTACCTGAAGACAGGAATTCGATATCAATAAAAGGACGTGTTTCGCCGTACCGGATCGCGGGAAGAGCCGTACCTCCAAGGAGGAAGCCATTGTCCATGATCATATCGCTGTCAACGTGACATTTAACTATATCAATAACTTTGGAAGGCAGAAGTCCACGATCTTTATCGCCAACAATCACAGGTCCGCATATACCGCTGCCGTATTCGTTGGCAAGGCTTTTAATAAGGGCTTTTTCTCCGGCATTAAGGGAATCCTCGGTCAGGTATTTTTCAAGACGGCTGTCCAGCACGAAAAATGCTTCATCGGCTTCAAGAATTTTGTCCCGGCAATCCCATAGCAAAAGGGACAGGTTCGGGTATTTACTGAAATCGACCTTTTCGCACATACGGAAGCCCCCGTTTCTCGCTGATATCACTTATGCAACTATAAGTATACAACTTCACGGCGCAGGTAAACATTGCAATCCGACATCTCAAATTTGGCGTAAAAATACGGAAAACAGCCAAAATAATCGCATTAAAACGGCTGCAAACCGACAACTTAAAAGGGATGATAGGACTGTATAAACCCGGTAATGCCAGGCATTATTAAAGATTTTAACAACCCGCACACATATACAGGTGCAAAAGGTGCCTTATAAGGAAAGGAGACCATCCGTATGCCGCCTTCCGCACCTGTCTTTCCCTTCTTTCCTTGTCCCTGTGTGTCTTTTATGCGCAATACCTGTCATGAGCACACGGCCCATCGTTTCGTTGAATAGCACTATTTCGCCACGTAGGTTCCAAAGGTATGCAAATAAAACCTTTGGAGGCGATCTGCCATGGCAAAACGTAAAAACGACGAAAACATTCACTGCAGTACAGTCAATCCTGCGCACCCCTTCTTCACTAATCACGGCGTTATTGATGAGCCGGTCGATATCACATGCGCGCTCTGCGCCATACCCGAAGCCTGGGAAAACTTTGAGATCGTATACTCACTGGACGCTGAAACACAGTCATATACCGATGATAAGGGAACTCTACGCAATAAGGTTTTAAGCTATCAGATTGGCGCTTTGAATATTAAGAAAAGGACATACCGGGAGTGCATCATATTCCCCAAGGACGGCAAAAGGCTTCGTTTGAAAGATATCATCTCAAAAGCCGTTGAACTGTCAGGCTTGGGCCGCTCAAAAGCAAATGGAGCCAAAGTACTTCAGCTCACCCACTATGGTGTCATGGAATGGAGTCTTTTGAAGGATCGCGAGGATGTTTCTTCCTTTTTCAAGGAGGTCCACAAAGTTCCTGTTTGTTTCAATGACAAGGAAATAAAATCCGTACAACTGAAGGGTAGTCATTACGTTACAGTGCTTTTCCGCAGCAGCGACACTTATTTGCACGCGCCTGCCGGATTCCGCGGCCTTGACAAGCTTTCTGAGATGACTGTGTCGAAGAAGGTATTTATAGGTGACAGGATCAGTAATATGGAAGCACTTCTGCAGGATGACAGAGATCTTTTTATTTATTATGCTATGAGCGATATAAGAGTTACGCTGGAATACGAAGCACTCTTCCTCAGCAAGGTATATACGATGACTGGGACACCGTGCCTTCCGGCTACGCTTGGTGACCTGTCAGTAAAGTGCTTTGACTCCATAATCAGGGATATGAACGACATCCCTAAAACGCCGCTATTGAAGATCATCGACAACGAACCGTTGCTGACACTGATGGGTAAGGAAATAACAAACAATACAGATTCGAAAGGCCATAACCGTATCAGTTACCGTTATGCTGATAAATATTTATGGAGTAAATCCCTGTGCAGCGACTCGTATCACGGCGGACTTAATATATCTTTCATCTGCGGCGAGCGTAGGGCGGCTCCAGGCAAGATTTTCCTGGACTTGGACTTTTCTGGAGCATATCCCACAGCACTTGCCGCATGCGGCGATATTGATTTTAACTCCAGGTCTACCGGTGATGATGAAATAGAGATGCGGTCCGCAGATGAATTATTGAAATATCTTAAGATCGATTTATGCAATATGTCCGGCATACCGCACTATTATTTCAGTTTATACTTCAAGTGGGACAACGACACACTATTCCCGTCGATACCTTGTTCTACTGACGCCGGCCTTATATATCCATTGGAAGGAAACACATGCTGCACCCTGCCAGAGCTGTTATATTCCCTGTCAACCGGGAAAGTCTCTGTGAAAATCAACTCCTACACGGGATTTGCCAGCAAACCGGACGCGTTTACTTTAGCCGGTGTTTTCAGGAAACTTACGGAAGAAAGGTCAAAAGCAGCGAAGGGCACGATTGATGAAAGAATGTGGAAAGAAGTCAGCAATACGCTTTACGGTAAGATGGCTCAAGGTATTAAGGAACGAAAGGTTTATGATATCACAAGTAATAAATCTCGTACTTTGGGGCCCTCCCCTATTTCGTGCGTATATTACGCATCAAGCTGCACTGGTCTCGTTCGCGCCGCACTCTGCGCTGCAATAGATGTTTTAGGCAATGAGGAAGGGTATTCTGTTGTATGTGCGACAACAGACGGTTTCATCGCTGAGGTGCCCCTGCCTGAAAAAATTGAAATAAAAACAGATGACAAGGGTCTTGTTATTCCGCCCTCCATTGAAGATATAATTGATCCATCTCTGCTTAAACGCCTCGAAAGTACGTATCCCATCCGCATGATGATCGAAGCACGAAATAAAATGGGTTGTAAGAACTGGCTTGAAGTTAAACATGTCGGTAATGAAGCCGGTTCATACAGGACTAGAGTTAACTGGCTGACATGGAATAACGTCCAGCAGTGTAAGGCAGCTTCAGGGATGCAGGTCAGTGATTATAATAAAATAAGAGAGATCGCATCAAGCAGGACCTTACTGCCTATTCAGAAAAAAAGGCTGTCTGGCATGCGTGATATCCTTGATGCTAAGGCGTCTGATCTTGTGTCTGTCATCACAACTCAGATGGCATCCTTGCCGCCGGACGGCAAACGTCTATATTCTGCAGATGGTCTTTCATCGCTCCCTCCAAAGAGAGTGTCTGATGTGTTGAAACAGCGTGCTGTCATTAAACATAGGAAGAAGAAGCATGGTGAAATTGTTAAACCAGAAAATCTTCTTTTCTATTCTGTTTGTGCCGAAAAGGGGGTTTATGTCCCTAAAAACTCTACCATACGGAGTATGACTGAAAAAATGGCATTAAGGGTTATCGCGCGTATGGATAGGAAAAAGTATTTTAACAGCAGGCCATACAAAGCTACTGCAGCACTGCTCGGTTTAAAGGACCTCAAAACTCATAAACGTTCTGCTCCTGTATACGATTGTATTCCAGACTGCGAGGAATCGCGGAAAGTAATACGTGAAATTGCATCAAAAATAGGCCTTTCAGGTAACGAAGACGAGTTCCGAAGGCTCTTGTTTAACACTGAACGCTCTGTTTCCGCATCAGGAAATTATGAAACAGATAATACGTGTATTGAGGACGTCGTTGAAGAATCGCTCCTATGTTATAAAGAAGAGTGGTCCTTTGAAGAAGAATACTGTATAGAGGATGGTATCGAGGCGGTTGTTTAGTAAAAAGGTCGCTGTATTGAGTCATATGTCTTATTTTTAAATCCCTTCATATCTTGACCGGTTAAGATAATTAGATGGGGATAAAACTGCTATCCGGTCTTCGGTGAAAGGAAATGAAGCACAAAACCGCGTTCAAGTTCTGCTTATGTGCTGTCAGGTATTCTGAACTGCCATGCAGTTAAGATAAAGAGAGGGGGATAAAGAAATATTCCTCTTCTACCCGGTAGTGCGTGGTAGTTTGTGTAAACCTCTTCATAGTCGGTGAAGTACAATATACAGACTATAGGAGGTTTTTTATTATGGCGAAAAGGACAAGCCCGCTGGGAGAAGAAGGCAGCAAGAAACTGCGTGATATGATCAAGGAATATAACATCAAGACGATGGACGATGTTCATAACTTCGTTAAGATGCTAACGACTGAGACCATCCAAACAGCCTTGGACGCAGAACTGGAAAACGAACTTGGCTACTCAAAATACGACTATAAGAAC
>DCUA01000003.1:0-1159 GCA_002329675.1 Firmicutes bacterium UBA1426 | reverse complement strand
TGACAGGAAGGGAGAATTTGAACCTGAACTGGTCAAAAAGCATCAGACAGACGTGTCCTCGATAGAAGACAAGATAATATTTCTTTATTCGCAAGGCGTATCAACAAGAGACATTCAGAAAACTATGAATGAAATGTACGGCATCGATGTTGACGACGGCAGGGTATCGAAGATAACGGACAAGCTTCTTCCTGTGATACGTGAATGGCAGGAAAGACCGCTGCAGGGCATTTATGCCCATCTCATACTTGATGCCGTCCATTACTCTGTTAGGGACAATGGTTCAGTAGTCAAAAAGGCTGCATATGTAATAATCGGGACGGACCTGGAGGGGCAAAAAGATGTGCTTGGTATATGGCTCGGGGCAAGTGAATCAGCTAAATACTGGCTGGCGGTCCTGAATGGGCTTAAGAACCGTGGGGTACGTGACATCCTAATTGCATCGGTGGATGGACTTACCGGATTTGTAGAGGCTATAAATACTGCATTCCCGAATACCGAAGTTCAAAGATGCGTGATCCACCAGATAAGGAGCTCAACCAAATACGTTTCTTACAAAGACATAAAAGAATTCGTTGCAGACCTGAGGCCCATTTACAAGGCTCCAACCGAGGATCTTGCTCTTTCCGCTTTGGAAGACCTTGAAGATAAATGGAAGACTAGATATCCAGTTGCGGTACGTTCATGGCGGAACAACTGGAACGAGCTTTCCGTGATGTTCAAATACTCCCCTGAGATCCGCAGGATGATTTATACGACAAATGCCATAGAAAATTTCAACAGGCAGCTGAGAAAGGTCACAAAAACAAAAGGCGCCTTCGTTTCCGACGACGCCCTGATGAAAATGCTATATCTGGTGACTATGAGTGTTACAGATAAATGGACACAGCAAATCCGTGAATGGCCGTCCATTTTGGATAACCTTATGATACACTTCGGAGACAGGGTTAAACTGATTTACTGATCTGACCCCCCAGAAGCTAAGTTACAGACTGGCTCTGTGGGGGTTTACACAAAAAAAGCTGCACTACTGTCAACGCCGGGATAAAAATGACCCAAACGCCGGTTGGAAATTGACCCAAACGCCGGACTTCTGCAGCCGCTTAAGATAACGCCGGATCTATTGCAGCCGGAGGAACAGAAACAAACCCGGCCTTTG
>DCUA01000189.1 GCA_002329675.1 Firmicutes bacterium UBA1426 | reverse complement strand
GACCCGGTGGGGCAGATCTGGGAGCTGGCTGATCCTGTGGTTTCTCCCTGCTACACGAAAGGGCTTGAAGGAACTCCCAATGAGTTGAAGCTGAAGTACCTGGCAGATAATAAGTTTGCACATCTTGCAGGGGATGAACTGAAGCAGGCAATTTCCGAGTGCATACGGTCGAAGGAAGAAGATTTGGGAAGCAGTATGGCCGCTCAGGGCACGACACCCCGTCGTTTGACGGATCTGATCGGTTCCCTTTGTGACCTGACTTCGGGAAGTGGGGATAAGGGAACTCCCTTTGTCTACATCCAGGGTTATTTTGATAATTATACAAAATAGTGTTCAGGGCCTTTTGTAAATCACAAAGGGCCCATGTTTTTATTAAGAGATGTACGTACAGCGTTGCGAAAACCTCTGAGTTAAATTATGCCTCCACAAGTCTCACTAATGAGACTTGTGGAGGCAATTTGTTTTGAAAATGAGATAAATTTTCTGATAATTATTTATCAATTGTTTGGTGAAGGTGCCCCGACCCTTGAGAGACAAAGATTTCAGAATATTTTGTATGAATTCGGTGAGTTGGCATGAATTTTGGAATAGTTAAATGTCGCAGACAAGATCACTATAATTTACTTAAGGAGGTATCATTTATGGCTGCATCAAGAGAAGCTGCTCTTAAAGAAGCGAAGAGGATATTGGGGTATATCGAGAGACCTGAGTTGACTGACGAGGAGAAAAAACAAATCACAAAGGACTCCATCGAGAACTTCAACACCAATGTCAATCCCGGTTGGCTGGAATACAGAAAATCCATGTCAACGGATGCCGCTTGTGTAGAGTGGACGGATACTGAGGAACACTTTACGGACCTGTACGGAAACGACTTTATTGACTGTCTTGGAGGTTTTGGTATTTACACCTGTGGACACAGGAATCCTGAAATTGTGAAGTATGTAAAAGCCCAGCTTGATAAATATGCTTTACATAGCCAGGAACTGGTTGATCCGTTGAGAGGGTATCTGGCTAAATTAGTATCCATGATCACCCCCGGAGATTTGCAGTATTGCTTCTTCACCAACGGTGGTGCAGAGGCTGTTGAAATGGCTCTGAAGCTGGCAAGACTGGCTACAGGCGGCAGATATTACATCTCTACAGTTGGTGCATTCCACGGTAAATCCTATGGTGCCATCTCCATGGGCGGCAAAGCTGCTTACAGAGAAGATTACCTGCCAATGATCCAGCAGGTACAGCACGTGAAATACGGCGATGCGGATGCCATGGAAACAGCAATCGAAAACCTGACCATTGTAGGGGAAAAGGTAGCAGGCGTTATCCTCGAACCGATTCAGGGTGAAGCTGGCGTCATCATCCCGCCGGAAGGCTATCTGAAGAAAGTCAGAGAGATCTGCGACAAGTATGGCATTGCCATGATCGTTGATGAGATCCAGACCGGTATGGGACGTACAGGAACCATGTGGAGATGCGAATATGAGGGTATCACTCCGGATATCATGACTTTCGGAAAAGCATTCGGTGGCGGCGTAATGCCTATTACCGGTATTATTGCAAGGCCAAATATGTGGGTAGAAAAGCTCATTGAAAATCCCTGGATCTTGGGCTCCCCGACCTTCGGAGGAAACCCGCTGGCTTGCTCCGCAGCAATCGCTACCATTGCATACATGCTTGAAAACGATATGCCTAAGCAGTGCAAAGAAAAAGGCGATTACTTCATGGAGAAGTTAAATGCTCTGATGGCCAAATATCCCACAGTGCTGAAGGAAGTCAGAGGTGCAGGCCTGTTGATCTGCATGGAATTCCCTGCAGCAGAAGTCGGCTATGCGGTTGTTAAGGGACTCTTTGACAGACACGTCATGACAGCGGGAACACTGGTCAATGCCAAGACCGTCCGGATCGAGCCTCCTGGGGTTATCCAGTACGAGACCATTGACATCGTTATGCAGAAATTAGAAGAAGCTATCCTGGATGTTAAGGCAGAATTCAAACTGTAAGAATGTTCCGAAAATAGCAATAGTATGATGCAAAACCCCCGTTGCCATGTCGGGGGTTTTTGCTATAAAGGTTAGAATTTGAACGTTTTCCTGCGTCAGAAAATTAGAACATTCACCAAAAGGGTATACATTTTGCTATATTATGGTATAATACCTGCATACCGTATTGGTATACAGAAAGGAGAAAAAAGATATGGCCAAGAAGCTGATATCTGTGTGGCTTTCGGTAACCATCTTACTTTTTTCCACGATAACCATTTTTGCAGAAGAAAACGTAGAAGGACAATTTCTAAATAGAAATATCGACATCAATGGAAATAGACTCGCAAATTATTATTTGGAAGATCCATTTTTTCTGTACCAGGGTTCTGCTTATTTCCCATTAACGGAGGAGATAGGAGAGGTCCTGGGTTTTTCAGTTGAAATGGATTGGGAAAGCCGCACACTTAAAATTTTAAAGAAAGAACCGTCAAGAGACAAATTACCGGAAGAGGTTCTGAAAAGCAATCTTGAAAATGTGAAAGCTGTAGCCTTAAAGGACGTCACTGTTCTCGCTATGGCTGAAGAAAAAAAGGACATAAACGTGGATCTGGTCCTGAAGGGTGTAATGCTGACAGCCGCCGACCTGGATATAGGGGGGCAGCTCCGGCAGATCAGAGAAAAGGCAGAATCCGAGTTTATCGAAATCCCTGAGCTGGTAGTGGAGGAACTGGATCTTGCAGAGTACCCGCTGCTTCAGGCGGAAGATACTCATTACCTTCCGGTCCGGGCCCTTGTAGGGGAAAGCTGTTTCGGATGGGATGTCTTTTATGATGAGTATTCCGGGCTATATATCAGCACGGAGACTGGAATCGATGCCGTGACCTTCTTTGATAAAGCCGAATCAGATTACAATAGAGGCTTAGTCAACTACATTCTTTACAAGAATAAAAATATCTCCCCCGGATGGGCAGCCATGCTGGTCTTCCTGTTCAAGCATGAGGCGGATATCAATGATGTTGATGAAAAGTTACTGATGGCAATGGCTGAGAAAGAGAGCACCTTCCGCGCCGATGCGGTGGGAAAAGGTGCAGGACCGGTAGGGATCATGCAGATCATGCCCAAGACCGCTGAGAGATATGGCATTTCCAGGAGTGAACTCTTCGATCCCCATGTGAATATAGAGTTCGGAACGAAATATATAGGGGATAAGCTGGATCAATACGGGAACAACAAAACGGTTGCCCTCTCAGCATACAACCAGGGTGGTATGGCCATAAGCAGAGGAACGTACAATACCCGGTATGCGACAAAGATCACTGGAGCCGAAAACTCCATAAGCCAATACCTTACCAAGAACGGATATGTATCAGGAAACTAAAACACAGCCACGGGGACAGACCCCG
>DCUA01000234.1:15294-18083 GCA_002329675.1 Firmicutes bacterium UBA1426 | reverse complement strand
AATATAGTCAAAAAAGTCAAGCTGTGAAACCTGCTTGTGCCCCATGAGCTTTGCTATTATGAAAAGTGACAAGAATGAAAATAAGCAAGTAAGACATAATACTAGAAATTCCATAGTTCACCGTCCCTAATCGTATTCCTATTAGTTTTGGCTTCCCCATGAAAAATATTCTATATACGATCGTACTGTCATTTATGATAGCTCTACATACCCCGCAGTCTTTCGATCCGTTCTTCGATAGGAGGATGTGTGGCAAAGAGTCTGGAAACTTTTTTTGCTAAGGGTTGGCTTATACAAAGGGCGTGGACCGACTGATTGGTAAAAGCGGTCTGATGCTGTTCAAGGTAACTCCGGTTGTGTCTTTCGATTTTTTCCAGTGCAGAAGCAAGACCCAGAGGGTAGCCGATTATAGCCGATCCGGAAGCGTCGGCCAGAAACTCCCGCTGCTTTGAAACGGCACTTTGCATAGCCCTTGCAATCAGGGGGCCGATGATGATAGCTAGGATGGATAAAGCCATAACTACCAAGAGAACTATGGCGTTTCCTCCGCCTCCCCTGGAATTACCCGAACCGGATCTCCTTCCTCTGCCCGTTAAATGCATGCTCCTTCCGAAGATCTGCAATATCATCAGCAGTGCAGCGGAAAGCGCCGCGGCAAGGGAAACAAATTTTATGTCATCGTTTTTCAAGTGCGCAACCTCATGAGCGATGACTCCCTCCAGCTCCTCACGATTCAATGTTTCCAGCAAGCCTCTTGTCACAGCCACCATGGATTTACCACCACCCGATCCGGAAGCAAAAGCGTTCAATTCGCCGGATTCGATGATATAGACCTCCGGAGGGTTTATTTGCGCTCCAGCGGCAATGGCATCCACCATCTCATAGAGTGCAGGCGATTTCTCCCTGTCCACCGGAGTTGCGTCGGCTGCCTTTGCAAGAATTTTACCGCTGTTTCGATAGGAAACCATAGATATGATGAGGGAGACCAATATCCCCAAACCTGCACCAATGATACCCGTTAATATCAAGTCATAGTAATCGCCATAATAGTAGACCGATTGGCCATAAAAGAATCCGATCAGAGCAAAGATAGCCGCAAAGAACAGAATGAAACCTATAACGACTATAATGGAATTCCTCTTGCTGTGATTTATATGTTCAAAGGTGCTGACGTACTTCTTAGCCATCTTCTTTCCTCCAATCAATCAAGTTTCACGTCTACCACTTCCCGCATGTCGCTGTTCTCCACTTCGAAGAACTCCTTGATGCGGAAACCGAAAGGGCCTGCTATCAGTAAGCCGGGAAAGGTCTGTACAGCGGTATTGTAGCTCATCACCGCATGGTTGTAGTTGTTTCTGCTGTAAGCGATCCTGTTTTCTGTCCCTGCTAAAGACTCCTGAAGCATGAGGAAATTCTGACTTGCCTTCAGATCCGGGTAATTCTCGGCAATGGCAAACAAGCGCTTCACCGCCAGGTTCATCTCCTGATCGATGGCTTCAATCTCTTTTGGGGAAGATGCCGTCTCAAAGGAAGTTCTCAGGAACGCTATTCTTTCGAAGGTTTCTTTCTCGTGCTTCGCATAAGCTTTCACNNGACCATGCCGATTCAGCGATGTTGCGCTTCCTGACGAGTCCGTTGAAAACCAGGATCACGGAGAGGATCACTATGACAACTACTGCTATGAGAGCGATCAACCACTGTTCCACTTTACATATCCCCCTTACACGACTTTTCTATAATAAGCAACACATATTATATATTACCACATTTTGCGGGATTCAATTTGGCAACTGCAATATTTCTTCTCTACAGAAAAAAATAAGAGGCGGCAGGCACCTCTTATTTGAAAGACCGTGTATCAAATTCTTCTGTAAGATTCTAATAAGCGTAAGAAGTGGTTCGCTTCCCTCAGCGTGTGATCTCCTAACAATGGGATAATGATAGATCTTACTTTGCACGCTAGTATTCCTTCGGTGCCCTGGGCCTTAAAATCACGCAGTTCTCTCGTAGCAGTTAAACTCTCATTCGTCACTTGAGATAACAGCATTGTATTATCCATAGCTCTTATAGACTCCTCCGTTAACTGAGCGAATTCATTTCCAAAGTTGTTTGCCAAAACTATCAAGTCATGCTCTGTAGGATCTAATAATCCTCTGATAAACAACGAATGCTCAGCCATGATCCTATTCCAGAATTCCTCCTGCTCCAGGGCTTCGCTCATCAAGTCGGTATCATCTCTGTTTTGTAATCTTTGAACTAATTGTAAGTAAAACCTTGCCTCTCTTAAAATGTGTTCGATGAGTAATGGATAGTTGACTGTAAACATTCTACAGGATAAAACGTCTGATAAGATCCTGCTCTTAAAGTTTATGATCTTTTTTAGTAAGTCCATAACCTTGCTATTCAGATCAAAAACCCGATCAACCAAAGTGCCCGTAATATTTGATGATCTGTCGGATCCTCTTAAATTTTGTTCTTTAACCGTTAACGAAGTGGGGATTTTAACCCCGGTGAAGAATTCTGTGGCTTTTTCTGCATCAAGAGTATATCTCGTTGCAACTTCACCGGAATCAAGAACTACCGGACTGACTACACCATCGGATAAGGATATCGCATCAGCCAGAATATTATCAAATCCTCTTCTTAAGTCATCGGCCATCTGTGAAAAATTACTGTCTCTCGGTGTGAAGCCAATTTGTAGGAATAAGGCATGTTCTTTCATTATTCGAGAGAAAAACAGATGCAGCTCCAGAGATAGCCTCACATATTCGGAATTGGTCAGCATTTTA
>DCUA01000234.1:14367-15204 GCA_002329675.1 Firmicutes bacterium UBA1426 | reverse complement strand
TGGGTCTGTCCCCCTGGCTGTGTTTTATTTCAGCACAAGCGTCCCTGTTTTTACGAGGCTGTTATAATCAAAGGCATTGATAATGCCATCCTGAATATAGTACAGGGTATTGCCGATATAAGCTGCCCTGCGCCCATAAGGGATATACTTTCCATAGACCTCCGGCGCTTCATATTTCAGAAAACCCCTTTGCTCTATGTTCCTGCCCTTATAGCTGATGACCAGGGCTCCCTGCTGAGAATTGCTCCAATCCTTGTCTCTTCCGATAAAAGCATCAAATACAATCTGCTTTGAAGCAGCATCGACCATAACCGCTTTGTGGTTGTAAAGTGCCTCACTATAGCTGCCGCTCTCCCCGATCACCAGGTTGGTGACTTCCTTTGGTTTCCCCATGTCAGAAACGTCGAAAAGTGATACTTTCAAACCGCCCTGGCGGAAGCCCACTACGGTTTCTTTGCCCGAGGAATCTCGTTCAATGAGTTCACGGGTCTCCATGCCGATACCCAAAATCAGGTCATCTCCCACCGGATGCAGGTAATTGCTGAAGCCCGGCATCTTTAATTCTCCCGTCACTTTTGGTGCCGTGGGATCCGACAGATCGAAAACGAACAGAGGATCCATGGTGCGGAATGTGACTACATAACCTTTATCACCCATAAAGCGAACGGAGTAGATGGTCTCCCCTTTTGCCAGCCCGGTTACAGAACCAATAGTATTGAGAGAGCTGTCCAGTACGAAGAGGTTGTTCCCCTCATTCCATACTGTGGTGGCCACTCGCAGATTACCTTCAAATTCGTCCATGGAAAATTGGTTGAGTAATTGACCTTTTACCTTTCC
>DCUA01000234.1:2218-14211 GCA_002329675.1 Firmicutes bacterium UBA1426 | reverse complement strand
GAATCCCTCATCAAAGGTACAACGATTCCACCGTACCACCCTGTGTTTGTAACAAGATAGAGGTGATCGCCGGATTTCCTGCTGGACTGATAATTGCCTTCCATCTCATGGCTCTTCAGCAGTACAGGATCAGCGGGATCCTCAATATTATAAATATCTGCAAAGGCATAGGATTTTGAATAACCGGGATAGATCATTCTTGCATCTATTTCCGCCGCTATAGAAGCATCCGGTGCTATGTCTGTTTCTACAACTCCACCATCACTAACCGGCAGGTCTCTCGGCATCGCCGGTTGGTCAACCATGGGATAATAACCGCCATTCTCATATTCGGTTCGATTCCCAAGCAAAACCAACCTGTCTTTGTCCAGATAGATCTCATTTACATATTTTTGATCCGGAAGCTTGATGATGGCCACTTCCGAAAGTTTTGGACCATCAGCCCGGATGATCCGCACTGCATTGCTACCCGCATAATAGAGGTATCTGCCATCTGTTTTTACAATGTCGGCCTCATCGATACCCTCGACCTGGGTATTTGTTTCAGAATGGGAGGGAGTACCGGAGCTGCCGGATTCCCCGCCTCCATCGGCAGGCGAAGGCGCCGCCGGCGATTCGGCAGCGTTTTGATCCGCAGATCCCGCAGTGTCGTTCATACTGCTCTCCGGCTGTGCGACACTGCCGCTCCTGATGGGACTGCCGTAGTACTGCGTTTGCTTATTCTGCATCAATCTGCTCAGTTGCTCTTTCGACTGAGCTTTCACGGCAGCACCAATTTTTGCTTTGACCGTATCTACAAGGCCGGCTTCTTTTTCCAGTGAAATGGCCTCACCGGAGATGAGAATCACACCATCCTTGTAATCTACATGCTTCTTAAGCAGTTCTTCGGCAATGACGCGAATAGGAACCATGGTACGGTCATGCATCAACAAGGCTTCCGTATCCATCTCTATTGCCTTTGAAACTCCATCTTTTACTCTCAGATATTGCGCTTTCCCTATGGGAAAAACAAATTGCGTATCGCCGTATGAAATCACAGCTCTATGCTCTTTCGCATCATAGGATACATCTGCCCCGAAGTGTTCCGCGACGGCGCGGAGAGGCACCAGCGTACGCTGCTTATAAATGGTGGCTGCCACATCAAAATTCTCCGGATCCAGGAATACGGTTTCCTCACCGGCTAGAATCAAGGGACTGCCTACATACATAAAAATTGCATCCTCTTTGTAACGGCTCAGGTCTGCCTCCTGGTACTGCTGTTCAGCACTCACCGATTGTACACATCCGGTAGCGATCAGGCTGAAAACCAGCAGAAAGACCAGAAGCAGGGTAGATTTCTTAGATCCGGTAGCTTTCATGTTTCTCCCTCCTATTATTTCTCAATAGGTGCCTGGCACCTACATACAGTTCGAATCTTCCTCTATAATCCTATGACGTGATAAAGTTTCATTTGTTCCATAGACGATTGTCAGGAAATGTATTAGAATCAATAAATAGAATAAAATAACAGCAATGACTCTTCCTTAAGAATTCCTGTTAGAAAGGTTCACGATGAGGTGAAGAAATGGCAGAAGATAGGATCTATTTATCCTTATCCTCCATGAGAGCATTGAAGCCTACACCTGATCCCCAGACAGTCTCCACCCGGATGACCGTCACAAAGGCGTTGCTGTCCTCTCTGGCGACGAATTGCTTGATCAGCATGCTCTCCCGGGGGGAACAGAGGGTGATGATCTTCTTTCTGGGTATTTTCGTATATTCTCCTACTATATCCACGTTGGAAACGCCTCTTTTGATTTCGTGGAGAATGAAATGGGCTACCTCGTCATGTTTATCGGTGATGATCTCAAGCTGCACAACCTTAGTGTCAAAGCCGTACATAACGTATTCCACAACTCTGGAGAAGATGATCTGTGTGACAAGAGCATAAAGTGCGATATTTCTTCCGAAGAAAATACCTGAGCTTATTATAATGACGGCATCAATGACCAGAAGGATCTTTGAGATCCCCACCTGAGGGAACCACTTAATGTGAATGATCTTTGCGATGGTATCCGTCCCGCCGAAAGAGTAGCCTCTGGTAAAAACCAACCCGGTGCATATTCCGCCGAAGACTCCGCAGTAAATAGCAGCCAGAATAACATCCTTCTCTTCCAGAAGGTTGATGTTGAGCCGTTCAAAGAAAAACAGGAAGGCTGGATATATCACTGTCATAAGCAATATCTTCTTTGCCTCCCGGATCCCCAGAAGAATACCGCAGGCCAACAAAACGAGAAAAGCCAGTGCGTAATATAAAATGGAGAAGTCAATTCCTGTCGGCCCTTGAAGGATACGACAGATTCCCGTGATCCCTCCACTGGAAAGACCGTTCGGAATCATGATGCAGATGCTTGAAAAAGCACCCATTGCGCAGCCCACGATGAGAAAGGCCCAGTCTATGCCCCATTCTTTGATCTTCTGTTTTGTTATAGATTCCTTCCATCTTTTCATGTCTCTACCCTTGCCACTTTCTGATGCAATACGAATAATGGTGAAGTAATGCAATTACAATTCTACTGTGAGAATTGCGCTGTTTCCGAAAACATCCACCACTTTGATGCAAACAGGCCCGAAATCAGAACCAATGGCTTCATAAAAGGTCTTAATACCTTCGTTTTCCTTTCTTAAGTACGCATCGGGCTTGTTGATCCCATCCTCATAATGAGAGTCTATGCTCCAGTACGCCACAAGTTGCAGCGGATCCTTATCCAGGATCTTTTTTATTACAGGCAGATATTTCTCTTCCACGGGTATCTGCTCTAATGAATATGGTCGGTAACTCAGAAGCTCGACCCGAAGAAGCATTTTGTCCGAAACAAGCGCCGGCTGCAAGGATATATCCGCTTCGATCCTTCCCTTCTCCTCATCGGCCATCTCGTCTCCTTCCTCATCATAAAGAGAATAGGCGGCGTTTGCAGCGATCAGGCGTTTATGGGAGCTGATGGTGGCCAGCCTTCCGATGTCGCAGGAAATCCATTTCCTTCCCATTCTTTCAGCTGCGGCAGCCATGGTTCCGGAACCGCCGAAGAAGTCGGCACACAAATCTCCTTCCCGGGTGCAGCTTTCGAGTATGCGCTCGATCAGAGTTTCTGGCTTCTGGGTGACATAGCCTGTGCGTTCGGCCGAAGTCCGCCCTACCATATCCAGCTGCCACACGTCCTTGCGATTGACCATCGTGTACCAGCCCAGCTCATCCCGGTACTCCTTGACACCCTTGAAGCGATAAGGCTTATAGCCTCTGTTATAGGACTTCTCCTGACGGGGTTCGAAATAATATTTATCGCTTTTCGCGTAGAACAGCAAAGTGTCATGCTTTCTGGCAAACCGTCTTTTACTGACCCCTCCGGATTTATAGTGCCATATAACTTCATTGATAAAGTTCTTTTCACCGAAAATCTCATCCATCAGAACCTTTATATAGTGAACTGCGTGCCAATCCAGATGGATCCAAATACATCCGTCTTCCGCCAGAAGCTCACGCATGATCATGAGGCGAACAGCCAGCATTTCCAGATATTCTTCCAGGCCGCGATTCCAGGCATCAGTGTAAGCTTTTTGCTTCATGACGGGAATTTTCTTCACCTTGTCGGATCGTATTTTTATCTCTGAACCGTAGTTTGCCTTTGAAAAAAAGGGAGGGTCTATGTAGATCAGTTTGAGTTTACCGGTGAGGTCTTTTTCATCCATGAGAAATTTCATGAAGCTGAGATTGTCCCCTCTGGCTAATATATTTTCCCGGGAAGCGGCTATTTCCCTATGCCTTCCGGTATGTTCCTTCAGCACGTATCTTCCGGAACCGGTTGTGGCCATGATTTCCTCAAAGGCCTTCCTGCTCTCCTCCATGATAATGGGAAGCTTCATAATCAAACTCATGACATCCTCCATGTGACACTTTTGCGTTACCTTAATACATCGAAGAGGTCCTGACGACCGGCTTTTTCCAGGGCTTCTCTGACAAGAGGCCTGTTTTCCTTCTTATGAAAATGCAACAACGCCCGCTGCAGTTTCTTTTCTCTCATATCCTTGGCTACGTAAATCTTTTCTCCCGTCAAGGGATCCATTTCCGTGTAGTACATGGCGGTAGCCAAAGTTCCCGGCGTCGGGTAAAAGTCCTGGACCTGGTCAGGTACAAACCCGCTTTTTTTCAAATAAAGGGCAAGCTCTACCGCATCCTCCAGGGTGGAACCGGGGTGGGAGGAAATGAGATAGGGTATCAGGTATTGCTTTTTCCCTATCCTTTCGTTGGTCTCCTTGTATTTCTTACAGAAGGCCTCAAAGACTTCCTTTCCCGGCTTTCGCATCCTTGCCAGCACCCTGGGTGAGATATGCTCCGGCGCCACTTTAAGGGTGCCGCTGACGTGGTGTCTGCAGATCTCTTCCATGAACTCCCCGCTGGGATCTGCCATTACGTAATCATATCGAATGCCGGAACGGATAAACACCTTCTTGACTCCCGGCAGCTTTCTTACGCTGCGGAGAACATCCAGATAGTCCTTATGGTCTACTATGAGCTGCTTGCAGGGATTGGGATAGAGGCATTCCTTGTTCTTGCATACCCCAAGCCTGAGCTGCTTTTCACAAGCCGCACTTCTGAAGTTTGCCGTCGGGCCTCCGATATCGTGAATGTATCCCTTAAAATCCGGTTTTTTCGTCAGGGCTACTGCTTCTCTCAGTATGGAATCCTTGCTCCTGCCCCTTACCTCACGGCCCTGATGATAGGTCAGGGCACAGAAAGCACAGCCTCCAAAGCATCCCCGGTTTGCAACGATGCTGAACTTCACTTCGTTGATCGCCGGAACGCCGCCGGCGTCTTCATACATGGGGTGCCAGTTTCCTTCATAGGGCAGTTGGTATATGTCATCAAGATCCAGTGTTTCCAGTGGCGGCATGGGTGGATTGACCACAACGGCAATATTGTTATCGTAAGGTTCAATCAGTGTTTTCCCGTTGTGGGAGTCACTGTTCAGATATTGCAGACGGAAGCTCTCTGCATAAGTCTTCTTAGAATGGTTGACTGCCTCCCAGGATGGCAACAGGATCGTATCTTGCCCGGGAAAGGAAGAACTCAGATCCTCCAGTGAACTTGTGGTCTTATAGGCTGTCCCGGGAATCCATGTGATATCTTTGATCTCTATACCGCTGTCAAGAGCATCGGCAATCTCCACCACTGCCTTCTCTCCCATTCCGTAGATCAGAAGGTCGGCTTTTGCGTCCAGCAGAATAGACCTGCGGAGCTTGTCTTCCCAGTAATCATAATGTGCAAGCCTTCTCAAGCTTGCCTCCAGGCCACCGATGATAACGGGCACATCCTTATAGGCTTCCCGTGCCCTGTTGCTGTATACGATGACGGCTCTATCGGGACGATGACCTGCCTCTCCTCCCGGAGAATAGATGTCGGTCCGCCTCCTGTGCTTGAAAACGGAAAAGTGATTCACCATGGAGTCAACGTTTCCCGAATTTATGAGAAAGCCCAGACGGGGTTCTCCAAAACGACGAAAATCTTCTGCACTTCGCCAGTCGGGCTGAGGCAGTATAGCGACTTTATATCCCCGGCTCTCCAGCACACGGCTGATGATCGCATGGCCAAAGGAAGGGTGATCCACATAAGCATCTCCGGTCACCAACACAAAATCCGGCTGGTTCCAGCCTCTTTCTTTCATATCTTCTCGTGTAACCGGTAAAAAAGCCATATGTCCTCCAAACATCAGCCACGGGGACAGACCCTCCGGTTGCTTTTGCACCCAGGGGGACAGACCTTCCACGGGGTCTGTCCCCCTGGGTGCAAAAGCAACCGGAGGGTCTGTCCCCGTGGCTGAGTTATTATCTGCTGCCCTTATCGTAGGGAACGGCCACCGCTCTCGGTGCCTGAGAGGACTTGGAGCTGAAGGCCAGTACTATTAGGGTTGCAATAAAAGGTATCATTTTATACACATCGCTGGGAATCTGTGCTGTAGACAAAAATGGGATGACGGAATAAGCGGAAGCAATGGTCTTCATAAGGCCGAAGAAGAAAGCCGCAAAAAGTACTCTCATGGGCTTCCACTGACCGAATATCATGACCGCCAGGGCCAGGAATCCATAACCTGAAACGGTGGCATTGAACTGTGTGGATGTCGGAATGACGAATACCAATCCTCCCAGCCCGGCCAGACCACCGGATATCATAACTCCAGCGTAGCGCATCCTGTATACGTTGATGCCTACGGAATCCGCAGCGTGAGGATGTTCACCACAGGCGCGGAGACGCAGCCCGAACCGGGTTTTATAGAGCACGATGACGGAGATCACCAGGATAAGTAATCCGATATAGGTGGTGATATATGCATTCTTAAACAGTAGTCCTCCAAGGATGGGGATGTCACCCAGCACCGGAACCGATGATATACGGAAAGTGTTGCTGAAGGTGATCTGTTGAACGCCATTTTCCTGGATCATACGGGCTACGTATATTGCGAAAGCCGGGGCGAACAAATTCAGTGCTGTACCGCTGATGATCTGATCCGACTTCATATTCACGGATGCGTAAGCGTGAAGCAGGGAAAAAACCACTCCCGTGACTACCGCGATGAGAATGGCGATCAGCAGCAAGAGCTGGCCGCTCATAGTGCTCTGCATCTGATTTATAAAGAAAATACTCGTAAATGCCCCCATGATCATCATACCGTCAAGAGCGATGTTAGTGACACCGCTTCGCTCGGTAAATACACCGCCCAATGCTACGATGAGCAAGGGGATGGAGAAGAACATGGTCTGCTGAACGACTAAGTAAAGGATACTCATTATTCGTTCCCCCTTTCGTTCTTGATCTCTGCCGCATCCATTCTCCATTTCAGCAACCTTGGCAGTATATTTCTGAAGAGAAGGGCAAAGGCGCTGAAGTAGATGACGCAGGCGATTATGACATCGATGATCTCCGGAACGAAATTCAGAGTCTGCAGATAGTTTCCACCCAGAGTGATGTAGGAGATGAAAATCGCCGAGAATATGATTCCTATGGGATTGGACAGACCCAGTAACGCCACGGGAATACCGTTAAAGCCTTCCGCTGCCAGAACATCTACTGCTTTGATGTGGCGGCCGCTGGCTCCGGAGAGATATAGAAGTCCGCCGCCAAGGCCGGCCAAAGCACCGGCGATGACCATAGACAGCACGATACTCCTTTTTTCATTGATCCCTGCGTATTTGCTTGCATTCTGATTGAATCCGCAAGCCTTGAGTTCATAACCGAAAGTAGTTTTATTAAGTACGATGAACATGATAACAGCAACAACTAAAGCGATATAGAATCCGCTGTTCACCGTAGATAAGTCCACAGCCCCGGAAGAGCCTATGGGGTTGTAGAAGATCTTGTCCAATCCTCCTTTCGGCAGAACAGCAGATTCGGCCACGTTCATGGAGAGCGCTTTTTTAGAATCGTATACCGTGGACTTGACCAGGAAGTTAGCCAGATACATCCCGATATAATTCATCATGATCGTGGAGATTACTTCGTGTACATTTAAGTATGCCTTCAGAAGTCCCGGTATAAGAGCCCACAGGCCTCCTACTATGGTAGCAGCCAGGAGGGCAACCATCCAATGGAATGGTGCGGGAATAAAGGTCCATTTTACGCCGATGTAAACGGCCGCAAAAGCCCCCATGATAAACTGTCCGGATGCACCGATGTTGAACAGGCCCGTCTTGAAGGCAAATCCTACGGATAAGCCCGTCAGGATCAGTGGTGTAGCGAAGTACATGACCTGTCCCATTCCTTTTCCGCCTGTGGAAAAGCCTCCCTTGAGGATTATGATGAAACCATCTACCGCCTGGGACGGGTTACTGATCAGCAGGATGATGAATCCGAATAGTAATCCGGCAAAAATAGCAACGATGGAAGAAGTAGCGTTATTGAATCCGCGAATGTTAAGCAGCTTTTTTAACAGGATCATATTGCCTCACTCCTTTCATCTCGCTTGCCACCGGCCATGTACAGGCCCAATTCCTGCAATGTTGCGGTCTTGGGATCCAGCTCTCCCACGATCTCTCCCTCGTAGATGACCAGGATCCGATCGCTGATGTCCATGACTTCGTCCAGCTCCAGGGAAATCAGAAGAACTGCCTTTCCTTCTTCACGCTGCGACAGGAGCTGTTTGTGAATATATTCGATGGCTCCAACGTCCAGACCGCGGGTAGGCTGAACTGCGATCAGGATCTCGGGGCCGAGATCGATTTCTCTGGCAACGATCGCCTTTTGCTGATTACCCCCGGACATGCTCCGCGCAATGGTCTTCGCACCTTGTCCGCTGCGGATGTCGTATTTGGCGATGAGGCAGTTCGCATACTCATTGATCTTCTGGAACTTGAGGAATCCGTTTTTCTGAAATATAGGTGTATAATAGCATTTGAGCACCAGATTCTCTTCAAGGCTGTAATCGAGAACCAACCCATGTTTATGTCTGTCTTCGGGAATATGGCTCATACCTTCCGCATTGCGTTTCCGGATGGAAAGGTGGGTTATGTCCTTGCCGTTGATCAGTATCTGGCCTTTCTCAATGGGCTGCAGGCCGGTCAGTGCGTAGACAAGCTCTGACTGTCCGTTACCATCGATCCCTGCAATACAGACTATCTCACCTTTTCTTACAGTAAAGGATACATCTTTTACAGATTTCTTCGTGTGCTTACCGCCAACGGTGAGTCCCCGAACCTCCAATACAGGCTCGCCGGGCTCCACATCTGCCTTTTCTACCGCAAAATCGATTTTCCGGCCGACCATCATCTCGGACATTTGTTCAATGGAAGTGTCTGCCACATCTACAGTGCCCACAAGTTTTCCCTTGCGCAGCACGGTACAGCGGTCTGCAACCTCTTTGATCTCATTCAGTTTATGAGTGATAAAAAGTATGGACTTTCCTTCTGCTGCCAGATCCTTCATGATTTTCATAAGTTCGTCGATTTCCTGGGGAGTGAGCACAGCAGTAGGTTCATCAAAGATGAGAATTTCATTGTCGCGATAGAGCATTTTTAAGATTTCAACACGCTGCTGCATACCAACTGTAATATCCTGGATCAGCGCATCAGGATCCACGGAAAGCCCGTATCTTTTCGAAAGCGATACTACTTTTGTTCTCGCATCGTCCATTCGCAGCAGACCATTATGGGTAGTCTCCACACCTAAGATGATGTTCTGCAGCACTGTAAAGTTGTGCACGAGCTTAAAATGCTGATGCACCATACCGATCCCAAGGGCGTTGGCAGCGTTAGGGTCGTTGATCTTTACTTCTTTTCCTTCTTTCTTGATGGTGCCTTTTTCCGGTTGGTAAAGGCCAAAGAGCACACTCATCAGTGTAGATTTTCCCGCACCGTTTTCACCGAGCAGCGCATGAATCTCACCCTTTTTTAGTTGGAGAGTAATGTTATCATTTGCAATGATCCCGGGAAACTCTTTTGTGATGTTCAACATTTCGATCACATAATCCATATGTTGCCCTCCGTTTGTGGGTTTTTACATTTACCATACAGTAAAAAACAGATTATAATTTCAATAATACAACACGTCCTAATTATACATGAAATATCATGAAAAATAAATCATTATTAATATATGCCCGTCCTGGTCTTTGGACAAACAACAGCGAGCTCCTTTTATCGGAGCTCGCTGATAAATTCATGATATAAAGAGTTAAGTACGGACTGGTGCTATTCCACCAAAGTAGCCTTAACGATGGACAAACCAAGATCATTGAGAGTCATCTCTTTGCCGCTTGCATCGGTATCCTTGACCAGCTTGATATTTCCGGCAACCAGATCAGCAAAGACTGCATCGTAGTCAGCTTGCGTGAAGTTCTCGAACTTAGAGGTTTCCATCGGCAACTGAACGCCGTCCTGGGCTGCTCCGTAAACCAGAGCTTCTCCACCCGGGAAGTTCCCTGCATAGTAGGCTTCCAGAGCCGACTGTACAGAAGCAGCTAAGCCCTTCATAGCGGAAGTGATGACAGTCTCGGACTCAGAACTCTGATCAACGTCAACACCGATGACCGCTGCACCTGATGCTTCAGCAGCAGACATGACGGAGTTTCCAACCAGTCCACCGCAGGCAAAGATAACTTCAACGCCCTCAGCATACCAGGAGGTAGCCAGGGTCTGGGTTTCCGGTGTGGCATCGAAATTGCCGGTGTAGTGGTATTTCAGTTCGATGCTGGGAATGCCAAGCTCAGCAGCAGCTGCTTCGGCACCCTGAGCAAATCCGTAACCAAAACGTACAACAGCGGGAACAGCCATTCCGCCCATGAAGCCCAGCTTGGTATAGCCGTCTTTTACAGCTGCGTAACCGGCAAGATATCCGGATTCTTCTTCTGCATAAACGATACCTACGGCATTGTCGTTGGTCCTGAACTCAGTGTAGTCTGCATTGTGCGGATTTCCGTCGATCAGAATGAAGTTAACATCTTCGTACATATCCTGTGCGATAAAGATGGGCTCTTCGAAGAGGAAGCCAGGGGTAACTACTACTTTGGCTCCGCCTTCAACTGCCAGCTGGATGGATGCCAGATAAGCATCGGTGGTTTGCTCGGTAGGCTTATAGTATTTATGCGTGATTCCGTTCTCTTCGGCATAAGCTACTATACCCTCCCAGGTCCCTTGGTTGAAGGATTTGTCATCGATGGAACCGATGTCGGTGATCATCGCAATCTCGTATCCTTCAGCAACCGGTTCGCCATCGTCATCGGGAGCAGGCTCTGTGCCGCCACAAGCCGCTAAGCTAAATACCATAGCAAAGGCCAGCAGCAATACCAAAAATTTCTTCATTTGATTCTTCTCCTCCTAATTTGTTCGTTAAGCATTAATGAACTTCTTCCATTATACTCCAAAAACAGCGAAGTGAAAAGCTGTTTTTATTCCTGCTCCAGATCGGGAACTTTGAACTCCTCGAATTGCTCCCTGTTTTCCGGTATGTAAATGTCCCCCGCCAGGATAGCGGCAGCATAAAAGTCTGCCTGTGCTTTTGCCTCCTCCGTCAGATTCCCCGCCTTGTCGGAATAGCCAACAGCTTCAAAATCAAGACCGAATCTGTAAACGCCACCTTCGAATTCTCCATCCAGGAAGCTCTGAATAGACAGATATACACCGTTGTCAACGCGCTTGAACATAGAGCAAAGCACTGTATCCGGATCTATGTATGACTGATCTTTATCGACTCCTATGGCCCATACGCCCCGCTCATCAGCTGCTTCGATCACGCCGATCCCGCACTCTCCCGAAGCATGAAAGATCACATCCGCTCCTTCATCGATGAGTGACAGAGCTGCCTCTTTTCCAGCCTCTGCATTGTCAAACCGATCTGTGTATTCCACCAGAACTCTTGCCTCGGGATTGACAGCCTTGATACCGGCCCGATAACCGAACTCAAATCCATCCAGGGTACCATCCTCTACGCCCCCTATAAATCCCAGAGTTTGTGTTTCCGAAGACATGGCGGCGATTACGCCAACGAGGAAGGCGCCTTCCTCCTCTTTAAAGGAGAGGCTCATCACATTATCCGGAGCCTCATGCTCCGAATCCACCACTGCGAATAGAGTGTCCGGGCTTTCCTCTGCAATTTCCTCCAGGTCATCCCCCTCGATATGCCCCACAGCAATGACGAGATCTGCGCCCTCAAGTGCGGCTCCGGCTACTGCCTCTATGTAATCATCCTGCGTTAATGGTTCTTTAACCGTTATTTCAATCGTATAATCCTCCGCAGCTCTTAAAATACCTTCATAGGCCATATCGTTGAAAGATGCATCTCCCAGGCCTCCTTCCGAGGCCACCATGACCACTTTGGGCAGTGGATCGATTGGCTTTGCTTCGATTGTATCGCATGCTGTGTTAACGATAAGCAACATTGCTATCATGCACAGCAACAGAATCTTTTTCATTGGTTCCTCCGATCATTTGGTACTACTACAATTAAATTATAGTATATCTCATTACCTTCG
>DCUA01000234.1:164-2210 GCA_002329675.1 Firmicutes bacterium UBA1426 | reverse complement strand
GTGTTTGTTTTGACAGACCTATTACAACATATCTACCAGCTTAAGGATATTGGTTGTCTCTTCTTTCATCAGATCCTTCAGAATCACTTTCTGAGCTTCGATGGCCTTTTCATATATGCCGATCTCCTTCGAAAAATCGCCGTCGGTTTCTTCATACCTTAAGAACAGTGACCGGGTGGCTTCCGATACATCGGCAGGTGCGAAAGCCTTGTTGGTGCCCCAGAACAGGTTGTCCTGATTGTCCTCTCCGTAGAACATATCGTAGTGGATCTCCATAACTTCCGGGCTGAAGTACATTTCATACCATTCAAAAACGTTGTTGACAGCCCAGGCGTATTCATCCGTTGCGGTAACTACATCACCTTCAGAGAGGGCCGCGATTATGGCTTCCATCAAAGCAATGTTTTCCTGAGGCCCTTCATGAGGTACTACAGGTCTTTCATACAGCAATCCGAGGAAAGCATCCTGGACGAATTTGAACACCTTCAGATTCGCCTTGTTCAACTCCTTCCCTTCCATCCGGAGGGCATCGATGACCTCTTTATCCGCACCTGCTTTCACTGCCTCAACATAGCGGGTGTTGATATCGAGGATCTTTTCCTTTGCCTCATTTGCTGCAATGCCTAACTTAGCTACAGCTGCTTTGTATGCTTCCACATCGGCTCCGCTCGCTGCGCTGATTTCTTCATCCAATGCGTCAGTGAGCCGGTCGAACTGGGACGTGAAATCCAGATAGAGGGCCGGCAGCTGGTCGATGAAAATAACCAGTGCCCCATAGAACCGGAGATTGAAGTTTGCCACATCCTCATCGTACGTCTCCGGGGTATCGAAATTCGTATGATAGTAGTTGTAGTAGAACGGGAATACGGTCTCCATATCCCTCTGCAACAGGAAGCCGTTTACTGTGGAAGGTACACCTGCTGCATAATAGGAAAAATCATCGGAATAAGTGTAGGTCTGATAGCCTTCCGTCAGAACTCCGTCGGGGAAACATCCCTCCGGCTTTGGAGCAAAGTCCTTGTTGACAAAGGTATCGATGAGGCTGTATAGCTCCGGTGCTGAGTACACACTGGTGTAAGTGCCAAACTCGTAAGCAGGAAGCTCAAAGTTCAGGAAGGCCAGGGTCTTTCCTGCCCATTCCGGATGAACCTCATTGATCATGCGCCATGCCCCGACGGTCCAGTCAAACTGGGTGTAACTGGCTCCCCATTCCTCTGCACCATGCAGACAGAACACGATATCGTTCTCCGGCACATATCCGGACTTTTTCATGGCATCTGCCATGGCAAGCACGATACCTGCTGCCATGTTATCATCCTGGAATCCTTCAAAATACATATCGTAGTGAGCTCCTACGATGATCTGCTGATCGGAGCTTTTTCCTTTTATCTTTCCAACGATATTATATGTCGTACCGCCGGGCTCGACCACATTGTCAACCTTCAATGTGCCGGTGACGCTGCCCTTCTCCTCGATCTGGGCTTTGATGTATTCTGCATCGTTCTGCGTTATGCTGACGCAGGGAATGCTTACCGGTCCGCATATGTCATTGCAATTGTAAGCATCCTTGCTTATTTCCGAGAATCCGCTGACCGCAGAGTTCATAATAGCCGCTGCTCCACGGAATTCGGCTTCCAGCATGGGGTAAGTGATCCACCAGTTAGCCCTCATATCGATATCAACGAGTATTATTTTACCTGTGACATCACCTTCATAGGCTTCATAGTCCCACATAGTACCATCACCCAGGTACAGGATCTCCGCTGTGATACCTTCTTTGGGAGTGGCTGCTGTCGCATAGGAATGGGGTTTGATAACTCTGTCGTCGCCTGCCAGTGTCAGGGTGGCGTCGTTGAACTGCCATTTGTCCACATCAGCGGCGGCCTTTTCCGTCTCCTCAAGGCCGATCTTCTTCATCAGGGAAAGAAGATAATCGGCAGCCGCATGCTCCGCATCACTTCCGGATGTACGGGTGCCCAGACTCGATGATAAGTATTTCGGATTTTTGGACAGCTCATAAGCGATGTCATAGGCAAAATCCGGATC
>DCUA01000234.1:0-150 GCA_002329675.1 Firmicutes bacterium UBA1426 | reverse complement strand
TGCGCTCTCCCATGGGCTGGGTTCCTGTTCAGGTTCCGGAGCAGGCGCCGGAGTGGCGGGAGCTTCCCCGGGGATCAGGATCTTTTGATTGGGGAAGATGAGATGTGGATTGGAAAGTTTGTTGTACTCGGCAAGCTTCTGCCATGTTGT
>DCUA01000064.1 GCA_002329675.1 Firmicutes bacterium UBA1426 | reverse complement strand
ACAAGGGCAGTTGATTTCATTGAGCTTTCCTGATGAAATGGAGGGGCCACCCGCTGTAGGCAGCCTGTATAGCTATGAAATCGAACCAGAGCTGCGCGAATCCTGGCCGCCTCAGGGCACTGTCATCAAGGCAGACGAAATCAGGGCATTTGCAGACCATACGGTCATATCCTTTGATACTGCTGAAATGATCCTTGATCACTTGCCCCGGAACGCAAATCTCATTGACGTAAGAACTCCTGAGGAATACCAGGAGGGCCATGTCAGCGGAGCACAAAACATCCCATTGGACGGAATTGAAGAGGCCATACTAACCGCTGTACCTGAAAAGACAGACATAGTTATTGTCTATTGCCGCAGTGGGAACCGCTCGGCTCAGGCCAGCAAGATACTTGAAGAGCTGGGCTATCAGGTGATCCTGGATGCCGGGGGTATTATCGACTATAAATCCAATGACTAGCGACTTCAAAATATCATTAGGATAAGGTGATTATAATGAAAAAATTTCAAAAGGAGAGATTTCTCCACCTACCCACTCCGTTGGAATACCTTCCGACGCTTTCAAAGGATCTTGGCATTTCGCTTTATATAAAGCGGGATGATCTCACCAATTTAGGCGGAGGCGGAAACAAACTCCGTAAGCTGGAGTACTTCCTCTATGATGCAAAGGCAAAAGGGGCCACCGCACTGGTAACTGTGGGAGGGGCCCAGACCAATCATGGCAGGCTTACTGCAGCCGTAGCCGCGAAGTACGGCATGAAATGCACCATCGTGGCTATCGATGAGTATCCCGGCGAGGTATCTGCCAATATCCTTTTAGACCGGATCATGGGTGCGGATCTGGTGCTTCACAAAGATGACGGGACTCCCCTCATGGACCTTGTGGGCCGGGTCATGAGAAAATATGAAAATGCCGGAGAGATACCTTATTTCATCCCAATGGGAGGCTCAAATCAGCTGGGAGCCCTGGGCTACTATGATTGTGCAAAGGAGCTGCTGGAGCAGACGAAAGATGGCCGCGTTTTTGTTGCAGTGGGCAGTATGGGAACCTATATGGGTCTCTATTGCGGGCTCTGCAACTCGTCCATCCGACTTACCGGCATCCTCATCGGTCCGTTTTATGAGGACGTTAAATCCTATACTCTGGATTACTTCAACCAGTGCAAGGACTCCTGGGAGCTGGACATATCTGCAGGCCCGGCGGGTTTTGATATTCGCACGGAATTTATCCGGGGAGGGTACAACAACCCGGTGAGAGAAGTGCGTGAGGCAGTCTATGAAATGGCCCGGAAAGAGGCCATTCTTCTGGATCCATGTTATACAGGAAAGGTTTATGCGGCCATCCGGGACATGGTGGCAACAGGAGACATCAAGCAAGGTGAAAAAATAATATTCCTTCATACCGGTGGCCTGCCGGGGATCAACACCCCCTCTCATCGGTGCGAAATGGAAAAGGAACTGATCGCCGGTATCACAATCGAATAGAAATGAGGTAAGGTGGCATGGCGATGGATCATGAAGAAAGCCGGTTGCTAAAAGAAAGCATCCAGTCGGAAATCTGTAGTTTCGTAAAAAAATATGGGGCCCAACCGAGCATCTCAACAAAATGGGGCACTCCTCTGGTGGGCTTTGCAGATGCAGCCCATCCTTACATACTCGCGCTTAAAGAGACTATCGGACCTGCTCATTCTTTGCCGGAAGATGTGCTGGAAGATGCATCTACGGTGATAGCGTATTATGTACCTTTTACGGAGGAACTTGCAGAAGCTAATGCGTCGGCCGGGAGGCTGGCTGCCCCCGAATGGGCATTGGCCTACGAAGAGACGAATGCCATGTTTGGCTATCTGAATGATCACCTCATTACATTTCTAAAGAATAAAGGCTATAAAGCTGCAGTTTCAAAAGAAACATCCACATTTGACCGGGGAAGTCTCCTCAGCAATTGGTCCCACAGGCATTTCGCATATGCCGCAGGCCTGGGGACATTCGGATTGAACAACATGCTGATCACACCGTCAGGGTGCTGCGGCCGGTACTTTACCTTAGTAACGAACCTTGACCTGAAGCCGGACCCCCCTAAAACTGAGGAGCTCTGTCTGTATAAGAAGAATGGAAGTTGCCGCATCTGCATGAAAAGCTGCCCGGTGGGGGCGTTGAGCAGTACCGGATATGATAGGCATAAATGTTTTTCATTATTAAAGGAAAATGGGGCAGTCAATAAGGAATTAGGAAGTTCCTATGCAGGTAGTGAGGGCAGCGAAGTTTGTGGCAAATGCATCACATCTTCCCCCTGTGCTTTTATAGGAAATCGATCGGAATTCAACAAGAGGCGAAAGAATGGATAAGGGCGATTTGATCAAGCTGGCGACGGAGTTTATTCGAAACTCTGAGAGTAATCTGATCGGGAAAGAGACAGCTCTCAGTGAAGAGGTCGTCGGACTTAAAATATATGAGGATCCCATCCTTGGTTTCGGGAGCGCCGATGATCTGTGCTTTCTAGATCTGAAGAGCGGAGATGCCAATTTGAGATGGATGCTGCTTCCTGATGAGTGGCTCCCCGGGGCAAAGACTGTTATTTCCTTCTTTTTACCCTTCAGCAAAGAAGTTAAAGATAGTAATAAAAAAGACTTTAAACTCCCTTCGCCGGGGTGGTTGCATGCCAGAATCGAGGGTCAGGCCCTCCTCGCTGATCTTACAGCTTACCTGGTAAAGGAACTGGTGCAAGCCGGTTACGAAAGTATGACACCTCTATTGGATAAAAGAATGTGGAGCATAACGAAGGCTGTCGGGAAGGAACCACACTCGGATGCCTCATTCACCAGCAACTGGTCGGAGCGGCATGCCGCTTATGTCTGTGGGCTTGGCACCTTCGGGCTTTCAAAAGGGCTGATAACCCGAAAAGGCGTAGCCGGCCGGTTTGGAAGCATCATCACTCAACTGTATCTGAACCCGGACGAGAGGGATTACACAGGGATCTATGATTATTGCACCATGTGCGGAAAGTGCGCCAATCACTGTCCTGTCAGGGCCATTTCCCTTGAAAGCGGAAAAGCTCATCCCCCTTGCTCGGAATTCTTAGATTATACAAGCAGAAAGTTTGCCCCAAGATACGGCTGCGGCAAGTGTCAGATCGATGTGCCCTGTGAGAGCTGCATCCCGGTGACTGTAAGGGCTTGCAGCGGTTAATATATAGCAGTAGAATGAAAGTGCATAAGAAGGAGGCCGTATTATGGACAGACAGAAGCTGATGGATTACCTGGAAAGCAACAAAACGCAAATGATAGCTGATCTTTGTGATTTCGTTAGAATTCCAAGTGTCTCTGATGATTCCCTTCATGTCAGGGAAGCACTGGAATTCGCACTGGAGCTTGGAAGAAAGATGGGGTTTTCTGCGCAGTCAGTCCTGGATGGTCAGGTGGGGATCATTGAGGCAGGAGAAGGGGCTGAAACCCTGGGTATTCTGTCCCATGTGGATGTAGTCTCTCCCGGTGATCTGTCCGTCTGGAAATCGCCACCCTTCGAGCCACGGGTGAGAGACGGGGCGGTTTTCGGAAGAGGAACCCTGGATGACAAGGGCGCCATTATCGCAAGCCTCTACGCTATGAAAGCGGTGACGGAGCTTGGCATCCCTCTGAAAAAGAAGGTCCAGATGATCCTGGGCACTCAGGAAGAGGTGGAGTGGACGGATATGCGGGCTTATGTAAAGAATTTTCCTCTGCCCGATTATGGGTTTACTCCGGATGGGGAATTTCCCTTGTGCAACATCGAAAAAGGTGCCATGGATCTGGAAATGATCATCCCCTCTGAGGACTGTCAAGGAGAAGGATTGTTCCTTGCGGCTGTTGACGGCGGAACCGCTACCAATATCGTTCCCGGCCGTGCTGTTGCAAAACTCCTGAAGCGAACCGGAAAGAGCGATGGGACTTTTAATGAGGTAGAGACGACTTTGGCTGCCACCGGATATGCGGTTCATTCCTGCCAGCCGGAGAAAGGAGACAACGCTATCATCAAGCTTTGCCATGAGCTTTGTGAAATGGACCTTGCAGAGAACAGTGCAGCCCGCCTTGCCGTAATACTGAAGGAACGGTTTACCGATGTTTATTGCAGTGGTATCGGTTTGTACAGTGAAAATGAATATTTGAACGGGGAGTATATTCATCGGAACACCATGTCGGTGACGAGGATCATCACTGAGCCGGGACAGATCCGTGTCAACTTCAACATTCGCTTTTCATACGGCGCTCGCGAGGAGGACTTTGTCAAAGCCATAGAAAAGCTGGCCGCCGAACTGGGGGTAAAGATGGGGAACGTCAGCAGCTTGCCCGCTGTTTACATAAGCAAAGAAAAACCATTCATGAAGGTGTTTGCAAGAGCCTATGAAGAGGTCAGCGGACTTCCCAACGAATTCACACTTGCCTATGGGGGTTCTTATGCCAAAGCCATGGAAAATATTGTGTCATGGGGGCCAATCTTCCCCGGTGAGGAGGACACCTGCCATGAAGAGAATGAATACATCAATATCGAAAGCCTTATGTTAAATGCGAAAATATTCGCAGTTGCTATAGGAGACATTGTCCTGTCAGAGGACAGTTTCAAATAAATTATTATAGCTATTCGTTGTTGCGTTTATGAAAGGTGGGATCATTTTGGATGGTACATATGGCTTCATAAGCCTGCTCCCGATCATCGTCATTGTAGTATTGGCTCTTGTCACCAAGCAGACCTTTATTTCAATTTTTGTCGGTGTTGTAGTAGGCTTTGTGATTCTGGCCGGCGGAAATCCGGGAGAAACATTCAACTTGTTTCTGGATGGGCTGTATCAGGTGCTTATGGACGAGACAACAGTGTGGGTACTGTTGCTGTGCGCTCTGTTTGGAAGCCTGATTGCTCTGATGCAGGATTCGGGAGGAGTGCTGGGTTTCGCAAACCTTGCGCAGAAAATCATTAAAGGACGAAGAGCATCCACCATTGGCTCCTGGATCTTAGGAATTATTATTTTTGTAGATGACTATCTTAACTGCCTGGCAGTAGGCGCCGCCACCAGACCCATCACGGACAAGTACAGAGTGTCCAGAGAGATGCTGGCTTACATTGTGAACTCAACGGGCGTTACCGTCTGCGCAATTGTTCCCTTCTCTACCTGGGGGGCATTTATGTCGGGGCAGATGGAAGCTGCCGGCATGACAGGGGGAATGAGCGCATTTGCAGCCTACACTGCCGCTGTTCCATTTGTTCTCTATGGCTGGATCGCGGTTATTCTGGTACCCTTTTTCAGCACGGGCATCCTGCCTCTATTCGGGCCTATGAAAGAAGCCGAACGGAGAACCCTGGAAACCGGGCAGGTTTTATCTGATATTTCTCTGGCTGCATTGATTGAACTTCCCGACGAGGAAAAAGCTTTTGAGGGTAAAAAGTGCAGGGCCGTTAATTTTGTTATTCCTATTGTAGTGGTGGCTGTACTAACAGTGATCACGGAAGACATCGTTATTGCCCTCTTCGCAGCTATCGGCGTCTGCTTTGTCATGTATTTGCCTCAGAGGCTATTGAGCTTTAATAAGTTCTTTGACAGCGTGATCAAGGGCATGGTGGATATGTTCCCTGTATTGATCCTCATTATCATGGCATACACCCTGATGGTGGTAAATGACGGGTTAGGACTCACTGATTATGTGATCCAGGGTGCGCTGAAGGCTTTGAATCCGGCTCTGCTCCCGGTGACGATTTTCGTCGTCATCGCCTTGCTGTCCTTTGGCTCGGGAAGCTTCTGGGGTTTGGCAGCTATTTCCTTCCCCATCATTGCACCTCTGGCCGAAGCACTGGGTGTCAATCCCTTCCTCTGTGCCGGTGCTCTGATCTCTGCTGTTTGTGCAGGCGGTCATATTTGTATTTACAGCGATACGGTGATCCTCACCTCCGCTTCCACTCAGGTGACGCCGGTAGAATACTTCAGAAGCTCGCTTCCCCTGATCCTGGTGGCCTTCGTACTGGCTGCTTTCGGATTCCTTGTCCTTGGCTTCGTGATGTGACCTTTATGAAGTAAATTAAATACCTTTCGAAACAGAAAAGCAGGCTGGAGAATCAGCCTGCTTTTCTAATGGACCGGCTAAACAGAAAAACACTTGATAGGGCTGTAAATATACCTAAGAATAAAAACATAGCAGACAGCTCAAACTTCATAGAGCCTATGCCAATCAAAAATGGGCCGATGGACATGGCGATATCAATGGAGTTTTCTTGCAGGACAAGGGCAGTTGCCCTTGTTTTTTCATCGGCATGATCGATTATCCATATCACCAGGGTCGATAGTGCGACTGTATATCCTATTCCCGATAACAGAGCGGATAAATAAAAAGCACTTTCGCCGAAACGATCCAGCATACTTAGCCCGCATATGCCTAATCCCAGAAGGATGATGGAAGGCCAGATGATTTTTTCCCGACCAATCCGATCGGCAAGAGCACCTGAGAAAACAGTTGCAATCATGCCGGCACCGGCAAATACAGTGAAATATATTCCGGGATTGTCGATCAAACCGGTTCTAAGTGTAAACATGGTAAGATACGCAAGCAGAGAAGCGTAGGGTGCGGCTACTACCACGATCCCCAAATACCCCAACACTAAGCTGGGATTGCGCAAAAGCTGTATCATGGCAGATAACACTTTCATAAGCTCAAGCCTGGCGGAAGAACCCATATCTTCCTTAGGAAGCAGCATCACAGCTACCAGACTGACAAAGGCGACAATGGATGTGAAGACGAAAAGGGATGAATAACCTCTTGTATTTATCAAAGCGATCCCGATGCCCGGTCCTATCATAAGGGAAAATGACAGCAAGGCACGATATAGTCCGAAAATCTTACCTCTGTGCTCATAAGGTGTATGATCAGCTAACAAGGAGCTTGCCGAAGAAAGGAAGGTGGCTAAGCCGATGGCATGGTATATTCTGGCTATGATCTGAAAGATATGATTCGGCGCAAACCATATTGCGATGGGCGCAGTGGCGAATACAAAACTTCCTGCCACCAATAGAACTTTTCTACCCTTGGTATCTGCTAAAGGTCCCAGAAAAAACCGAAAGGCCACTGCTGCAATGCTGAAAACCGAGTTTTGTATGCCTGCCTGAAGCTCAGTACCTCCCGTTTCAACAACATATAAAGGTAATAAATTCAGCATAGTGAAAATGGTCAGCATTACGCAAAAGCCTGAAGTGAAAACCAATAGGACTTCTTTTTTGAATAATGT
>DCUA01000126.1:663-12168 GCA_002329675.1 Firmicutes bacterium UBA1426 | reverse complement strand
CAAGTCCAGACCCTTTCTCTTATTTTGATAATGACGGTGCCTTTGCTGAGTCTTATACAAATATACTGAAGCCATTGAAGATAATTATACCATATATTCAGATTCTGCTGAGTAACTTCGGCCATGTGTGAAATCATTATTAAGTTGCACAGCTGCCAGCAGCTCCCGCTGACCATCATTCATTGGTTTTATTAAATGTGGTTTAGATCTTAGAACCCTATTATACAGGTGGCAATCATATATAGAAAAACCTGTACAACTCTACTCCTTTGTTGTACAGGTTACAATGCAATGGGCAAAAACCTGTACAACTTTCCGGTGTTTAGACCTGAAGTTGTACAGGAAATCTGTTGTAAAGCTGTCTCCTGTACAACTTTGCGCCACTGTTATACAGGTTAGGTTACTGTGAGCAAAAACCTGTACAACTCAAACTCTAAAGGTGCGGGAATTCATATCATCGTAGTTGAGAAACGTAACGTAGATTCTTTATGAACCAATCCGATTTCCACCAATTTTTGCTGATGCTCCATTGTTCGGGATAATCGTTCCATGACCATGTAATGTTCCAGGTGCCGTCTGCGTTTTGGGTATTTGATATAAATTCGCATTCATAGTCGCAGATCTCTTTGTTTTCTAAGTAAAAGTCGCTTGTCTTAGATCCTATGAACAAAGACGGCTTGCAAACGTAATCAATAGGCCATATCGATGTATCATAGGTGATCACCTGCCGGATCTGTTCGCTTAGTAAAGCGCGGAATTCATCCATATCCAGAAGATCGTTTATTGTGCTTTCTTTCATATACTCATATAATTTCACAAAGCAAGAAACAGTGTGCATGGAATCCATGGGAAAATGATCTTTGAAATGGTCGTATGCTTCTTTGGCCAGCATGCAGGCCAAATCAAAAAGATCACTGTTTCTATCTGCGAATTTTATTATAAATCCGATCAGGCACGCTGTTGGATTATAGGATATTTCCTGAGGCGGTACGAAAGTCCACCATGGCGCATGCGGGTGATCATTATTCGTAGCCACTGTAGTTGCCCATGTATGACCGTCAAAATCCTTTCCCGAGGATAAATATTTCAATATCCCCTGTATTATCGGATCGCTTTTATCCTCCGGATCGATCTCATTAATAATCTCTGTAGCAGTCCAGGTTTGTACCGGGGATGAATCGGGGTTCCAGCAATCCGGCTCCAGTGCATGTCCAAATCCCCCGTCCTCATTTTGGTATGCAGCCAATGCCGCCAGAACATCTTCTTTACTCCCGTTTTCGAAATGATTGCAATATCAAGCGGTCTGGCATTCCTGTATATAAATTCTCTGGCATGTTGATAGTTCATAATCAAAATCCTCCTCGCAAAACTCCTTACCGCTTTCATCTAAATTGCAGTACATGTTTATCGCGCCGGACCCATCCATTGCTCGAGATATAGAAGCAGTGATCTGTGCATCTCAACAAAGAACTCCGCGTCCATCTTTCTCTTATAGAACTTTTTCACAAAATCCGGATCTTCCTCTAGATAGTCGGAAAACATATCATAGATAAAATCATCGTCGAACTTTTTATAAGACTCATCAAAGACAACAAACCTCCGGTCAAATCTGGGCCTGCGCTTCGGCTTTTTGTCATAATACCCCATGACAACCATGGTCGCCGGCATGGTATATTCCGGCAGACAAAACAGCTCTTTATGATACTCGTAGCGTTCCATAATGTCGCCTATATAACATGTCCCTATTCCAAGGCTCTCGGCCGCAATCACTGCATTCTGTGCGGCAATCATGGCATCTTGCATGCCTAAGATCATATCGTTGATGATCGGCCCATTATAAGCAGGGAAGGCTTCCGGAATCCCGTCCAGCTGGAAAAGGCGATGCCACTTGTAATTGTCAACGACAAACAATAAAGCCAGGTTGGCATCCACAATAAAAGGTTGATTGTCGCAACTTATCGCCAGCTTTTTCAAAGTATCTTTCGACTGTATTTTAATGATGCTGTAGGACATCATATTTCCCCCGGTAGCCCCCCGCATTGCAGCGTCAAGGATCGTACTTATATCTTCTTCCGGGATGTCCTGATTATTAAATTTACGGATCGAAACATGTTCCATTAACTGCTTTGTTACTTCGTTCATTTTCTCTCCTCATATTTCCTATTGTTCTTCAAACACTTATGCGCCCGTGTTCTTTCTATGATTTTATTACAAAAAGTTGCCTTGTTCCATATTTTTCATATCTTGCGTTGATTTAAGCATCCGACAACACAAAATAGAGGTAATACAGGAAGACATTTCAAGAAATTTATGATAATATTAATTTACTCGGACAAGGTCACAACTTATACATAGGCTTTGAAATATTATGATGGTGGTGAAACATATTAGAAGCGTTCAAAGAAAATGGTCATTTGCATCCGTAAAGGAGAAAATTATCAGAGCGTTCCATGATAATAATAGTGTTTTGGGTGAGTGCGCACGTATTAATACCCGAAGGATCTATTATTTATCGATCATTGCTATCCCCTTGCGTATATTCAATATCCTTCTGTTCACTTCGAGATCCTATGACACAGAAGTTCTAAAGACATGGAGTCAAGGGATCATTATATCTCACTCTATATTGCTGATTTTCATGATCGGGTTTTTCATAACGACTCATAAACTGAAGAACCGGACTGAACCGAATACGGCTATGTATCTGGTGCAATACATAGTCGTGGTTGTTATTATGGCATCCGGCATTACCATAGTCACCATTGATCAATTGGTAACGACCAATATCACACCTTTATTAATAACCTGCATTGTCACCGGAGTAATTTTCTTTATCAGGCCACTGACTTCCTTTATCATATACGTAACTTCGTATGTTGCATATTATAATTTGATAGCGTTGACCATAACCGATCCGCAGATACTGCTTTCCAATCGAGTCAACGGTATTACTGCCATTGGGATCGGTTTCTTACTCAGTATAATTCTGTGGCATTACAATTACACCGATATACACCAAAAGAGGCGCATTAAGGCCCAACAAAAACAATTGGAGCAAATGGCCTATTATGACCAGCTTACTGATTTACCCAACAGACGGCTACTGGAGAAGATAATCGAACGGGAGTATTCTTCGATGCAGCGTTATGGTCATGAAACGGCTATCATGATTTTAGATATTGACAACTTTAAAAACATTAATGATACATACGGTCATCCGGTAGGTGACGTTGTGCTTCAGCAACTGGCCGATCTATTAAAAAACAATGCCCGAGAGTCCGATACTGTAGCCAGGTTTGGCGGAGAGGAATTTATCATCCTTATGCCAAGGACTACCGTGGAAGAAGGGTGTGTCTTTGCTGAAAGACTGAGAAAGTTGATAATGGAAAAAAGCTTTACCATAGGTTCGGCCACAATACAAATCACTTCCAGCTTCGGCGTGGCCTCGCTGCATGATATAAACAGCCAGACGTTAGAGGACTATTATTTCGTTGCAGATAAAGCCCTCTATCTGGCCAAACAGAGCGGTAAAAACAGAGTTGAAAAAGCTTGTGGGACGGAAGTGAACTGATTTATTCGCGCCGCGCTAACAGCCAATGTGCGTCCTGACAAAGGTACTTATTTCCTGCAATGCCTTCGTAGCTTCCGGGAAGAGAGGAGCCATGGCGGGATAACAATGGAACATTCCCTCTCCGATTCGCAGAGTTACATCGACTCCGGCTTTCTCAGCTTTTTCCGCAAAGCGGACTGCATCGTCGCAGAGGGTTTCGTCTTCTCCTGCAAATATGAGCAAAGGCGGCAGATCCGCAAGATCTCCATAAAGAGGGGATATATAAGGATGCGCGGGATCTTCATCTCCGGAATAATGTCGGGCAATAGCCTGCGCCATCCCCTCGGGAGACAAACATATCTTTGCTTTTGTTCTATAAGTCTCCCCTGTGCATTTGAGATCCGTTACAGGAGAATAGGCAACCGCTGCAGCGGGCAAGGGCAATCCTTGATCCCGTATTGCGAGCAGGGAGGCTAAGCATAGGCCTCCACCGGCAGAATCCCCTACAAATACTATGTCTGAAGGTTCAAATCCCTGAGCCAGCAACCACCGATAAGCGGATATCGCATCATTCAAAGCTGCAGGGTAGGGTTCCTCCGGGGCTAAGCGGTATTGAAACAGCAGGGCACCTATTCCGGTGGCTTTTACAAATTTTGAAGTAATAGCCTGATGGGATTTACAGGTTCCGGATATGTATCCGCCGCCATGGAAGTAAAGAATCACTTTCTTATTTCCCTTATCTGCCGGCATGATCCATTCAGCATAGAGTGTATCAATATTTACAGGGGATATCCTGATATCCTCAGGAAGCTTTCCGAATTTCCCGGCTCCAGTTTCAACCTGATCCCGAAAGTTAAGAACAGATTCGTACTTGTTCCAGTCGACAAGCTCCTTCCTGATCTGAAATTTTAATAAATGCCTGTTCATCAATAAGAACTTAACCAGGCGGGCACGAAAGCTTAGCATATCTGATCTCCTTTTATAACATGTCTTTTTTAATATCCTCAAGAAAAATGCTGCACAGTATTTCTGGATTCGTTGCAATAAAAGTATCCTGGTGAACAGCCCGATAGATAGCCAGGCCTTTAATCGCCGACCAGAACACTAAGGCCGACTGGTTGGCGTCATGCTTCTTGATTGTTCCGGCTTCTTGGCCCTCGGTGATAATTCTTGCAATTACCTCGTATGGATATGTGTATTCTCGACGAATAATATCCTTAGCTTCATCGGGTATTGAATCGGAGGCCGCAGACTGCGCAATGAGAAGATGGTAACGGGCTGCATTCGGATTTTCTTCCAATAGCTTCAGCAACTCGTATATGGCAAATCTTATTTTCTCATCCGGCGGCATGGGCTGGGCTTCCAACCAACGACATGCTTCATTCAGCTTCTCAAAGGCAGTTTCCATTAACTTAACGAATATCTCCTCTTTAGAACTAAAATAATGATATAAAAGCCCCTGTGAGATGTTTGCAGCCTTTGAGATATCAGTAATTCTGGTGGCAGCTAAACCTCTGGAAGCAAAAAGCATCAACGCTGTTGACAGAATCTGTTCCCTGCGTTCGTCTTTGAGTTTTTCGTTTAATTCTTTATTTTTGGGCACGATTTTGTTCCTCTTTTTATTGATTGAAATTTTATTCAACAATAATATACAGCAGAATGCCCTCTTTGTAAATATATTTTAGAAAATAACTATTTTGACCCATACCTGGTACCGCTGCTGCTGCTTTTTCTATCATTTTGTCTTGTATTCGAGCTGTTTTAGGAACAAAAGCAACCGGTAAATTCCCTTAGTAAAATATCGGTTGCCTTCTTGGGGGAAAAGGCAACCGGGATTTCCTTTGAAATTTTTATCGGTTGCTTTCCTCATGTTTAGCAGTGATTTTGACCTGATTATCGGCAAATAGGCAACCGTATTTTGTTCTTAGCTTAAATCCGGTTGCTTTTAAGATGTGACAGCAGCCCCGACCCCTGTCACCATCCCAGCCGTTTCAAAATAGTTCATTTATTTATTTTCTGATGATAGTGTGAACTATTTCTACAGGTATTGAGGCTTCAAAACCGCTATTATAGTATTCTTCTAACCGACCAGGAAAAAAGAGAACTACATTTTTTAGATTTGTAGTTCTCTTTTTCTTTGGACTTGATAATTATGGACTATTCGGGTCTCAAGAAGGTGGCTTTTGGCTTGCCAAAAGGCCTCTGATAGTTCACCTTTTAAGAGAGTTCGCAAAAAGTTACTTATTTCTCCCGAGATGTTGAAGGTCATTAGAAGCTATGCGAAGAGCAACGGGGATTTTCTTCGATATTATTATCGGTTGCTTTTTAGGCGGAACAGTAACCCCGTCCCTACTGACACATATCTGTCAACAAAAAGCGCAATAAAAGAATTGTAAAGCTTGTGGGACGGAAGGGCTTAATTTATATATACATTGCCCTATCTTTAGCGACAAAAATTAAAGTAAGTGCATAACCACCCACGAGGATCCCTGAAATTGTCCAAATCCCGGGAACCCCCAGATGCGCCACCAGAATGCTACTCAACACGGAAGCAACGAGCACCCCGATCTGGGTTATGAGAGAGCTGAGTGAAAGCACACTGGCTCGCATTCTTCCGGGAGTCCATTTATTTATAATGGTAGTCTCCACCACGCTGTTGATCCCTATGAAAAGGTATACAATGCCGTATCCTGTCACAAATCCTCCGATGCTCTCCTGAAGTGCGTAAATGATGAAGGTCACTCCGAGAGAAGTTCGGCAGATATTGTAGATGATCCACCACTTGCCCTTAAACTTATCCATGAGCATCTGCCCCAGGGTGCTGCCGAGAATCGCACTAATAAATCCGGCGAAAGTGATCAGCCCCAACGCCCATGCGACATTATCCATCTTCGATAGATTCACAAAGGTTGGCTGCCAGTATGTCTCTACAGTAGACATGACGAAACCAGCCACAAAGACACTAATAAAAATCAAGGTGAATTTCCGGGACGAGAGCACTAATTGCTTCCCTTCTTTAAGGTGATCTCTGAGAGACCGCTGATGTTCTGCATGCGCAGCTGGTTGCTCCTGCACAAATAGCAGACAGATCAGGAGGAGGGTAACGTTCAGGAGAAACTGCATTACCAGGTTTGATAAATATGTATTCGTCACACTGGCTATAAACCCACCGGCAATGCTTCCAGCGGCGAAACCCACTCCTTCCAGTATCGCCAACTGTGCAGTAACCTTTGCCAGAATGTTCTCCCCATGACGGTCCATAGCCTGATCGATGAATAGGGCATCCAGACTTCCGGAAGAAAACGCCCGACCCGATCCAAAGAATACCATTGCAAGGGCCATTGATCCAGGATTACCCGCAAAAAACAGCAGCAAAACAGCGATGATCTGCAGCACACATGACATTAGAAATACTTTCTTGCGCCCATACATGTCTGCGAAAATGCCGCTGGGCACTTCCATACACGCTACAGTCACTGAGAATGTCGCAAACAATAGGGGCAACGTCTGCATAGTAGCACCTTTTTGTAATAAGAGAACACTTAGGATAGGAATCATCAAACCGGTTGCAATGTGTTTGATAAGCATTATGGATCGTTGCAGCTTAGTCATTCGATCCATCCCCTGCTTTGTAAGCTATCAGGGCATATTCCCAGGGATCTCCACCCTGCTGAGGTGTACCGTATTCAACGATAAAATCCTGAATAAGCTGCATTAATTTCCCGGCCATTTCATCCGTCAGATAAAGCACTCCAGTTCGAGTGTCTCCCAGGTCTGTGGGTTCGTTAATAAGCTCCCCGGCATCTCTTCGCTTTTTCATCTGGCGGCAAAACCCCTTATACACCTCAGATATGATGTTTTCCATCAAAACCTCGCGTTGGGGATCCAGTTCATCAGAAGTACCTAAACCTATTTGTACCGTTACCTGAGCCGGCTTATAATAACTTGCGACGATACCATTTATGACCTCGGTGTGATCTAATTCAATCAGTTCCAGCTCACTCAATTTCCTGATATGATGCTGAACACTGGACGGGGATATCCCTAAAGTCTCTGACAGCATTTTAGGAGTCATCGGGCCATTGGCAATGCTCAGCTGCCGTAATAACTGTTGTCTTACGGGACTCATATAAATATTCAATTCTTTTTTTGTGGTTAATTTGATCTTCTTCAATGCATGACACCTCCACACAATCGTTACTTACACGTTACATGAATTATAACGTTACATTATGTGTAATGTCAAGTGAGACTGGATAATTTTGCATCATGTTCAATATCAATCTGAAGTAGGATAATGCTACGCTGCGTGTAATACCAAGTCAGAGGGTCCGCCCGTACCTCCTCGGGCGGCTTGCCGCTAAGCTTATAATGACAAAGCAACCGAAATTCTCTACTATGCAAATTACGGTTGCTTTTTCTGTCAGTTTCTCTTGTTTTCGGGCTATTTTATGATTATAAGCAACCGATAAATCTCCTTAGCATAATATCGGTTGCCTTTCTGACAAAAAAGGCAACCGGGATTCTTTACTTCACAAATTCCGGTTGCTTTCCTCATGTTTTTCAATGATTTTGGTCTGATTATTGGCAAATAGGCAACCGCTATTTTCTATGACTTAAATTCCGGTTGCTTTTAAGGTGTGACAGCAACCCCGTCCCCTTGTCACCCCTGTCACACCCACGGGCAAATCTTCCCTTCTGCCCAATCCACTGCCTTAAATATAAATGTTCCCATCAGGCTCATAGCCAGTATCCCGGCAAACATCTCGACGTAATCGACCATAACCCAGCAATTCATAATAAAGTAACCGATCCCGTAGGTAGTGGCATAGTTTTCACTGAAAAACAAGGTAGCAATGCTTACGCCGATACTCACTCTCAGTGCTGACATGATCTTTGGAAGCACTGCCGGAAATACAAGGCTGCTATAGATCTGCCACCGGTTAAGACCAAGCGTCGCCACCGAATAAAAGTATTCCTTGGGGATCTCCTTCACACCATCCCGGACAGCCAGAATGATCTGAAAGACGATGATCGATAGAATAAGGATGATCTTGGAGCTGTTTCCCAGGCCGAAGAGCACCATGAAGAGCGGCAGAAACGCTACTTTGGGGATTGGATAAAGGATGTAAGCTATGGGCGAAATGAAGGAGTCAGCTCTTTTGGAGAGGCCCATCCACAGCCCTAGGGGTATGCCGATCCCCATAGACAGCACTATGGCCACAGTGATTCTTAAGATACTGCTCAAAATATGCAGCAGAAGAGATCCGGTCATAAGATGAAAAAATGTAACGATCGTCTCAAAGGGCCCCGGGATAATTTTCGATCCGATGGCCAGATGTAAAACGTACCAGAGAATCAAAATGGAAAGAGAGCCGAATAGGCTTCTGCTACGGAGGAGTTTCTCAAAAACCTTCATTTGTCTTCTTCCTCCTTACTCAGTTCCTTGCTCAGCCACTTTCGCACCTCAAGGCAGATATTATAATACTCTGGCTTGGTGCGGATATCCTCGTCACCGAAGTAGGGATTCTCGATTATATGCTTGATCGCAGCTCTCTCCATAATGACAATGGTCTGTCCCAGAAAAACCGCTTCCTCTATGCTGTGGGTCACCATTACCATAGTAGCCGGATTTTTCATGTATAGTTTCAGAATCAGGTTTTGTATATGCTCTCTGTTTATCGCGTCAAGGGACGAAGAAGCCTCGTCCATGAGAAGAAGGTCCGGCTCCAGCACAAGTGTCCTTGCGATGGAGACCCTCTGCCTCTGTCCGCCGGAAATCTGGTTTGGGTATTTATCCCGATGCTCCAAAATCCCCAGTTCCTCCAGGATAGCGCTGACTTTCCCATTGATTTCGGCCTTATCCATACCTCTTGCCTTAAGGCCAAGGGCAACATTGTCCCAGGCCGTCTTCCACGGGAGAAGTCCTCCGTTCTGGAGAATGACGCCGGTTTCCTTTCGGGTGGACTTCAGTTCTTCCCCGTTGATCAGAACTTTTCCCGAAGACGGGACAATAAGCCCTGCCATGGTGTATAGCAGGGTCGTCTTTCCGCAGCCTGAGGGGCCTATAATGGCACACGTTTTGTTCTTGGGAATATCCAGATCAATATTTTCCAAGGCAGTTTCATTGCCGTATTTTACTCCGAGATCCCTGATCCGTATCATTCTTCTGTAAACTTTCTTTCTGTCAGATCGTCTGCGCTGACCTGCAATTCTTTCTTCATAACCTCGGCGGTCCATTGAATGATTTTGTCAATATACGCATTGTCCGGCAAGGACGCTTTTGTGTACTCGGGAAGCATCATCTTATCCTTGATTTCGGGATTCAGGTTGGGAATCTTCTCCATAAGAATATCTCTTGCAACCTGGGGATTGTTATTGATTTCATCCACCGCTTTGTTGTAAGCTTCATGGAAGAGTTTGACCGCGTTCTCTTTCTCGCTCAATGCTTTACCGGTGAATACGAAAACATCCGGGCAAATCCCGTCTTCCGGCTCATAGTTTTTCTTCACCAGGCCGCTGAGCTCACCCATGGACGCCACCGGTTCGGGAAACAGCCCCATATCAAGCTGGCCGCTTCCGATGGCCGCCAGTCTGGCAGGAATATCGTTGATATATACTTTTTCTATGGTATACTCGTCTCCCAGCCATTCATCGATCAGGAAATTGGTGACGCTGACCTCCATCATCCCCACCTTGATCTCTTTCTTCCGGTCGGCTCCTTCCTTCAAAAGCACCGGGAATACGCCATTTGTCGTAGTAGTGGCTTTGATATCAAACCCTCCGTCCACGTTTACGGCCACCGCGATCAGGTCCGTTATAGTGCCATCAATATTATGGGTCTGGAGCGCGCTTTGTCTGTCCTGCGGGTTATTGAAGATCTGCAGTTCAACATCCAGGCCGAGTTCCTCAAAATACCCGTTCTTTTCAGCCAGGAAAGCGGGAGCGGAATCTACTGCCGGCATGAGCCCCACCTTTAATGGAGGAATCTCTTCCTCTAACAAAGGATCCTCATCCTCCGTTACAGCCGAACCGCACCCTGCTGCCAGGAAAAGTGCTGCAATTACCGTGAGAATCAATATGACATTCTTTCTATATATTTTGTTTTTCATTTCTTTTACTCCAAGTATATTTTGTATCACATTCCATCGGAATCATATCAAATAGTTTTGATTATATCCAGTATATTTTCCAAATCCGGATTTCCGAATGCATTTGGTACCTGGAGTCGGAATTTATTCCCATTTGAAAAACCGTATCGCCACAAAGGAACAGATAGCTGCTATTGCTGCCATTACCGCAATCGGAATCATAACATGATCCATTGTCAGGCCTAATGTGGCGGATTTCAGTATTTTGATGCCCTGGGTCAATGGCAGGAGGTCAACGACCCTTTGCATTGCCGCCGGCATTACTTCATAGGGAAGTGTCGCCCCGGAAAAAATCAGCATCGGGAAGTACAATGCACTTGCAATGATCCCGGCGATTTTTGCGTTTTTTGCAATGCCGCCAACCATCATGCCGATGCTGAACATCGAAATCATTACCAGCATCCATCCGAGAATGAATTGTAAAATGCCTCCCTGCATCCTGAATCCGAAAAATATGGCAGCCACTGCAAACAGGGTAAGCAAAGAAACAAGTGCATAGAGAAAATACATCGTAACTTCCACGATCAGAATCATGCCGGGGCTAACGGGGGTCACCTTAAATCTTTTTAAGATCTGCTTCCCTCTGTAATCCGACACGACGAGAGGTAAGCCCATGACACCTCCAGCACAAATCGCAATGGTTGACAAAGCGCCGAAGGATTGTTCGATAAAGGTATAAGCTGCGCCTTCAAATGCCGGCTTATTGCCATAAATAATACCCAGCACCACAAGAACAACCAAAGGCATTATAATTGCGAAGATCAACATATCCATGCCGCGCAGAGACAGCTTCAACTCTGTTTT
>DCUA01000126.1:0-588 GCA_002329675.1 Firmicutes bacterium UBA1426 | reverse complement strand
AGGATCTCCACTTCGTCCATAAAATGCGAAGTTAACAGAATGGTGAGGCCGGCGGCTTTTAGTCTTGCGAGTATCTGCCAGACATCCCGTCTGGCTCTCGCATCAAGCCCTGTGGTAAGCTCGTCTAAAAAGACAACTTCCGGATCCGGGATCAGAGCAAGCACGATAAACAAGCGCTGCCTTTGTCCGCCCGAAAGCTCTTTGACGAATGCGTTTATCTTATCCGCAACGCCGAATTCTTTTAATAAACTCTTGTAATCTGCCGGCTTACTATATAGAGATGCGGTTATCTCACACAGTTCGCCAACCCTGATATTCTCCTGATAATGAACTTCCTGGAATTGTACACCAACCCGCTGAAAAAGTTCCTTACGGTTGCTGATCGGGCTCATCCCTAAAACAGAAATGAGTCCATGGTCTGCTTTTTTTGTTCCTAAAATGCATTCGATGCTTGTACTCTTTCCGGCTCCGTTTGCGCCAAGCAATCCGAACACCCTGCCTCTCTTGACAGAAAAGCTAAGGTCGTCTACAGCTAGAATATCACCGTATGATTTCTTCAGATGCTCTACTCTGATCACATCCTCCATA
>DCUA01000233.1:5743-20298 GCA_002329675.1 Firmicutes bacterium UBA1426 | reverse complement strand
ACATGAGGCGACGAGAACGATGAGATTTTTCAAAAGATCGGATGTTGTAATAATTGCTGCGATCCTCCTGGTGAGCCTGGCTTCCTGGGTGTTATACGATTCGTTTTCAAAAGACAAATCCGTAAAAGCAGAAATCTATTACTACTCCCAGTTGGTTGAGACAATATCGCTTAAAAGCGATGAGGAAAGAACCTTCTCAATTACACAAAACCCCAATGTGATTTTTCACGCAGACGCAGACGGTAACATCGCGTTTATCGCATCTGACTGTCCCGACAAGGTCTGTGTCAAAACAGGGAAAATCCACAGAGTGGGTGAATATGCAGCTTGCCTGCCAAATGGAATCATATTAAAAATCGTTCCTGAAGGGGAACGAGATGACGATGATGTGGATATCATCCTTTAGTACAGAGTACTCGAAACGGGAAGAAGCAAATGGCTGAGTATACAGTAGAACGGGACCCACTTGGGAACCTTAGCAAAACACAGAGCATGGTATTGGCGGCAATGATATTTGCTGTTGCATTAGTGTTATCCCTTGTGGAGAACATGATGCCGCCGCTTCCTATTGCTGTACCCGGCGTAAAGTTTGGATTATCCAACATTGCAGTGATGTATGCCTTGTTCTTTCTTGGCAAAAAGCAAGCTTATCTGATCGCTGTTTTGAAAGGTGGATTTGTATTTATTACCAGAGGTATTATTGCGGGAGCATTGAGCCTTTCCGGGGGTATACTATCCATAACAGTGATGCTGTTGCTCCTGGTTGTGTTTCGAGAGAAAATATCCTATTTGAGCATAAGCATCTTCGGGGCGGTGTCCCATAATATTGGACAGTTCCTTGTTATAATCCTGCTGTACACGGGTATGAATATATTGCCCTATTTACCGGTACTTCTGATTTCAGGAGTCATCGCAGGGATTGTAACATCGACGTTATTGCGGTTTATTATGCCGGCTCTCAAAAGGCTGGTATGATATAAAAAAACTTTATTTTTCGGAGGAGAAGAATGAAAAAGAAACTTGCATTGGTATTAGTTCTGGCATTAGCAGTCTTTGCTTTTGCTGCTTGCGGCGGGGACACTACACCTCCCGTTGAAGATCCGGAAACCCCTGAAACACCAGTAGCTGGTGAGGCAGTAAAGACCGGTTATGCCGTTATTTCCAAAGCTGCAAAATCAGCTGACGCAGGAGATGCAGATGGTCTCGCTCAGGCGGATTCCACAATTGTAGCAGTTACTGTAGATGAGAACGGCGTTCTCACCAACGTAGCCATCGACCACGCTCAGACAAAGATCAATTTCTCAAAAGATGGCAAAATCGTTACTCCCCTTGACACTGTTTTCCCCGGAAAGCAGGAAATGGGTCCGGCATACGGCATGGCTAAAGCATCTTCCCTCGGCAAAGAGTGGAATGAGCAGGCAAACACCCTGGCACAGTATGTGATCGGAAAGACTGTTGAAGAAGTTAAGGGTATTGCTGTAACAGAAGAAGGCGTTCCCACAGATGCTGATCTCTCTGCTTCCGTAACCATTAAGATCAACGATTATGTAAAGGGTATTGAGATGGCTGTTGCCAACGCAAAGGACCTGGGTGCTTCTGCTGATGACAAACTGGGAATCGGCGTTGTGACCACCATTGACAAATCCAAGGATGCCGGCGATGAAGATGGTCTTGCTCAGGCTTACTCGAACTATGCTGTAGTAACTTTCGACGCTGACGGTGTTGTTACAAGCTGCATCATCGATGCTTCCCAGATCAACATCAACTTCTCGAAAGAAGGCAAAATTACATCCGACGTGACCGCAGCATTCAAAACAAAGAACGAGTTGGGCCCTGACTACGGTATGGCAAAGGCCTCCGGAATCGGCAAAGAGTGGGATGAGCAGGCAGCTGCATTCGCTGCATACGTGATCGGAAAGACCGTTGACGAAGTTCAGGGAATCGCTTTGACTGAGGATGGCGTTGCTGCTGATACAGATCTTGCAGCTTCCGTAACCGTACACATCGGACCTTTCATGAGCAATGTTGCAAAAGCATACGAATTTGCAAAATAAGTAAACCAAATAGTATGATCTGACAAACACCGAGGGGTAGACGAGTCTACCTCTCGGCTTTTAGGAGTTTAAAAGTTGATTAGAAAATCCATTGCAATAATTATCACCCTGTTTATGGTATTAAATCTCACCGCTTGCGGGGGTCCGGAGAAAAAGCGCTACGAGGGAGAGTTTCTTCAGCTGTTTGACACAGCGACCCGGATAATCGGGTACTCCCACAGTAAAGAAGCCTTCGGCGAATACGTTCAACAGATCCATGATGAGCTGGAGATCTACCATCAACTCTATGATATCTACAATGATTATGAGGGTGTGAACAATATAAAGACGATCAACGATAATGCGGGGATCCAGCCTGTAAAGGTAGATCAACGTATTATTGATCTGTTGCTTTTTTCCCGGGAGGCTTATGCCTTCTCAGAAGGAAGGATGAATGTTGCACTGGGTGCAGTTTTGAAAATCTGGCACGACTACAGAGAGGCAGGCACGGAGGATCCGGAGATCGCTGAAGTTCCGCCTATGGATCTCCTCAGGTCTGCAGCAGATCATGTGAATATTGAAGATATGATAATTGATGAAGAAAATAACACTGTCTACCTTGCGGACCCGGAAATGAGGCTGGATGTGGGTGGTATAGCAAAAGGCTATGCGGTAGAGCAGGTGAGCAAATACATCATGGAGCAAGGATTTACGGATGGACTGATAAGCGTAGGCGGAAATGTGCGTTCCTTCGGCTACAAAGGTGAAGATAAGCAGCTTTGGAGCATCGGTGTTCAAAATCCCGATAGAGGGAGTGCGGATCTTTATACGGTGGAGATCACGGATAAATCCCTGGTTACCAGCGGAGACTATATCCGGTATTACACTGTGGATGGAAAGCGCTATCATCATATTATTGACCCGGAAACCCTGATGCCTGCAGAATACTTTACTGCCGTGACCATTATCTGCCAGGATTCAGGTATGGCAGATGCCCTGTCTACAATGATTTACAATATGCCTTATGAAGACGGGCACTCATACATTGAGGGGCTCCCTGACACGGAAGCTGTCTGGGTGTTTCCTGACGGTAGTACGAAGTACAGTAGCGGCTTCGAGGTATTATTGAAAGAATAGAAACATAGCACACAAAAAGCAGATACCTTTTGAAGTGGTGAAATATGACCACCTAAAAGGTATCTGCTTTTATAATATTGGCTTCATCAATATAAGAATTGAATTATTCTTTTCCCTTCTTGAGCCAGTGGGCTACCTGAACGGTTCTTTTTGCCTGATGGAAAACCGCATCCTTCACATCCTCCACCATTTTTCCATCCTGCCCTTGCGTTACTGAGGTTCCATAAGGATTTCCGCCAGCTGTAAATATAGTCGGATCTGTATATCCCGGAGGAACAATCACGGCACCCCAGTGCATCATAGAGGTGTAGAGAGATTTAATGGTTGCTTCCTGGCCGCCATGAGGGTTCTGTGCAGAGGACATTGCGCTGACTACCTTATTCATTAGCTTGCCCTGAGCCCACAAACCACCTTGTCTGTCTATGAAGGCTTTCATCTGAGCAGCTACATTGCCAAACCTGGTAGGTACGCTGAATATGACAGCATCAGCCCATTCAAGGTCTTCGGAAGTAGCTTCTTTAATATCCTTTGATGCATCAACGGTTGCTTTCCAGGCCGGATTCTTTTCAATGACTTCCTGAGGAGTTGGTTCGTTAACTTTCAACAAGCGAACCTCCGCTCCTGCCTCCTTCCCGGCTTCAGCTGCCCATTTGGCCATTTGCAGGTTGATGCCGGTCATACTGTAAAAAATCACAGCAAATTTTATATTGGTCATGGTATTAACACTCCTTTCGACTTAGGATATCCGTATTGCTACTATAGATACCCATTACTGCAAGGGATAATCCCCCTTTCCTGGCAATGATCAGAGAGATCTGAATATTAATTAGTTTCGTACAAGTGAAGAATTATGTATGACCAGAGGAGGCTTGTCATATTGTATATTGTGGAGGTGATTCGGTTGATCAGTACACAGGATATCAGGGATAAAGAAGTCATCAATATCTATGATGGCAGAAGCATGGGCTTTGTAGACGATATGGAAATCGACCTGCAGAAAGGCACTGTAGAAGGTATTGTGGTGCCTGCAGAGCGACGGATGTTCAGCTTCTTTGGCAGGGATGAGGATACGGTGATACGCTGGAAGGATGTGAAAAGGATAGGGCAGGACGTGGTACTCGTGGATGTGCCGGCGGGAAACAGCTTGCATGCCCCCGTTGATATGGTTTATAATAATCGAATAGACGAATCCGAAGAATAGGTGATACAGTAGTTGCAGCAATGCTAGGGAGGACATCAAATGAAATGCCCTTTTTGCGAAACCAACGACACACGAGTCATTGATTCAAGGCCCACTGAGGAAGGACATGCCATCCGTCGACGCAGAGAATGCGACAATTGCGGAAAGCGATTCACTACTTATGAAAAGGTAGAGGAAGTATTCTTTATGGTGATCAAAAAGGATGGGAGCAGAGAAGCCTTTGATCGCAGTAAAGTACTTAACGGTATACTGAAAGCCTGTGAAAAGCGGCCTGTCCCTATAGCAGATATTGAGAAGATCGTGAACGACATCGAACGCGGCCTGAACAATATGATGGAAAAAGAAATCGAAAGCAAGGTGATTGGTGAGGTGATCATGGAACACCTGAAGGAGTTGGATGAAGTGGCTTACGTTCGTTTTGCATCCGTCTATCGACAGTTTACAGACGTGAACACCTTTGCTGCAGAGATTGAAAAACTCCTGAAGAGCGGAAAGGAAAAGAAATAGATGGCGCAAGTTTTTCAGATCGCGATCGACGGCCCTTCCGGAGCGGGAAAGAGTACGATCGCGAAGATGCTGGCAGCGGCCCTGAATATCGATTATATCGACACAGGGGCTATGTACCGCGCGGTGGGCTATAAAATGTTGCGGGAAGGGATTTCCCTTGATCAAAGGGATGCCCTGAAGGCAATGCTGGATAGGACACATATAGATTTCCGCCAGGGGGAGACCATTCTGGATGGGGAAGTGATCAGCCAGGCGATACGAACGCCGGAGATTTCGAAAATGGCATCAGACGCCTCCGCATTTCCTGAGGTCAGGGAAAAGCTTGTGGCTTTGCAGAGGGCTATGGGTGAGGAAAAGAGCGTCATTATGGATGGAAGAGACATCGGAACCAATGTCTTTCCAAATGCGAAATATAAGTTTTATCTTACGGCAACGGTTTCGGAAAGAGCCAGAAGAAGGTGGCTGGAGCTGAAAGAGAAAGGGCAGGAAGCAGAACTGGCAGATGTGGAGGCAGACATCATAACCAGAGATCATAATGACACTGTCCGGCCATTGAATCCTCTCAGGAAGGCGGAGGATGCAATTGAGATAGACACCACGAACATGAATGGCGAGCAGGTAACCCAATTCATTCTGAACTATATAAACAAAAATTAAGTGACAGGGGGACGGGGTTAGTGNNCCCCGTCCCCCTGTCACACTAACCCCGTCCCCTTGTCACTTTGTCACTTAGAGGGTGTGGATAAAAAGACCACTGCCCAGCTTTGGCTCAAACCAGGTGGATTTTGGCGGCATTACTTCATTTTGGTCGGATGCGACCAAAATATCCTCCATGGAAACAGGATAGAGGGCAAAGGCGACAGCCATGTCATTCTTTGTTCTTCGCTCTAACTCTTCCAGACCATGAATTCCGCCCACGAAATCAATGCGGGAGTCTGTTCGGGGATCCCGGATCCCCAGAAGGGGCTCAAGCACATAATTCTGCAGGATGGATACATCAAGCCCCCGGATAATATGGTCGGAAAGTATGCTTTCTTTTGCGGATAACCGATACCAGGATCCTGCAAGATACATGGAAAATACATGTGGTCCATCAGGATTAAAGGGAGCCCGGGTCATCTTCCCGATCTCAAAAGATGAGGAAAGGGCTGTTAAAAACTCCCCTTTGCTCATTCCGTTCAGATCCTTAACGACTCTGTTATAATCATATAGCAAAAGATCAGAATCAGGAAAGATGACTGCCATGAAGAAGTTGAACTCTTCTGAACCGTCATAGTCCGGATTCGCCTCACGACGCTTCATGCCCACCTTGACAGCGGAGGCGGAACGATGGTGCCCGTCCGCTATATATAGGTTTTGGATGTGACGAAAGCATTCTATGATATCCTCAATGTGCCCGGGATCATCGACTATCCAAAGAGTGTGACCGATGGAATTGGGGTCTGTCAGATCATATACGGGGGCATGATCCCGGATCCAGCTTTCCATGAGGTCATGGAGATCTGCATTGTACCGATAAGTCAGAAAAACGGGTTCTGTATTAGCATTGCATGCGTCAAAGTGATCGATCCTGTCCTGCTCTTTTTCCACTAAGGTAAGTTCGTGCTTCCGGATCGTGCCATCCAGGTATTCATCGATGGAAACGCAGCCGGTTATTCCCGTCTGGCTCCGCCCGTTCATGGTTTGCCGATAGATATAAAGGCAGGGTTGCTCTTCCCGGATCAGGATCCCCTGAGATACAAATTCGTCAAATTTGCGTTTTGACTGACGGTAGACCTCCGGATGGTGGGGGTCTTCAATATGGGGTAAATCGATTTCAGCCCGGGAGATGTGCAGAAAGCTGTGGGGGTTTCCGGAAGAAAGCTCCAAAGCTTTTCTGCGATCCATTACATCATAGGGTAATGAAATCACTTTATTTACATATTTTTCGGATGGCCGCAGTGCGGCAAAAGGTCGGACAACTGCCATAATATCTATCCCTTCTAAATGTATTTTTTATATCGTGTCATGTGCTTCGCTAAAGACTTAACAAACTCAATCATTATAGCATAAAANNTAAAATGAAAAACCGTGTGCTTTGCCTGTTTGTGATCTTCGGCTTATTGTTATTCGGTCTGACGGTCCGTCTGGCTGTGATCCAGTTAATAGAAGGATCTAAATACAGATTGCTCGCAGAAAAACAAAGTCAGACTGCTCTTTCTGACATAAGTGTCAGAGGCACCATATACGACCGGAGCAACCGGCCATTAACCAATATAGAGGAAAGCTTCTTCTTGCTGATCGAAGACCGAAAGGTGGACGAAAATGCAGAAAGGCTGCTGAGCAAAATGGATGCCCGCTACACCAGGTCCGACAGTAAAAAGTATCGCATTTACAATGTGGCGACGATAGACAGGCGGGGACTAAAGACTCTCTGCAGAGATTATGGTGCTATTGCAATGAAATCCCGTGCCAGGTACAGTGAGGATCAACCGGCCATGCATATGATCGGCTATGTGGATCGTTGGAATAAATCGGGAATAAGTGGGATCGAAAAAGATTTTGATGCAGTGTTGGTGTCAGGACTAAAACAGTACTCCGTAAGAAGCGATGGTCAGGGTTATATCATTCCCGGATCCGGTATAAAAATGAAGGATGACGGAAGAGAGTGGGGAGTGCTTACGACTCTGGATCTGAACATTCAAAACACCGTAGAACGGATTCTTTCAGAGAGCGGGAAAAGCGGTGTTGTAGTTATAACGCATATTCCCTCCGGTGAGATACTGGCTTCAGCCTGTGCCCCGGGATATAATCCTTACCTTTTGGATGGGCATATAAACGGGGATGAACAGGAGCTGCTGAACAAAGCTACCAGCGCTTCCTACCCGGCGGGGCCATTCTTCTATTTGCTCACTGCGGCAGCAGTCACGCCTGAGTCCTTCATAGAAACCGCCAATGCGTTTGCATTATCGGAAGAAGCGATCGAGTTATTATCAGGACAGGTAATAGGAAATCTCTCCGATTTTGAGGAAGCTCTTAAAGCGGGGGAGGAGGTATTAGCCAACGGGCAGGATTTATTGATGATCAGCCCTATGCAGGCTGCCCGCATGACTCGCATTATTGCTCTTGACGGATGGGATTCGAAATTGACAGTAATACGGGGAACGGTAGAGGGGATAAGAGGAGTATCTTTTTTGCCAAAGTCACTGGGAAGGCAAGTCATATCTTCAGAAACTACAAGAAGGATCCGGGAGGCAGCTCAAGGTGTTCATGGTCCAAACTGGTACAGCGGTTTTGTTCCGGCTGAAGAGCCCTTGTACGGAATAACGCTGTATATTGAAGACGATGTTCCGGGAGAAAGTGTTGCCTCATCTATGTTCCGGGAAATCGCATCAAGCTTATACCCTTAGGGCTCCTCATCGCAGTTGGGGAAGGCTTCCTTCAGTTTCATAATGGCTTTTTTTTCGATACGTGAAACATATGAGCGGCTGATGCAAAGATGCTTTGCAACTTCACGCTGGGTTCTGCATGGGCCACCATCCAGACCAAAACGCTTAACGATAACCGTCTGTTCCCGCTCACTGAGCAGTTCCTGAATGGCTTTGTACAACTTCTTGACTTTCATCTTTGTGTCGAGCCCTTCTATGATATCGTCCACGTCGCTGCCCAATATATCGTTGAAACTGATCTCGTTACCATCTTTATCGGTACCGATGGGATCATTTAGAGATACTTCCACTTTGCATTTCTTGGATATGCGAAGATGCATCAGAATTTCGTTTTCGATGCATTTTGCTGCGTAAGTAGCAAGGCGGACTTCCTTTTTTCTGTTATAAGTATTAACTGCTTTGATCAGACCGATGGTTCCGATGGATATCAGATCATCAGGTGAGCAGCCTGCAGTGTTGTACTTTTTAGCAATATGCGCTACCAGTCGGAGATTGTGCTCAACCAGAATGTTCTTTGCTGTCGCATCGCCGCCTTCATAAAGCGCCAGATAATGAGCCTCTTCTTCTTCACTGAGGGGTTGTGGAAAGGAATTGCCCATCGAGACATAGGAGGTTAAAAGTACCAGTGGATTGGAGAGCAGAAGAGAGGTTAAAATCAAAGTCAGACTCATATATGTAAAAGCTCCTTTCCGCCACTGTCATTTAGTGTTAGTAGTATATGTGGTTAAAGCAGGTCTGTTGTCTGTCCTCCCGAAATAAGGACTTGCAAGGTGCGCAGAAGAATATATATTGTGATTTTTCATGAAATAATATATTTTTGGCCAGCATTATGTTAGAATGAATACATGTCGCAGGCATTCGGCACAGGGGCTTTGTGGCGAAGGGGTTCATGCAGGACGGGAGACTGTCTTGGAGGAACTCAAGATGAACAATAAGAAGAAAATGGGTCATGTCACCATTAAGGAACTTCCTGAGGATGAAAGGCCGAGAGAAAAGCTACTGCGGTATGGCAGTACATTCTTATCCAACAGCGAGCTTTTGGCTATACTCATTGGAACAGGAACAAGAGATAGTTCCGCCCTCTCCGTGGCCAATCGGATATTGTCCATGGAGAAAGCAGGACTTTCTTATTTGGTGGACTGCACTCCCGAAGAACTGTGTAAAGTTGAGGGAATGGGTACAGCTAAGGCTTGTAAAGTGATTGCTGCTATCGAATTGGGGAAGCGGATCTCCCAAAGCCCCGGAGAAAAACGGTATTCCGTTGGTTCTCCCGGAGAGGTGGCAGCCCTGTACATGGAAGAAATGCGGCACCTTAAAAAGGAACACTTTAAGGTCTTGTTTCTCAACACGAAGAACGAAATTTTATCCGCAGAAAATACCTCTATAGGTAACTTGAACAGCTCCATCGTGCATCCGAGAGAAGTCTTTCGCAATGCTATAAAAAAAGGGGCAGCCGCAATCATTGTCATACATAATCACCCCAGCGGAAATCCCACCCCGAGCCAGAACGATCTGGATATAACCAGAAGGCTTGAAGAGGCGGGGCAGCTGCTGGGCATACCTGTCCTTGATCATCTGATCATCGGCGACGGTATTTTTATAAGCTTAAAAGAAAAGATGCTGATGTAAGGCGTCAAATAAATAGCAAGAGGAAAGGAGCACACATTAATGTGTCTAAGCTTTTTTATTCAGGATATCGGAATTGATCTGGGGACAGCCAATACGCTGATCTATGTGAAAAATAAGGGAATCGTTCTGAACGAACCTTCCGTTATCGCGGTAGATGAGAGCACGAAGAAGATACTTGCAGTTGGAAGAGAAGCAAAGGATATGATCGGACGGGCTCCGGATCACATTCGAGTGATTCGTCCCTTGCAGGATGGTGTAATATCGGATTTTATGATGACGCAGACCATGCTTCGGGAGTTTCTGCGCAAAGTACTTCCGGAGAGAGCTCTGTTTACAAGGGCAAGAATTGTTGTTGGTGTACCTTCGGGGGTCACGGGAGTTGAAAAGCGCTCTGTAGAAGAGGTTGTTCGCCAGATGGGAGCGAAAGAAGTCTATATTCTGGATGAACCTATGGCTGCTGCCATAGGAGTGGGCATTGAAGTTGACGCCCCTAATGGACATATGATCGCTGATATCGGCGGGGGGNNGGGGGACTTCGGACATAGCCATCATCGCTCTGGGTGGGATCGTCAGCAGCATATCTCTGCGTATCGCCAGTGATGAAATGGATGAAGCAATCATTGCGTACTTAAGGAAAAGCTATAACTTATTAATAGGAGAGAAGACTGCAGAAGAGTTAAAGATCCATATTGGTTGCATTTATCCCGATGTGGAAGGCGCAGATTCCAGACTGACCATGGAAGCCAGAGGCAGGGATGTGATCACCGGGCTACCCAAATCCGTTACTGTTTCCACTACGGATATGATAAGAGCCCTGGAAGAAACCATAGCAATCATTGTGGAAGGCATTAAAACAACTCTGGAGAACGCTCCGCCGGAACTGTCAGCAGACATCGTTACGAACGGTATTGTTCTTGCGGGCGGCGGCGCTTTAATCAAAGGTCTGGACAAGTTGATCGAAGACCATACCGGCATCAAGGTGGTCGTAGCAGAGAACGCTCTTGAGGCAGTTGCTCATGGGACAGGAAAGAGTCTGGAAAAGATCCAGAACATCAGACGTTATACCGCGAGAGACAAAAGGTTTTAGGAGTATGCCATGAAGTGGTTCCGGGAACACACTAGAGCTACCATAGCGGGAGTCATACTGCTTTTACTGTTAAGCTTGACGGTTGCATCCTATGTTAATCAAGGCAGCAACTCATGGATCGGCATACAGCTGGAACGCGTCAGCGCATTTTTACAGGAACCGGTCAGCGATGCGGGAAACGGAGTTTCCACTACCATCAAAGGCATTTTTCAGCTCAGGCAACTGCTGGCGGAGAGGGAAGCGCTTTTGGAAGAAAATGCCCGGCTCAGGAACGAGCTCATTGAGCAAGCCTTGTCTCGTGCCGATCTTGCAGAACTCAGAAGCTTAACAGAAGCTATGAACTACATAGATCCTACCGAAGATTACAGCTATGTGACTGCCAAGGTCATTGCCATGGACGGATCCAGCTGGTATCGTATTTTTACTATCAACGCCGGTACAGAAAATGGCGTGAGGAAGAATGCGGTAGTGATCAACGGGGACGGACTTGTAGGCAGGATCCTGGATGTAGGTCCTAATTGGGCTAAAGTTATCACCGTCATTGACGAGAACAACGATGTGAGCTTTCAGGTTTTTCGTGAACTGAGTCTTCTGGGTATCCTCTCGGGGGACGGGGAAGGAAAAATTGCCGGTTATATGCTGGACGAGGATGCCGCTGTTATCGAAGGGGATATTTTGGTGACCTCCGGTATGGAGATCTACCCTCAGGGAATTCCCATTGGCAAAGTAAGTCGCATTACATGGGATAAAGATGCTCTTTTGCGTACGGTAGAAATAGAGCCTGCCGTTGATTTTACGAAGGTTCAGAAAGTGACGGTAATCATGACGGTTGCCGCAGATACGGAACAGGCAGAGCAATGAAAAACAGAAGTGCGTTTATTTTTTTCCTGGTGGGTTTCCTGCTTCAATCCACATTGGTACAGAGTTTTAGCATTATGGGGGTAACGCCCAATTTCCTTCTTTGCCTGACGATATTGTTTGCTTTTTTGTACCAGGGAAACCAAGGAATTATCTTCGGCTTGATTTTTGGCCTTTTACAGGATATCGCTTTTTCGGTCCTCATAGGCCCCGCAGCAATACTGTACTTTCTCATTGCTTTATTGATGAGTGAGATAAGGCACTATTTGTACAGAGACAGTATTCTGAACCTGTTCTTTGCTTCTTGTATCGGTACAGGGTTGTATTATCTGGCCTACTGGCTTATACTAATGGTTTTCAAGGAGAACTACAGCTTTCTGTACATGCTTAAGGATATCCCGATCCTATTGGGCTTACACTTTATCGTCATGGTTATCTTTTACCTGACAGTTGGGAAAAGATCGATCCGCCATCCTCAGGATCGGTACTATAAGTCTCCGGTCAAATTTCGGTTATAGGAGTTTTGTGAAGGAGTAAAGGAAAAGCAGTTCCTATGAGATGGATCAAGTTCAGACACAATCAAATATTGCTGGCAGTAATGATCCTGATGACAGTTTTGCTGGTCAGGCTTTTTGATCTGACCGTAGTTGAGGGCAGCGAGTGGTCAAAAGAGGCGGAGTCCATCAGCATCAAGCGCGTGTATTCCTCTGCACCCAGGGGAGAGATTTTAGATCGTTACGGGCGTCTGCTCGCGGGCAACCGACCCAGTTTTACTGTGTTCTTTTCGGAAGGCAACCTCAAAAACGATGAGATAAACAGACAGGCCCTGGAGCTCGCGAACCTGTTAGAAAGAAACGGGGATACCATAAATGACAACCTTCCCATCATACGGAATGCGGACGGGAGTTTTTATTACACATACCAGAAGGTTATCGAAGAGTGGCTGGAATCCCAGGCAATGCCGGTAAATTATACGGCAGAAGATGCTTTTAATGAGATACGTGCCCGAAATGGCATCGATGAAGGTCTTGACAGGTTTGAAGCACAATCCGAGCTTCAAACCATCTACAGCATTTATCCGCCCATTTCAGTGAAGAACATGAAGTTCCTGCAGGAGCTGGAAAAGGAAAGCTTCCTGGGCCGCTACTATCTGGACTACGAACTGACAGCGGAGGAAGCCTTCGCAGCCCTTCGTAAGCGTTTTGAGATCAATCCCTCTCTGTCCGATGAGGAAGCGAGGAAGATCCTGATCGTGCGCAATGAACTGGCTGCTCAGGGCTATCTGAGTTATATACCTGCCACGATCGCCAGCGATATCTGCGCTCAGACCATTGTAACTTTAGAGGAACGAGGGTCTTACTTTTCTGCTGTTGACGTGGTTGCGGAATCGGTGCGTTATTACCCGAACGGGACCACAGCGTCACATGTCATCGGATATCTGGGTAAGATCTCCGAAAGTGAGAAAGCCAGTTACCTGGAAAAGGGATACAGCTCCAGTGACATGGTTGGCAAAGACGGCGTGGAGAAGTCGTTTGAAGATGTTCTTCGGGGCATGGATGGGATCAAAAATGTAGAAGTCAACGTTTGGGGCGATTTCGTACGGACGATCAGCGAAACCAAAGCAAAAAAAGGACGGACCATTTATCTGACTCTGGATCTGGAATTACAGAAAACCGCAGAAGAAGCTCTCAGTCAGGCTTTGGAGAAAATCAGGACAGCAGGCACTTTTGAGAGTGTCTATGGCAACTATAAATACGGTAAAGCCTATAAAAACGCAAATGTTGGTGCAGTGGTAGCCATAGAAGTCGAAACGGGAGATGTTTTGGCTATGGCATCCTATCCTGCCTATGATCCCAACCTCTTTGCAACAGGGATCAGCAGCGAGGACTGGGCCTCGCTTCAATCCGTCAATCCCAGGGATCCGCTGGCGCCGCTGCCGCTGTTCAATGTGGCGGCCAGAACAGCGGTCCAGCCCGGCTCAACGTTTAAGATGGTCACGGCAACGGCTGCTCTGGAGAGCGGGCTGGATCCGAAGCGGAAGCTTCGGGACGGCGGCGCCGTTCGCAGCGGCAACCGCACTTATGGCTGTATCGTCTGGAACATGTATGGAGGCAATCACGGATATCTGGATCTTTACGAGGCCATTGAGGTATCATGTAACTACTATTTCTTTGATATAGCTACAGGCAGAGATTTCTACCGCGGTGCATCTTTGGGACTGAAAGACGTGATGAACATCGAAAAGATCACCAAATATGCAGAGCAGTATGGACTGGGACAATCCACAGGGATCGAAATCGCGGAGACGGTAGTAGCCGTACCCAGCGAAGAACGCAAGATGTCAGCCATGAAAACATACTTAAGGAACGTACTGATCGGTCGTGCGGAGATGTATTTCGACGATAAAACCGTTGAGAACAAGGATCTGCTCATGGAGCAAATCAATACAATAGTAGGGTGGACGGAAGAGAATCCAAGCCGTAATACGATTTTAGACCGATTGAGCAAATTGGGTATCAAAGAGGATATGATCGAAACGGTATGCGATCTCTGCAAGTTCTCTTATTTTAACCAGGCTGCATGGACCCTGGGTGACGAGTTGAACATCTCTATCGGTCAGGGTGAGAACGCCTATACACCCCTGCAGATCGCCAACTATGTTGCCACCATCGGTA
>DCUA01000233.1:5331-5696 GCA_002329675.1 Firmicutes bacterium UBA1426 | reverse complement strand
GACCCGGATATCCTGAAAGATATTACAGAGGGAATGCGCCGCGTGGCACACGGGAGCAGGGGAAGCGCCAGAAGTCTCTTTGCTAATTTCCCTGTATCGGTAGCAGCAAAGACCGGTACAGCTGAGAGAGCCGGTAAGATCAATCCGGTGGACGAGGTGGAATATCTGAAGACCCATTTGAAGAGGATCAATNNTATCCGGATGTTTACACATCGGAGAACTCAGCAGCAAGACAGGCAGTACTGAACCTTTCCAGGGGAAAGGTCACCACGGCCACTATAGATAAGTTCAAGGATGACTATGACAATTTCTCCTGGTTTGTGGCCATGGCTCCGGTTGATAAACCTAAAATAGCGGTAGCTGTT
>DCUA01000233.1:1676-5308 GCA_002329675.1 Firmicutes bacterium UBA1426 | reverse complement strand
TATCTGGAACTGGATAAGGTCTATGAAGACTTCAATTTGAATACGATTGCTACAGAGTAGTGAATGATACGGGGAATGAGGGAAGAAAATGGGAGAAGTTATCGCTGTGACCTCCGGAAAGGACGGCGTAGGTAAAACAGTAATTGCATCAAATCTGGGAGTAGTGCTTGCACAGAGAAAGCATTCTGTTGTTCTGATGGATCTGAATGTAGGATCACGCAATCTGGATATTTCTCTTGGTTTGGAAAACCGGGTCGTCTACGATTTGGTGGATGTTGTGACAGGCGTTTGCAGGATCAAACAGGCTATGATCAGAGACAGGAGGTTTCGGGATCTCTACCTCATTTCCGCACCTCAGAGCAGGAATAAAGCGCCTATTACAGAAGAGCAGCTTGTAGCCCTCTGTCAGGAGCTCAAGAAAATATTTGACTTTATTATAATTGATGCGCCTGCCGGTGCGGGCAGCGCTTTGAAGCAGGCGGTTTCTCCCGCTGACAGTGTCGTTGTGGTCACAGTGCCTGAGTATTCAGCTATTCGGGATACAGAATCGATCAACGCCTTACTGGAGGGCGTGGGGATCACTCGTAGAAGTGTGGTTATCAATAAAATAATGCCTGAACTGCACCAGACCGGTTTGGTTCCCGGTCCGGAAGAGATTGCAGAAATTCTGAGGACACCGGTGTCCGGTTTGATTCCCTACGATCAGAATATACATATTTCCACTAATGTGGGCATACCCATAGCTACTGCACAGGAAAGCTATATTGCTAAGAATCTAAGAGGGATAGGAGAGAGGATCATATCAAAAATTGATGACCTTGCTCCTGATGCAAATGTTCAATACTAGACCCAGAGCAATCATGTTGGTCACTACGGAACTACCTCCTGCACTGATAAAGGGGAGGGTAATGCCGGTCACGGGCATCAGTCCCATGGTCATACCGACATTTTCGAAGATCTGAAAGAAGAACATACCAAATATGCCGATAACGATAAGGGACCCGAAGAGGTCCTTTGCATTTCGTGCGATGCGAAGCATCCGGTATAAGAAGATGGCATAAAGCCCGATTATGAAGCCGCCCCCTAAGAAACCCCATTCTTCAACGATGACAGAATATATGAAGTCCGAATCCTGGACGGGCAGAAATTCTAATTCCTTCTGAGTTCCCTCAAAGAGGCCTTTTCCCGAGATGCCTCCGGATCCGATGGCTACCTTGGACTGCCATACATGGTAATTGCCGGGAAGAGAGAGATCACTGGGATGAAGAAAGGCATCTATACGATCCTTTTGATGGCCGGCCATAAACTGATATGCGAGGGGTATGCTCAAAACAACAGCTGCTGCGATCTTAGCGTAGATTTTCCCGTCTGCTCCCGCTGCGAACAACATGATTGCGGCGATAACGCAGATAACGATAGCATTGCCCAGATCGTTCTGGAGTACAGCAATGACCCCCACCACAGGTAAAACTACGGCACCCGCGATCATGAATCCTTTGAATGTGAAAAGACTCTCCTGTCGCCGGGAGAGGAACTCGGCATAACAGATGATGAAGGTGATTTTCACTACCTCAGCGGGTTGCAGATTAACAGGTCCCAGATCCAGCCATCCTCTTGAACCGTACTGTTCCAGACCGATGCCGGGTAAGAATACAGTAAGCAGGAATAAGATAGACAGGACATATATGATCTTACCGAGGCCGTCCAGGATCTTATAATCTATAAACAGGACCAGCAATAAGAGCACCATGCCGAGACAATAGGCCAGCAGTTGGACTTTCATGCTGCGCGTAAAGACAAAACCATCGTCATATGCGGTGCTTCCGATGACAGTAACGCTGATTACCGCAAAAACAAGAGGCAAAAACAGCAACACTAAATCAATATTCTTCAATAAATCCCTAAAATACTGCATGAATGACACATCCTCNNCTTGACATCGGGCGACCTGTTAAATTATAATATATATTGTGTAATTATATCAATATCTAAATGCGATTGTACAAAATATACATTATCAGAGAAGGAGGTGTTTTTGCTATCGACGAACTCTTAATAAGAATCATTATCACAATTGTAGCCCTTGCCTTCGGGTGTTTGATTGGATATATATTCAGAAAGACAGTTGGAGAAAGAGCCATCGGCAGTGCCGAACAAAAGGCTAAAAATCTGATTTTAGATGCGGAAAATAGATCCGAAACCATAAGGAAAGAAATAACCATTGAAGCAAAAGAGGAAGCTCATCGGATCCGTGGCGATGTAGAGCGTGAAGTAAGGGAAAGAAGAGCGGAGATTTCCAAGGCGGAGAGGCGTCTGATCCAGAAAGAAGAAGCGATCGACAGGAAGACGGACAATTTAGAGAAGAGAGAAGAAGGTCTTGTCAAAAAGGAACAGCGTCTACAGGAAAGAGCCCAGGAACTGGAATCATTTATTACAAAGCAGATCGAAGAGCTGGAGAGAATATCAGGATACTCCGTAGAAGAAGCAAAGCAGTTATTGCTTTCCAATGTGGAGAAAGAAATTCGCTACGAAGCTTCTGTCATGATCAAGGACATTGAGTCAAAGGCAAAAGAAGAAGCGGACAAAAAAGCGAAAGAGATCATCACCGGAGCCATCCAGAGATGTGCAGCGGATCATGTGGCCGAGAGCACAGTTTCAGTAGTTGCACTCCCCAATGATGACATGAAGGGTCGGATCATCGGTAGAGAAGGTAGGAACATCAGGGCGATAGAAACGCTGACCGGCGTGGATCTGATCATTGATGATACACCGGAAGCAGTTATCTTATCCGGTTTTGATCCGGTAAGACGCGAAATTGCAAGAATCGCTCTTGAGAAGCTCATCGTTGATGGGCGCATTCACCCCGCACGGATCGAAGAGATGGTGGAGAAGGCTGAAAAAGAAGTCAACAACATCATCAAAGAAGAAGGAGAGCAGGCTACCTTTGAGGTAGGGATCCATAACCTCCATCCGGAATTGATAAAATTGCTGGGAAGATTGAAATACAGGACGAGCTACGGACAAAATGTGTTGAAACATTCCATAGAGGTAGCTCATCTTGCGGGACTAATGGCTGGAGAATTAGGTTTAGATGTGAAACTTGCCAAACGCGCCGGATTGCTGCACGATATCGGAAAAGCGCTTGACCATGAGGTGGAAGGCACCCACGTGGACATCGGCATCGACGTACTGAGGAAATACAAAGAATCGGAGGCGGTTATCAACGGTATGGCTGCTCACCACGGCGACTATGAAGCGAAGAGCTTTGAGGCTGTGCTGATCACGGCGGCGGATGCTCTGTCAGCCGCAAGGCCCGGAGCCAGAAGAGAGACCCTGGAGTCCTACATAAAGAGGCTGCAGACTCTTGAGGAAATCGCCAATACCACACCGGGAGTAGAGAAATCCTTTGCCATCCAGGCAGGGAGAGAGATACGTATCCTGGCTAAGCCGGAGGAAATGAATGACGAGGAGATCGTTTTCCTCGCACGGGAAATCAGCAAGAAGATCGAAAGCGAGTTGGAATATCCCGGACAAATCAAGGTTAACGTCATCCGGGAGACCAGGGCCATCGAATATGCAAAGTAGATATTGATATACACAATAACAACGGGCGGCTCACTGAGCCGCCCGCT
>DCUA01000233.1:0-1622 GCA_002329675.1 Firmicutes bacterium UBA1426 | reverse complement strand
TTTGCCACCCTAATACATATCAATTGGAGGAAGCATGAAATTTGATACTGTGATCTTTGATCTGGACGGAACAATCCTATATACATTGGAGGACCTGACCGACAGCCTGAACGCTGTTCTTGGACAGGAAGGCTATGGGTTGCGGAGTATGGAAGATGTCAGGGGCTTTATCGGAGAAGGTTACAGATTGTTGCTTGAACGGGCTCTTCCCCCGGGGACAAAAGAAGCAGAGATCGACCGGTGTACGGAATTGTTCCGGGATGTTTATTATTCCAATATAGCCAATAAGACAAGGCCTTACGATGGTATCTTGCCTTTGCTTCAGGAGTTGAAACATATGGGAGCACGTGTGGGGGTGGTCTCAAATAAAATGGATGAGGCCACAAAAGAGGCCTGCAGACTCTATTTTCATGGCTATATCGATGTTGCCATCGGCGACAGCCCGCAGCGCCGCCGAAAACCCGCGCCGGACAACGTATATGAAGCCATAAGACAGCTGGGATCTGAAAAACAGAAAACCATCTTTGTCGGCGATTCCAATGTGGATGTGAAGACAGCGAAAAATGCAGGTCTGGCCTGCGTGGGAGTAACATGGGGTTACCGTTCAAGGGACATCCTGATTCGGGAGGGAGCCGATTTCATCATCGATGAACCCATGGAGCTTCTGCCTCTGCTGCAACTTTAAGATAGCTTTGATGCAAGGGGACGCTTTGTTTGCCACCAAAGTCTCCCCGTGCCGTCACGCAAGTTAATATGAAAATTCCGCGGTTATAGATGCCTCAATAAGTAATGTACCCGGTAATATCTGTGTGCCTGCTGCTTCTCTTTGAAAAAGGAGGGGCTGAATAGGTAGCGCACTGTTCTCAACAATGCGAATGGGTATCAAATCTACTTGTATTCTCAGACTCCTGGAAATCGATATGGCTTTCTTCTGGGCGTCCTCCAATGCCAGGTTCAGAGCCTGTCGATAGTATGAGCCGCGGTCAGATAAATCAAAAGCAATGAACTCGACCCGGTTAGCCCCCATCATCACAGCTGTATCAACTATCCTACCCACATCATCGATTTGATTTGTTCGTATTTCCAATATGTGGCGAATGGTGTAGCCTCTGTCTATTTGTCTTCCATTCTCGAAAATATAGTTCTTATCGATAGAGTATTGAACGGTCTTTATGTCAGAAATACCCATTGCTCTGAGGGTCTGTGTTACGGCCTCGATTATGCGCGCATTCTCCGCCTGTATGGTGGTCAAGTCAAATCCGGTAGTCTCTACACCTAAATGTATGATTACCAGGTTCGGTGACGCAGCTACCTGGCCCTGCCCGGATAGTGTCATGATATTCCTTGTGGCTTGACCTCCCGTATAACACTTTGCCATTTATTATTACCTCCAGTTTTCTCTATGGTCTGAAAACCATAGAACCTACTATTTGAAAACTTCTTATAAACAGACATATCATTATATGTGAGTTAAGGCGATTTGGCCCTCACGTCATGACATATGGCAGGTATAGCAAGAGGAGCCAAGACCTTTTGTGTCTTGATCCGGGATCAAAATTTTGAGCAAAATATGGAGTTGTGTGTGAATCAAAAGCTGTAAAATGGCCCTTTCAGGGCAAATT
>DCUA01000070.1 GCA_002329675.1 Firmicutes bacterium UBA1426 | reverse complement strand
GGAGGCGTATCAGGCTTTTTCCAGAAAGCTGCCGGGAGAAAAGCGTGAGAGGCTTTTGGACCGGCAGGGACATATTGTTGAGAGTCTTGAGACATTTACCAACCTTCAGCTTCTGGAGAACCACATTCACTACCTTTATGAGGAAACGGGGTTTCTCTGGGATTATCTGCAGGATGGTGGTCAAGCCATTGTTGACGATCCTGATCGGGTGGCAGAAGTGCTGGAACTGGCGGAAAAGGAATACCAGGAAGATTTCAAAGAGCTTCTGGAGCGGGGAGAAATCGTTCCGGATGATTATAAATCCTTTTCCGGGCTTTCGGAATTCATGGGCATCTACCAGGGAAGAGCTGCTTACGTCTTCACGCCCTTTCAAAAGCAGCTTCGGGGAATCGATTCGCTTAAAGCTGTGGTTCCGGTTGTTTCCAAACAGGCGACGGTCTTTAACGGAAGGATGGACTTTCTGGAGACCGAACTTCTTCGCTATGGAAAATTAAAATATGAAATCCACATTTTCTGCTCCACTGAGGACAGGGCAGAAAACATGAAAAATTTTGCTCTCCGATGCGGCCTTGAAAACCAGGTGAAAGTTCACGAAGGTCTGCTATCCGGAGGGATGGAGTTTCCGGAGGAGAAACTGGTCATACTCTGCGACAAGGATATCTTTGTGACGGTAAAGCAGAAAAAGGCCAGAAAGGAAGCCGGGGAGCATCGGGGGATCAAAGCTTTTTCCGATATCCGCAAGGGCGATTATGTGGTTCATGAGAATCACGGAATCGGAAAGTTTCTGGGCATAACCCAGCTGGATATACAGGATGTTAAAAAGGACTATCTGAAAATCAAATATGCCGGCGAAGATCTGCTCTACGTGCCGGTGGAGCAAATGGATATCGTCCAGAAGTATGTTGGCGCTGAGGATGCTACTCCAAAGATCAATAAGCTTGCCGGAGGAGAGTGGAAAAAAACCAAACTCCGTGCAAAACAGGCTGTACAGGAGCTGGCTAAAGATCTGCTGGCCCTTTCGGCAGCGAGGCAGATGGAGGAGGGCTATGCCTTTTCCGGCGATAATCTGTGGCAGCGTGAATTTGAAGACCTCTTCCCTTATGAGGAAACGCCGGATCAGCTGCGTTCCATTCGGGAAATCAAAAAAGATATGGAAAAACCCGTGCCTATGGACCGCTTGCTCTGCGGGGATGTGGGTTACGGAAAAACAGAAGTGGCTGCCCGGGCTGTGTTCAAATGCGTAGCAGACGGAAAACAGGCGGCTTTTCTGGTTCCCACCACACTTTTAGCAAACCAGCATTACTATACTTTTAAGGAGCGGTTTGAAGCATTTCCCTTTAAGATTGATGTTCTTTCCCGCTTCCGAACAGAGGCGCAGCAATCTGAGATCCTGAGGAAGGTAAAAAAAGGGGAAATCGATGTGCTGATCGGCACCCATCGGCTTCTGTCAAAGGATGTTGCTTTTAAGGACCTTGGGCTTTTGGTCATAGATGAGGAGCAGCGTTTTGGTGTCCAGCATAAGGAAGCAATCAAACTGCTTCGAAAAAATGTAGACGTTCTCACCCTTTCCGCCACTCCCATACCAAGGACCCTCCACATGTCCCTCATCGGGATCCGGGATATGAGCCTGATCGAAGAACCCCCCGAGGAGCGCTATCCCGTCCAGACCTATGTCATGGAGCAGGAGGATGGCGTGCTGAAGGAGGCCATTGAACGGGAGCTTGACCGGGGCGGTCAGGTCTATGTAGTCTTTAACAGGGTCAGAGGCATCCAGAAAATTGCTGCCCACATCCGGGATCTGGTACCTCAGGCATCGGTCGCCGCCGCGCATGGGCAGATGGATGAAAAGCAGCTCGAGAACATTATGCTGCAGTTTGTCAACAATGAATTCAACGTCTTGGTAGCTACCACGATCATTGAATCCGGAATCGACATTCCTAATGTAAACACGATAATCATTCTGGATGCAGACCGATTGGGTCTGGCACAGCTTTATCAGCTTCGGGGCAGAGTAGGACGTTCCAATCGCATGGCTTACGCTTATCTCATGTATCAGAGGAACAAGGTGTTGTCGGAACAGGCGGAGAAACGTTTGCGATCCATCCGAGAATTCACGGAATTTGGAGCAGGCTTTCACATTGCCATGCGGGACCTGGAGATTCGGGGCACCGGAAACCTGCTTGGAACAGAGCAGCACGGCCACATGCTGACCATTGGTTACGAGCTGTATTGCAAGTTGGTAGAGGATGCGGTGAAGGAACTGTCCGGCGGACAAGTGCAGGCAAAGGACGACGTGGAGATCAGCATCGAACTTCCTGTGGAAGCCCATATACCCGGTGATTATATCTCCGATGAACTGGTCAAACTCCAAATGTACAAGAAAATTGCATCCATTCGTGACGAAGGAGACAGGAGTGAAGTCATCGATGAACTGTTAGACCGGTTTGGAGAGATTCCAAAGGAAACCCTCAATCTCATCGAAATTGCCCATATCAAGGCTTTGGCAGAGAAGAGCGGTGTTTCCAGAGTCAGAAGAGAACAGAAGAAGCTGATCTTTGAATTTTACAATATGTCAGGGCTTAGCCCCCAGAAGATTGCCGACGTTGTCTCGGAGTACGGTATGAATCTGTTGGTCCATGCAGGAAAGCAGCCGTATATTAAGTTAAACCCACAGAGCAAGGATTGGCTTGTCGAAGCTACCAGGCTTTTGACAAAGCTCGTGAAATAGCGTATAATCGAAACGTTAATCACCTAGAAAAATGAAGGAGAAGGGACACAAATGAATGGAAAAAAGATCCTAACCCTCTTGCTTGCTGCCATTATGATTTTTACTCTGGTTGCTTGCGCTGAGAAAGATGAGCCGTCGGGAGACGATCCTGTGGCAAAAGTAGGCGATACTATAATCACGGAGAACCAGTTGAACCAATACACTTATTTATATTCCTACTTACAGGGAATCGATCTGAGTGCAGCTTCGGCTGAAGATCTGCAATACGTCAAGTCTCTGGTTTTGGAAGACTATATCTCACTGGTCATCATAAAGCAGGAATACGCGGATGATCCGGAAGCGTTGCCTGAGGACTACGAAACGGCTGCAGACGAATTCGTGACCAAAGTGGGCGAGCAGGAACAGGCCTCCGCCTACATGAAGGAGAACAACATATCCGATGAATATCTGAAGGAGTTTTACATCGATCAGTATTACAGCATGGCATTTTTCAATGACCTTACTGCCGGGATCGAAGAGGTGACAGAAGAGGACGCGAAAGCGTATTTTGATGAGAATCCGGACCAGTTTGTCATAGACGAAGTGACCGCCAGTCATATCCTTGTGAAGGAAGAAAAACTAGCTAAGGAGATCCTCGAGAAATTAAAAGACGGCGAGGATTTTGCTGAACTGGCGAAGGAATACAGCATTGACGGCAGCGCTGCTCAGGGAGGTGCCCTTGGAACCTTTGGAAGAGGTGCCATGGTTCCCGAGTTTGAAGAAGCCGCCTTTGCGCTGAAGCCCGGCGAAATAAGCGATNNACCTTTGCCGATGAAAAGGATAATATAATAGCCTTTCTCAATGATGTGGCTATCAGGGAAGCATACACTGCCAGGATAAAAGAACTGCGTGAGCAATATGGCGTGGAATATATGAGAGAACAGGGTTAATAAAAACAATAAAAAGGCCGCGATGAGCGGCCTTTTGTATTTAGCGTGGCAGGGGCAGACTTGCTGGTTATTAGCCAGTCCAAGAAAATGTCTGCACCCCCAGGTGAGCAAAAAACTGAGTTGTGTGTGGATCATACGGGGGATAACCTAGAGATTCCACACATAACTTAACTTTTTGCACAGAAATGATTGTTTTACAACTTTTGATCCACACACAACTCCATATTTTGCTCATAATTTTGATTCCTCCACATTATCAAGATTCATCAATAGTTCTTTGTTCGATACTGATTTGAGTAGGTGAACTATATTGGCCGCTGAAATTCACTTGAAGCTGTTGAAATGCCNNTCTGTGAAAACAGCTTACTAATGTCGAGGGCATGCCAATTAAATAATTTAAAATGGTGCTGTGCATATTCCACCGCTATTGGAAAATAATAATGTCAACAGAGCGTATGTAATTTAGAAAACAAGAGAGGAAGAGTGCAGATATGAAGGCGACAGGAATCGTAAGAAGAATTGATGATTTGGGACGTGTGGTCATACCCAAGGAAATTAGGCGCACCATGCGGATCAGAGAAGGCGATCCCTTGGAAATCTACACGGATAGAGAGGGCGGAGTTATTCTTAAGAAGTATTCACCCATAAGTGAGTTGAACGAGTTTGCCGGAGAGTTCATAGAGTCTGCCCACAGCATTTTAGGCGATTCAGCCATCGTTACGGATACAGATCAGATCGTGGCCGTGTCGGGAGGCTCTAAAAAAGAATATTTGGATAAAAGGATCAGTCCGGAGGTAGAGAAGATCATACAGAGCAAGAGTGTAAAGATCATATCTGATGCTGAGTCGGTGCAACCGATAACCAACGAAGACAGTGAAAACCGCGATTACAAGTCTCAGGTCATCGTGCCGATCATATCTCAGGGTGACCCTATCGGCTCCGTCATCTTCTTCAGCAGAGATCAGGATCACAAGCTCGGAGAGATGGAACTCAAAACTGCGGAGATAGCAGCGCATTTTCTGGCTAAACAGATGGACAATTAATGAGATGGATATTTAATATGGTCAGTCTAAAATCAGACCGCCTGGATCGGACAGTTCAGGCGGTCATTCTATGTCATTTCTCCTGTCAGACCACTTTTACAATTACATTCGCGTATGCTATACTATGCTGTACGGAGGTGGTTCCCATGCTTTTTAAGAACATTACCATTTTAGATGAGGACTTCAATATACAGAAGGCCGGATATGTTGGTACCAGGGGTGACCGGATCGCATATATGGGCGACCACATGCCGGNNCACACGCCCATGACACTGATGAGAGGTTACGGAGAGAGTCTGTCTTTGCAGGATTGGCTCAACAAGCGCATCTTTCCCTTTGAGGCACATTTGACGGGGAACGATGTTTACTATGCTACACTCCTGGGGATTGCGGAATCGCTCCGTTTTGGGATCGTATCCACCACGGACATGTACTACTTCTGTGACTCGATGGCGGAAGCTTTCTTAGAAAGCGGTGCAAAGGCCAATATCGGCAGAGGGATCACCTGCTTTACCGACCAGGATCTCAAAGAACTTCCGGCTTATCAGGAATCAAAAGACCTATATGAGCAATATAATGAAAGCGGGGAAGGCAGGATCCGTATTGACATGAGCCTTCACGCAGAATATACCTCCAATCCGAAGATTGTTGCCCAACTGGCAGAGTTCACAAAAGAACTTGGAACGCGGATGCACATCCACCTTTCAGAAACCAGAGATGAGCATGAGGGGTGCAAGGAGAGGCATCAGGGGAAAACTCCCGCAGAATACTTCAATGACCTGGGTCTTCTGGACAGCAAGACCACTGCAGCTCATTGCGTGTACATCGAAGGTGATGATTTTCATATCCTTAAAGATAAAGGGGTCACAGTGGCCAGCAATCCCATCAGCAACCTGAAGCTTGCCAGCGGTGTCTGCAACGTTCCCAGGCTGCTGGAAGAAGGGATCAATGTAGCCATCGGTACTGACAGCGTTGCCAGTAACAACAGTCTGAACTTCATTGAAGAAATGAAGTTCTTCGGTTTGGTCCATAAAGAAAAATTCAGAGATCCCAGGCTGACAACTCCCAGGCAGACTCTTTATGCCGGTACCCGGGCAGGAGCCCTGGGGCAGGGGAGAGAGGATGCGGGACTGCTGAAGGAAGGCATGAAAGCCGACCTGATCGTTTTGGACGTTTCAGGACCTTACATGTATCCGGCTCATGACCTGGCAAACAACCTTGTATATTCCGCCTCCGGGAGCGATGTGATCCTTACCATGGTGGACGGGAACGTACTTTACAGGGATGGTAATTTCCCTACAATAGACATGGAAAAGGTTCGCTTTGAGACGGAGCGTTCTATCCGGAGAATTATCGAGGCTTTGAAATAATGGCAGGAAAAACCTTTTTGCAGGGAGCTGTAGTGCTGGGCGTCGCCGGGCTCATCATCAAAATAATGGGTGCGGTTTTTCGCATACCCTTAGCGAATATTATCGGCGATACGGGGATGGGATATTATCAGACAGCCTATCCGGTCTACGTATTGTTGCTGACCCTGTCTACGGCCGGTGTCCCTGTGGCCATCTCAAAGATGGTAGCGGAACGCAATGCCCTTGGTCATCCATATGAGGCATATCGCGTCTTCCGCATATCTTTTGCACTTCTTTTTACAATTGGTATCAGTTCGTCAGCGGTGCTTTTCTTCGGCGCCGAAACCATAGTAAGTAATCTCGGTAATCCCGGGGCAAAAATGGCTATGATGTCCATTGCACCGGCTTTGTTTTTTGTTCCGATCATGGCATCCTTCCGGGGATTCTTTCAAGGCATGCAGAATATGAAGCCCACAGCCATATCCCAGATCATTGAGCAGCTCTTTCGAGTAACCATCGGCCTGACGCTGGCTGTTCTTCTCGTGGATCAGGGTTTGGAGTACGCAGCTGCAGGGGCCTCCTTTGGTGCCACTGCGGGTTCTGTGGCGGGTCTTATCGCTGTATGCGGCATGTTTCTGTTCTACAGGAGAAGTGTTTTCAAAGCGATTTCCAGGCCCCAGGGGGAATCCGGTGAACGAAGCAGCAGTATATTGCTTCAGATACTGGTCATTGCTGTGCCCATAACCATCGGAGCTGCAATCATGCCCATCATGAACACCATTGATGTGGCCATCGTCATCAATCGATTGACCATCAGCGGGTTTACTCCGGAAGCGGCCAATGACCTCTATGGTCAGCTGACTGGAATGGCCGGACCCCTGATCAACTTTCCGCAGGTTTTGACACAGGCGATTGCTATGAGCCTTGTTCCGGCTATCGCTGCAGCCTATAAGCGCAGGGAAATAGATTTCCTGCGATACAATGTGGAGCTGGGACTTCGGACTTCGCTGATTTTAGGATTGCCCTGTGCTCTGGGTCTGATGACATTAGCTGAACCCATCATGTTGCTCTTGTATCCTGCACAGAAGGCAAGCGCAATAAGTGCGGCACCCAGTTTGTTTATCCTGTCCTTCGGTGTAATCTTTCTAGCCACGGTGCAGATTCTGACGGGAGTCCTGCAGGGGATGGGAAAGCAACTGATCCCTGTCAGGAACCTGGCCATCGGCGCTGTGGTCAAGGTAATTCTCACCCATTACCTGACAGCCATCCCCACTGTAAATATACGGGGAGCTGCCATCGGCACAGTATGCGCCTATATAGTTGCGTCGGTATTGAATTTGATGGCAGTGAGAAAGTACACAGGAGCCAGGTTTGATTTCCGGCTTACAATTGTCAAACCTGCTGTCTCCGGTTTGGTTATGAGTGCTGTAGTTTTTGTAATCCATCGTTTTCTAAACGTCTTATTTGGGAATATTATTGAGAGCATCAATATGGCAAACGCACTCGCTACTGGTCTGGCTATTCTGACAGGAGCAGTGGTTTACGTGTTTATGCTCGTTGCAACAAGAGCTATTACCAGTGAGGAACTTAAGCTCCTGCCCAAAGGAGATAAGCTGATAAGGATCTTTTCGAGGTTTAAAAAGTAATGTATGAGGAATTATATAAAGAAGGCAATACGGCTGCAGAGGCAGTAGATCGCCTGAGAAAAATTATTGCCCTGCTGAGAAGCGAAGAAGGCTGCCCGTGGGATAAAGAGCAGACATATGAGAGCCTTAAGGTCTGTTTGATCGAAGAGGCTTATGAGGTAACAGAGGCTATCGACAACCAGGATTGGGACAATCTGGAAGAAGAACTGGGTGATGTATTGCTCCAGGTTGTTTTTCATGGAGATCTTGGACAATCGGAGGGGAAATTTGACTTAAAAAGTATCGCTAACCGGGAATGCGAGAAAATGATACGCCGCCACCCCCATGTTTTTTCAAATATTAGAGCTGAAAGTATTGACACAGCCCTTGAAAAATGGGAAAATATGAAAAAGAAAGAGAAGCAAGGAACTTTGACGGAATCCATGAGGGAGATTCCCAAATCACTGCCCGCATTGCGCAAGAGCATGAAGGTTCAGTCAAAGGCCGCAGGGGTAGGATTCGATTGGGACAATGTCGATCCTGCTTTTGAAAAGGTGGTAGAGGAAACGGTAGAGCTCAAGGAAGCTTACCGTAATGGAGACTTTGAGGGGATGCGCGACGAGTTGGGGGATCTGCTTTTCGCAGTGGTTAACGTTGCCAGATTCCTGGAAGTCGATCCTGAAGACGCTTTGAATTTTACTTCACAAAGATTTATCAAGAGGTTTAGCTTCATTGAAGAGGCAGCCCGTGCGGAAGGCCGTCGTATGGAATCGATGACTCTCTCGGAGATGAACAAGCTCTGGGAGGAAGCAAAAAAGCGGGAGCGCTAAAAATGAATACCCCGTGAAGTAAAATGAAGAGATAGAATTTATTTTTATAATTCATTTAAGGAGGTAAGATTCGTGAACAAAGCAGAATTAGTTGCCCGCGTAGCAGAGAAAACCGGCTTTACCAAGAAGGATGCTGAGCTTGCAGTAAATGCATTTGTTAGTGCTGTAGAAGAGACTCTTGTAAAGGGTGATAAGGTACAGCTCATTGGCTTCGGAACATTCGAAACCAGACAGAGAAAAGCCAGACAAGGCAGAAACCCGAGAAAACCTGGTGAAGTGATCAAGATCGCTGCGTCGAAAGCACCTGTTTTCAAGGCAGGCAAAGCATTGAAGGATGCTGTTAACAAATAACGATAATAATACATTTTACGGCTACTAAAAGGCAGCTGCTGCTGCCTTTTTTCATTTACCGGAAGGTAACCGGGACTCTATCAGGAGGAATCTATGAGGATCGACAAATTTCTAAAGAATTCAAGAATTATAAAGCGCAGGACCGTGGCTAAGGAGGCTTGCGAGCAGGGCAGAATTCAAATCAACGGCAAGGTCGCAAAACCCGGCAGTGAAGTCGTTCCGGGAGACACCGTTGTGATCGGATTTGCTGCCCGGGAGATCAAAATTCTTGTGACAGCAGTCCCGGAGCACGTGACAAAGGAAGACGCAGAATCAATGTACCAGGTTCTTCCTTGATTCCTGTAATAGAACGCAATAAAATGGTAACAATAAATAACGGCAGCTCGTTTTATACGGGCAGCCGTTATTTTGTAGTATAAGAAGAATTAACTTTATATTCAGGGGGATCAATGAGGATCGGAATTCCGGAAGCTTTGCTTTTTCAGCGATATGAACCAATTATCAGAACGTTTTTTAACAATTTAGAAGTGGATGTGGTCTATTCAGGGCCTTCCAATCAAGACATTCTCGAGAGGGGAATCAAGAACTGTGTGGATGAGGCCTGTTTACCCATGAAATTGTTTCAGGGTCATGTATCTAAGCTAGAGGAGGAATGTGACAAGGTTGTTGTTCCCAGGCTCATGAAATGCGAGTTTGGAGATTCTATTTGCCCCAAATTCTCCGGGTTGCCGGAACTGGTGGGAAAGGGAAATTCCCAAGGAAGGTTTATATTTTCGGATCCCTTGTATCTGAACGACAGAGCAAAGCTAGAGAAGACAGTCGTTAAGCAGGGAAAGCAGTTAGAAGTTCCCAAAGAGAACTTAATAAGAGCATTCCGTGCAGCAGAAGCTGCCATGAATATTCGAAAGGCCGTGTACCGTGCGGAGGCGGACTTTGCGGGTGCTGCAGGGATGGGGGAGAGCGAGGAGACGAAAAAACCCGGGGAACGCAAGGGAAGCCGCGTGGCATTGCTTGGTCATCCATATAACATTTCCGACTCCTTTGCAAACCGCAACTTGATAAACAAACTAAAACGTCTGGGAATAGAGGTCGTAACCGGAGAGGATCCGCTAGAAAAGGATTTCAGCATGCAATTGACAGGGTTGATGAAAGCGCCCTATTGGATGTTTTACAGAGAGAATTTCGGCAAAGCCGGAGCGCTGCTGGAGAGTGGATCTATTGATGGGATCCTCTATGTTTCTTCCTTTTGCTGCGGTACGGATTCCGTGATCATTGAGATGATAAAAAGCAGGATAGATGATTTCCCCATGCTGGTATTAAAGATAGATGAGCATACAGCAGAAGCCGGGATCGATACGCGGCTGGAGGCGTTTTCCGAGCTGTTGGAGAGGAGAAGATATCATGAAGCTCACCTTTCCTAGGATAGGGGACAGTCACATCTATGGACGATTACTCTTTCAGGAGATAGGGATCGATATCGTCATTCCCGCTCCCAATAGTACGGAAGGGCTTGAACGAGGGTCAGCCAAGGCTCCGGAGGACATCTGTCTGCCCTTTAAGATCATGATTGATAATTTGCTTTCTGCCTGGGAGCAGGGGGCGGATACGGTAGTGATGCCGGCAACCATGGGACCTTGCAGGTTGGGAGAGTACGGAGAACTGCTTGCGGTTGTCTTGCGTAAGCAAGGCTGCGACTATCGATGGATATTATTAGATGCTCTTTCGGCGGTAGGCTCAAAAGAACTCCTGCATCGGCTGGGCCAGGTAGTGGAAGGTTCCCCCTGCAGGAAAAGGCAGATTCTGTCCGCATTGTCAGAGACTTATTCCATCATTAAAAACTTCGAGAAGCTGGAGGCAGAGGTCCGAATGCTAAGCCCCTATGATTGTAGAAGGGGTGCTTCAAAGTCGATCTTAAGAAATTGTCGAAGAGGTCTGGAGAAGGCGTCGGATATTTCCAATGCTTTGGAGATAATACGGGAGAGCAGAAGAGAGTTAGAGGAGCTGGATCGTGACAAAGAGAGAGATCCGTTGCGATTTCTTGTGACAGGGGAGATCTACACCCAAATCGATGCCTTCGGAAACCACCATGTGGAAGACATCCTTATGGATCTCGGAGTGTCCTTCGAAAAGAGCATCAGTATCGGTTGGTGGATAAGGAACACGATTTTGAACCCCTTTGGAGGAATGCTGTCAGAAGCAAAGAAAAATCCTCTCATGCCTCATCGTATCGGCGGGTACGCGAAGGAGACAGTCAACGAGGCTCTTCGTTGGAAAAAGGAAGGTTTTGACGGCATTATTCAGATGTTTCCGGTAGGCTGCATGCCTGAAATCGTTGCAAAGTCCGTCTTTGACGGATTGGCAAAGGATGAGGGGCTGCCGGTGCTTACTATCGTTTTTGACGAGATGGGCGGGGAAGCGGGATATTTGACCCGAATAGAAGCCTTTGTTGATATGCTGTATAGAAAGAGAGAAATGAATGATGTACTATCTGGGAATAGATGTGGGGTCTGTAAGCACTGATTTTGTAGTAATGGATGATGATCAGATCATTGTGGATCAACTCTATCTGAAAACCAAAGGGGCGCCTATCGACGCGGTGAAGGACGGGTTGCGGCAGCTATCCGGCCGCTTCCGGGACGAAGATATCTGCGGTGTGGGAACCACCGGAAGCGGTCGGGCGCTGGCTTCGGCAATCGCCGGCGGTGATGTGGTGAAAAACGAGATCACCACTCACGCCGTAGCTGCCGCCACCCTGGACCCGGAGATCCGTACCGTACTGGAGATCGGCGGGCAGGACTCCAAAATCATACTGCTCAGAGACGGAGTGATATCAGATTTCGCAATGAATACAGTCTGCGCTGCAGGAACCGGGTCCTTTCTGGATCGCCAGGCGGAGCGGCTGGGCCTTTCCGTGGAAGACCTGGGGGCGATGGCCGCAATGGCGGAGAGCCCCGTAAGCATAGCCGGCAGATGTGCGGTGTTCGCTGAATCGGACATCATACATAAGCAGCAGCTTGGATGTAAGATGGAAGATATCATTGCGGGAATGTCAAAAGCTCTGGTTCGTAACTACTTATCCAACGTAGCCAAAGGCAAGTCCCTTCAGTCGAAAATCTGTTTTCAGGGAGGGGTGGCGGCCAACGAAGGAATTCGCAGAGCTTTCGAGGAAACCTTGGGCACGCCTGTCATTGTTCCGGAATACCACAAAGTGATGGGGGCCTTCGGAGCGGCTATATTGGCAAAAGAAAAAGTCGAGCAGACAGGATGTGATACCGCATTTCGCGGATTCCGCACCGGAGATGAAAAAATAGAGAGCCGCAGCTTCCATTGTAAAGACTGCGATAACCGTTGCCAGGTCACTGTGCTGTACTCGGAAGGCGGGCAGCTGGGTTGTTTTTCCGATCGCTGCGGCAAATACCAA
>DCUA01000178.1 GCA_002329675.1 Firmicutes bacterium UBA1426 | reverse complement strand
ATTTTATTGAACAATTAAGCCACCTGGTGAATTCGGCGCATGACCACCCAGAAAACAGCCAATTATTTCGGAGAAATACTACCCAAAAAGAAGTACTAAAAGGATAAAAACAGGGCAAAAATGCTGGGCCGGCGCGTATATTTCGGAGCATAGCCACCCAGTCTGAAAAAATGGGATAAAAAATGCGTGTGCGAGCATCGATTTCGGAGCATAGCCACCCACTTTTAACATTCAAAAACCTGTTTATCAATTCTTTTCGGAGTATAACCACCCACGGTTACGGTATCTTTGCACCTCAATCTTAAAATTGAGGAAACCATGGCAGGTAAACGAAAAGAAATGAGCAAGATCAAACAGGTATTGCAATTACACAAGGACGGGGTGTCCAATCGTAAAATCGGTAAATTATTGGGGCTGTACAAAGGTACGGTAAACAATTATGTCAATGCTGCGGATGCTGACAACAGGACCCTTGAAGAGCTTCTTAAGATGGATGAGCCTGAATTGGAGCATCGTCTCAGCGGAGGGAATCCGGCCTATTCGGATCCGCGATTCGACCAATTGAGGGAAAAACTAGAGCACATCGACGAAGAACTTGAACGCAAGCATATGACGATGTATCTTCTATGGGAAGAATACCGAATGGAACATCCGGACGGATATGGGTATACCCAATTCTGCTATCATGTAAACCAGTTCCGCCTGGCGAGCGCAACCAACGTCTCTTTCCCTAAAGCCAACTTCAGAGAAGGCGGGAATGAAATATATATCGACTTTGCAGGAGACACCATGTCGTACATAGATATGGACACTGGAGAGGAAATTCGTTGTCAAGTCTTCGTGGCCTGTTTACCTGCATCTGACTACGGTTTTGCGATGGCTGTGCGTACTCAGAAAGTGGAAGACTTTCTCTATGCTTTTTCCTGTTGTTTGAGGTCATTCGGAGGGGTTCCGAAGATAATAGTAACAGACAACCTGAAATCCTCTGTAATAAAGGCTGACAAATACATGCCCGAGTTAAACACCATCATGGAAGACTTTGCCAATCATTATGGCTGTGTCACAATACCTGCAAGACCAGGCAAGCCCAAAGACAAGCCTCTGGTCGAAGACCAGGTTAAACTTACTTATAGGCGTGTATATGCTCCATTACGCAACGAGACATTCTTTTCTATAGAAGCACTGAATATGGCTATCTCTGAAAAGATGAAACTGCATAACCAGAAGAGGATACAACGCCTTCCATTCACACGTGAAGAACGCTATCTCGCTGTAGACAAACCCAATCTCAAACCACTTCCCGAGCACGACTTTGAAATCAAATACAGAACAGAACTGACAGTATACCCCAGCAGCCACGTGTATCTTGGAAGAGACCGCGTATATTACTCCGTTCCATACCGCTTTATAGGGACAAAAGTTAAAGTTGTATACACAAGGACTATGGTTTTGATCTACAGTCCGAAAGGTGAAAGGATCGCGGCTCATGTCCGCAGCCATAAAGCAAATTACTATGTTACCGAACCGGCACATATGCCCTCGTACTATAGTGATTACATTGATTTATCCCCGGACAAATATATCCGCCGTGCTTCTGTGATATCGCCTCTCTTTGAAGCAGTCATCAGGGGTGTTTTCAGCAGAAACCCATCTACAGTTCCTGAAACACTATACAAATCCTGTGATGGTCTGTTCCATCTACAAAAAACTACTGACTTCGAACTCTTTGAAAAAGCCTGCCATGCTGCCATGGAGTTCAACCGCTGCCAGTACTCTTTTATAAAAGGCTTGATCGAAAGCAAGTGCGCCGGAATAAAAACGGAAGAACAAACCCTTTTCCCTGAAACGCATGGGAACATACGCGGTAGGGAATATTACCAATAACCCACTAAATAATGTAAAATGAACGACCAAATCTACCAAGACCTTAAAGATCTGCACTTGAGCGGAATGGCTCAAAGCTGGATGCTGCTTCAGGAAACGAGGAAGCAGCAGGAAATCAATCTGCAAGACGGTCTGACTATGCTTCTGCAAGCAGAACAGGACCAAAGATCAGCAAACAAGACGGCACGTCTTATTGCCCAAGCGAAGTTCCGCTATGATGCTTCGATTGAAGAAATCACTTTCAATGCCGCTGCTGGAAGGGAACAAGGGCACATCCTGCAGCTGGCCACATGCGAATACATCAAACAGGGAGCTTCTGTTCTCGTCACCGGACCTGCCGGAGTCGGCAAGAGCTTCATTGTAACTGCCCTGGGGCATCAAGCCTGCCTGGCAGGCTATAAAGTAAGATATCTGAATATGCAGAAACTGCTTGAATTAATGCAAATGGCCAGAATCGAATCAAAGGCAGCCAAGTTCTTTGACAAGATGGCCGAGGTTGACCTCCTCATCATTGACGACTTTGGAATGAAAGTACTCGATGGTCAGCAATTACTTGACTTTATGGAACTCATTGAAGACAGACATGGACGCAAATCAACTATAATATCAAGCCAGCTACCAGTAAGCAGCTGGTACGACATACTTGCTAAAAATACGACTGTGGCAGATGCTGTGCTAGACAGGCTGGCAAAATCATCACACAGAATCGAGCTTAAAGGTGACAGTATGAGAAAATAAATTACTTTTACAAAAAGCCAGTCGATACCGACTAACCTTAGTGGGTGGTTATGTCCGAAATGACTGGGTGGTTATCAACCGAAATCAGCAGCCACCCTCATGTGACCAGGCAG
>DCUA01000151.1:3619-14056 GCA_002329675.1 Firmicutes bacterium UBA1426 | reverse complement strand
CTGTAATAACCGCCGTTTATCTGGGCAGAATCAAATTTAATGCTCCTTCCTGCCTGTTTATCAGATAGTTTATATAGTGTCATCAGGATTTCCAATCGGGTGCTTACCGGATTTTCTAGTACGGGCACAGCTGCTCCTCCCTCAATGTCAATCAATTAATTAAAATCATCTTCGTACTCAATAATTATAACATTCCTTTTACCCATATGCTATACTAAAACTGACTAAGTCACCACAGGAGGTGGACCATGTTTGAAAATAAAGAAGGCAAAGACTGGCGCAACGGCGTGTACCTGACTACTGTGATGAGTTCCCTGGAAGCGGACATTCTGGAATCGAAGCTCCGTGGCGAGGGTATCCCGGTCATAAAAAGATACAAAGGAGCCAGCAACGCCATGGAGATCATTATGGGCAGCAGCCATAGTTACCCCATTGACCTTTACGTTCCCGAAGACACCCTTGAAGATGCCAAAAACATCATTGTACCGATACCTATCCTCTCAGAAGATGATTTCGACGAAGAAGATCCGGAGTAGTTAAATGCTGATGCAGTGAGGCTACCCACCCCACTGCATCTATTTTTTATAGACCCTTTTGACTCTTTAGTTCAGAAAGTCCAGCCCCTGGTTCAAGTAACCATGGATGTAGTAATCGCTTCTTGTGTCGTATTCTGTTGCATCCGAGCTGTTCATTATGGGTTTATATTGAATCCTGATCTCGTAACTGTTGTTGTAATCGATACTCGATGTCTGGTAATTCTGCAGGATCTTTTCAATCTTTACTTTATCTTCGATCTGCATCATCGGAAGGCTCCCCCTGTAATCCATGTCCTTGGTCCCTTGTACCGCCACGCTTTCAGGGTAACGATCATCCTCCGATCTCGGAGCGTAGATGTCGATTTTCTCAACCATATCCGCGGTGAGATGGAAGTCATAGCCCTGGGCTTTCAGCCAGTTTATCGTGTTCTCCCCACTTAGTGGTACCTGGAAACTCATGTGTCCGGTATTTCCGCTTCCTCCCAGAATCCCCTCTTCCGTGTAGGTGTATTGTATCTCGATGCTAACATAGCTTGGACGCAGGCTTACCTGATCTTCGTAGCTCATCGCACGGAAATCTTTCTCCATACAGGAAACTAACTCTTCCACTAATCTTGCATCTCTGATTTCCATATCTCTGTCAGAACTGATTTCGGAATATAAGTATGCACGTGTATAAGTATCTGCTTTTACGCTGTATAAAGAGTTTTTAGATTTGTATTCGGCAGATTCAAAGATCCGCTTCATTTCCGGGCTCTCCGCCCAGAACCCATAGTCTATAATGTAACGACGGTTCATATCCAGCAGCCCCTTCATGTCGTATTCCAATTGTAAGCTGGATGTAAATTGATTCCCTTGTGCCTGCTCAAACCTCTCTCTGTTGTCGAGGATGCTCCGATGAAATTCTGTCAGGGCCTCCAGGTTCTCAGGAGTAGTCAGCAATGCTTCCCCGCGGCTGTTCCCGCTTCTCCACATGACTGAATTGAAATATGCTTCAAAACCTGCACTGTTTATTTTCTGCGGATCGGGAACCCTCTTCTCAAATCCGGTGATGTCTGCATTGAGCCCCACGAGGAATAGTACTGCAACCAGTACATAGACCAGGAAGTACCTTAGCCCTTCCCTATTAAAGATGCGGGCGGATTTAGTGACGATCATCTGACCTATGATAAAGAAGATCACCGTACCTGCTGCAAAACCTGCGTACATGTACAGCTTCTCTTCTCCCAGCACTTGAAAGTAGAAGCCCAGCATGGTCATTCCCAAAAAGGCTATGATGTAACACAGGATAGGCTTCATAAAGCCGAAGGTGAGTGAATCCGATGCCCGTTCCAGCTTTCTTTTATTATAAAGAATAGCAGAGACCACAAGCATTATCAGTATTGTTCCGATATAGTAGAGCACCTCTATTGTGCCGAAATAGCCGCCGCCCTGTAACACACCGGTATATGGTGATATTGACAGACAGATTTCCATCCAATTGCCTGAAAGATCAAAGCCGTAAAGGAACTCCTGAAAATAGAAGTTAAACACGGCGTAGAGCAATGGTATGAGGAAAATAAAGAAGTAAGAAGTAAGCAGGTGCATCAGATTGTTACCCGTCACGATTCCGGTAAAGACCGCAACGCTGAACAGCACTAAGACTATCAAAACCGACGTCCCAATCCAGTTCAGAATTTCCCCGGTCGAAAATACGTTAACTGTCGAAATAGTGAGATTTTCAGCATAACCCCATTGACGATAGGTAGGTTTGCTCAGCAGTAACAGGATAATTCCGTTCAAAAGGATCGGGACTGTGATCAGTATCAGGCCTGACACAAAGCCGCTGTTGAACAGTTTTGACCTGGTAAAAGGCATTGAGTGCATCACCGCTACGGAGCTCACATTCTGCAAATAACGATAGAGAAGCACCGCTGTGATCACCGGTACCAGAAGGTGGGCTCCCATAAAGAAGGGCTGCATGTTATGGAGAGACATCTCGATATAGTATGCCAAAGAAGCCAGGTCTTTATAGGCCATGAGAATGGGGAAGACTCCAGAAAGAAAGTACACCAGAAAAGCAAGAACCGGGACAGCCCAGAACCTCCTCATATTCTCCCTTATTAACGGCATTGAGATACTAAAATATGATGCCTTCGATCTCACTGTCACCACCTCCTAACTCATAAATAAATATCTCCTCCAGGGACAGAGGGAGCAGATCAAAGACTACCGGACTGCTCTCGGATATGACCTTTTCAACCAGTTCTTTCCGATTGCGTACGATGAGCAAATCAACGGTTCCCCGGCTTTCTCTGTGCAGAACGTTGAGCCCGGCATATGGATCCTGCATGGGTTCCCGAAATGCGACCTGTATCTTGTGGATATCCGACTTCAGCTCATCCAGGTCCCTTTCGATCATCATCTTACCCTTGTTCAGGATACCTATCGAGTCACAGATACCTTCCATCTCCCTCAGGTTATGAGAGGAGACCAGGACCGTCATCTCCCGTTCTGCCACGTCCTCAACCACATACTTCCAAACCAGCTTTCGGATAATGGGATCCAGGCCATCGATGGGCTCATCCAAAATGAGATAATCCGGCATGGATGACATGGTCAGGATGAAAGCTGCCTGCTTCTGCATGCCTTTAGAAAATCTGGACAGCTTCCGCTTCTCGTTGAGTTCGAACTGCTTCACCATATGAGCATAGCGTTCCGGATTCCAGCCCGGGTAAATGGACTTATAGAATCTGGCAGATTCCTTTAAGTTATACGAGGCGAAAAAGTAAAGGTCATCGGGAATGTAGCCTATCCTTTGCTTGATCTTCAGATTCTCGTAAACCGGAGCATCTTCTATTGATATGCTTCCGCTATCCTGCCTGAGAATCCCGGTTACATGCTTGATCAGCGTTGTCTTTCCGGCTCCGTTTGTACCCACCAGTCCATAAATAGATCCCTTTTTGACATTCAGATCCAGGTTGTGAAGGGCCTGAAACCCGTCAAAAATTTTATCTACATTCTGAACTTTTATCATCTTAAATCACCTCTTTCTTCCAGCAAATCCTTCAACAACATTGAAATCTGTTCTTGCGTCAATCCCAGGAATCCCAGCTCCCGAATACCGCGTCTGAGTTCTTCTGTTACCTCTCCAACCCTTCTGACATCCACTTCCTTGTCAACCGCTTTCGACACGAAGGTTCCCAAACCGGCTACCGTATAGATGAAGCCTTGATATTCCAGCTCCCGATAAGCCTTCTGTATGGTATTTGGGTTCACCGTAAGGGTTTTGGAAAGCTCACGAACAGAGGGGAGTTTCTCTTCAGCCGATAGAACGTCGGCTAAGATAAGCTCCTTGATGTTGTCAACGACTTGTTCGTAGATAGATGTTCTACTCTTCAAATCCAATTGAAACATATCTTAATACCCCTTTCCTTGCTTTCATTCCTGCATGTGGCAGAACATTACAAAGAGTTTCCGTCATAAGTGTACTATGCACCATAATACACTGTCAACACCTTTTTATCCTGTACGCAAAGGGAACCAAGTGATTGTAATCCTATGTTCCCAGGCATGTGCAAAATTTCAAGTAATATGTGGATTATCAAGACATTTAGCTGGAATCTGTTCAGAATTTCAAGTAATATGTGAAAATATATGAATTATCCACATACTAATTGAACTTCTGCACACGGAACTAAAAATAAAAAAGACGGCTCCCGTAAATTAGGAACCGCCTTGTTAACATATTGTTTAGAATTTTTTCGTATCGATCTCCTGCCGCAATCTGGCAACGAAATCTTCAACGGACATCTCTCCCAGCTCGCCTTCCCTGTTAGAGCGAACGGACACGGTACCCGCCTCTGCCTCACGTTCTCCAATCACCAGCAGATAGGAATCTCTCTGATTTCTTGCTTCCCTGATCTTATAACCGATCTTTTCATTCCTGCCGTCCACCTGAACTCTAAGGCCTGCCTCCGTGAAACGCTTTTCAAGTTCGTAAGCATAGTCATTAAACTTCTCTGTTACGGTGAGAATCTTCACCTGGACCGGTGCCAGCCACAATGGGAATTTCCCTGCAAAGTGTTCTGTCAGGATCCCGATGAACCTCTCTATGCTTCCGAAGATAACACGATGGATCATGATGGGACGGTGTTTCTCGCCATCACTGCCCACGTAGGTAAGGTCAAAGCGCTGGGGCATCTGGAAATCCAGCTGGATGGTGCCGCACTGCCAGGTTCTTCCGATGGAGTCCTCCAGGTGGAAGTCGATCTTAGGCCCGTAAAATGCGCCATCACCCTCATTGATAATATAATCCATGCCCTTTTCTTCCAGGGCCTCTTTTAATGCGTTGGTGGCCAGATCCCATTCTTCCTGGCTCCCCATGGAGTCTTCCGGTTTGGTGGAGAGCTCAACATGGTATTTGAAACCAAAGAGCTTATATACATAGTCGATGAAATCGATGACTCCTACGATTTCTTCCTTGATCTGCTCCGGTAGCATAAAGATATGGGCGTCATCCTGCGTAAAGGTCCTCACCCGCATCAACCCGTGAAGGGCTCCGGATAGCTCATGGCGATGCACCTGTCCCAATTCACCTATCCGCATGGGAAAATCCCGATAGCTGTACATCCTGCGCTTGTATGCTAGCATGGCGCCTGGGCAGTTCATGGGCTTTATAGCGTAGTTGCCCTCATCTATCTTGGTAAAATACATGTTGTTCTGATAATGATCCCAATGGCCTGAGGTATGCCAGAGATCCTCGGACAGGATCAGCGGAGTTTTTATCTCTTCATAGCCTCTCTCCCTGTGGGACTTTCTCCAGAAGGCCTCCAGCTCGTTACGGATGATCATACCCTTGGGGAAGAAGAATGGAAAGCCCGGCCCCTCTTCCATAATGGCAAAGAGGTCCATTTCCTTTCCGATTTTCCGATGATCCCTCTTCTTCGCCTCTTCTAACATTTCCAGATATTCGTCCAGCATCTGCTGCTTAGGAAAGGAAGTGCCATAGATTCGTTGAAGCATTTTGTTCTTTTCGTTTCCTCTCCAATAAGCACCGGCTACACTGGTAAGCTTAAGTGCTTTTATGGCAGCAGTGGAGCCCTTGTGAGGTCCGGCACAGAGGTCAGTGAAATCACCTTGCTTGTAAAAGGAAATAACTGCATCCTCAGGTAAATCGTTTATCAACTCCACTTTATAGGGCTCTGCCTTCTCATTCATGAAATTGATGGCTTCTTCCCTTGGAAGTTCGAACCTTTCAAGTGGCAGATTAGCCTTTGTGATCTTCTTCATCTCTTTCTCGATGGCAGCCAGATCTTCTTCGGTAAACCGGTGTTCCAGATCGAAATCATAGTAAAATCCGTAGTCAATGGCCGGACCGATGCCCAGCTTTGCCTCCGGGAACAGATGCTTGACAGCCTGAGCCAGAATGTGTGAGCTGGTATGTCGGAAAGCCTTGCTTTCCGGGTCTGCTTCAAAAACCTTGTACTGCTGTGCGTTCTCTTGTATTGCTTCCTGATTCATCATATTTCCTCCTATAAAAAGAGCCCTAAGCAATTGATAATACAATTGCTTGGGGCATAGTCTGCGGTTCCACCCAAACGAGTTCTTCATTCCAATAACGACAGATCACTGATCTGCCGGCAACCCTCATCGGGTGCTGCTCCGAGGTGGTAGCCTCTTCATCGCATTTCACTCTATTATTTTGATACTATTTAATTATATTCATACCATGAAAAATGTCAATCAAAACAAGAGGTTTCACTATGTTTTCCGTACACTATGTTATCTAATAAAGAAGGGGCTTAATACTCATCATAAGGGACTGAATATTTTCATCCGGTATACAGGTTTCTGACTTATATCCGTTTTCTGTATACCAGGAGGCCATTATCTCTATTAAGGGCTGCTAATTAACTATTTTTAGCCACAGGTTTTTGATGATGATTAGGTTTTCTGTATACCAAATGGTGCTTTGGTATACAGATATTTAGTCTTGGTCTTGGATTAGGTGGAGTTTGTCTTCAAAATAGGCTTCATTGTAGTTAGAGTATACAGATTTTTGTTATATTGGACATTACCTGTATACCATTAAGAGTTTAGAAATGATACTGTCATTTGAAGAGCAGCATACCCACCAGCATTAAAAGCCCATAGATCAAAGGCTGGTGGAAAACATAGAAGTAAAGAGAGTGGCGCCCCGTAAAAAGGATCGGTCTCTTCCAAGATGAAGAACCGCCCCGGGGGAAGTAAGACCGTCTTTGCCTGTACAGCAGAGGACCCAAAGCAGCGCCGGCGAGGAAGAACCCAAACCAGGGCAGCAGCGGGAAGTAATCGGCCGAGTAAAATTCTGCTGTACTGTGCGCCAGGATAGCGCTGTAGCTTATGGGACTCTCCAAAGGAATATTTAGGAAATACACACCCATCGCGATCGTAAAAAAGCTCAGGAGCAACATGAACAAGGGGCCGGTTCTCCGAAGCAGACAATATAGCAGGATTGATGCAGCCAGCATATGCAGGACCCCGAAACGAATGGTAAATTCATTCTCCTGACCAAAATACCAGTCCATAGCATAGGTGACAAGGGTCAACAGCAATGCAACCCCTGCCAACCGTAGTCCTCTGAGCAGATTGGAGCGGCTGAAGGAGCAACTGATCCCACAGATGAATACAAAAAGAAAAACAGCGATCCACCATGCAATATCCCGGAAAAGTGAGGGGAAAAACACGGTCGCTGCGAAGTTGCACAATTGGTAGAGGAAACCTTCTCCTTCCTGCCCGCCGAACCATTGTTGGCGAAAGATAAATCCGAGATCATATAGTGTGTGATCCAGGATCATCAGAAAAATACAGAATCCACGGACAAAATCAAGTTCCCAGATCCTTACAGCCTCGTATTCGTTGTATAGGCGGTTGCCTTCCATGGATGCTATACCTTTCACCGTGCCAGATTCTTGCTACCTATTTTAACACCCACATTAATAATCGGCAAGTTCGTATTTGGCGCTGCGTACTACCTGTTCCTTTGTGAGAAAGGGCAGGCGGAACAGGTCTGTGACGGTAAGGCTCAGGGTCACCGTCACAGCGGGGGAAGCCCCCGTGTCCGCAGCGCCGTTGCTGTCATCCAGCACTTCCATTTCTGCAGTAAGGTTCTCCCCTTCCCGCAGATCCAGTGTCTGTCCGGCGCGGATCAGCAAGTGTTTTATGTATTTCTCTCCTTCTTCCTTGTTGATGATCATAGATCCACGGCTGTAAGAAACCTCATCATAATAAAGAGCTGCTCCCGCTGCCGCCTCCTCTGCAACAGCCTTCAGGTATGTCTGCAGCCGAACATACCTGTTCAGGTCTCCCTGATATGTGATGAAGGTTATGTTGGCAATAAGCAGTGCAATAAATATGATAAAAACCTTCATAGCTTTTTTTCATACCTCCTCGCTCCATATCAATCCGGCAACTTCTCGCTTGCTGTGGTTCCCTCTATGGTATAAACACCTTTGTTCCGTTCAGCGGGGATTCCAATGAGTTTACCGCCGGCCACTATCTTTTCTATGGGCACGGATACACTGTAATAGATCATCCCCCGTTCCTTTGACGGATCGAAGTAATTGATCCGATACTGAGGTGTTTCTGTGGCAATAATAATTATGTCCTGCTCGGGAACTCCCAATTTCATGTTGATGTCTTTTCTTAGCTGTTCGATGATGGAAGGGGTGAAGCAGCCTTGCTGCTTCGCCTCCTCCTTTGCCGTATAGACCTGTTGCTGCAATGCATTGATCACGGCACTGTTCTTTTGTTCCAGGGTAAACTGGGCCATGAAAATCAACATGAGAGGTAACACTGCGGCCAGGACGATCAACTGCTTCAAAATAATTCCCTCCTTATGGTGAATTCGTCCACATTTCGATCTCCTGTTCCCACACACCTTTCATGACAGAAAGGACGGAGCTGTCGTCCCCTCCTGCGATCAATCGAAATATTGCAATTCCCAGAGCAATCATTGCGGCCATGATAATGATCTGCTTCACTCCATCCTCCTCATTGATGATATTCCTTCAGTACATATCATATTAATTACCAGCCAGACCTTCATAGGTGATCATCAGCTTCGCATCGTTGGCGAGAGTCTCAGCAGTATCGCCGAAGCCCGTGATAAACTGTGCTATTGCCAGACCCAGAGCAATTGTTGCTACTAATACGATAATTTGTTTCATCTCCTGTTTCTCCTTTTTGTTTTATTACTAAAGCAGCACCGTCAGCATTTCTCTCTGATCGATGAAGTAGCCAATGTAAATGAAGTTAATAAATATGAGCATTATGTTCACGACAACCGGCAAATAAATCAGATCGCTCACCGTTTCATCACGACGTTTTTGTATTGTGAGTCTGGCCTCTCTTATACTTTTCTGATGGGACTGCAACGTCTCGAGGACTTGCTTTGGATCGATCTCATCCCACTGGATCAATAATCTTGCAAAATCCTTGCTGATTTCTGTAGCTACAGTTTCCGAGAAATATGCGATGGCTTCCTCCTTTTGATTTTGCCGTAGTAAGCTCAGAGTTTTTCCATAAACCGAACATAAACTACCCCTGTGCAGTATAAGCTGTTCAAGCACAGCATCAGCACTCAAGGTACTTCCCTTTCCAACAATAGTGATATTTCGAAGGAAAGAAATCGCTTCATAGATTTCAATATCGGATTTTTCCTGTCTGCCTTTTTCCAGGGTGTCCAACAAGAAACGAAAAGGAGGAAATACTGTGTAATCTATGTTATCCAGCGCCATACGCCAGCGTTTGGCTTTTTCCAACTGCAGGCGGTATCGCTCTCTGTGCAGAACCATCGTCCCTATGAAGGCAACCCCGATAAAAGAATAATATATGATAGAAGATAGCGTCATTACGTCCACCTCTCAGTAGTCAAAGCGTTGATTGATCACCAATTGGATCAGAGCAATATTTACCACAAACAGGAAAACTATGAAGAAGAAAAGTAAAAGTCCTTCTGAGGTACCAAACTGATTATCAAACAGTTTGGCCATAGGTACCTCTAAATAATTGACGGCCATAAGGATTGTAACACAATAGATCAAAGGTACCATTATATACGTCATTCTCGTCGACTCGCTATTGAGTCTCTTTCGCTCTTCAGCATTGGCTCTTGCCTCCCTGAGCTGAATAAGGATATCTTCCACCGCCAGAGAAATATTTGTCCCCTTTTCAGCTGCTATGTATATGTCATGAGCCAGCATGAGGCTCCAGTTTGTACAGATGCTGTAGGCGAACTCGTCAGTTGCTTCTCTGATTTGTGCCGGATTACCTGTACTCCTCAGGTTGTACAGAAGCTTGCTCAACAGCTTCCCTGTCACCTTGAGGTCAACAGGTGATTGAACGACCTTCTCCAGTGCCTCATAAACGTTGAAGTTATTAATTCGGTATTGCCTTAAGAATTCACAGACCAGCCTTTCTCCTTCATGACTTCCTCTTCGCCTGACGTGGCAAAGCCTTATCCAGATCAACAGACATGGAAGAGATGCTGCGGCCATGGAAATGATAAAAGCTGCAGAAATTCCCACAGAACGGCTTCCCATCAAAAATACTGTCAGAAACAAAATCGAAATGATGGCAAGAAATGATACGGGCGACAGGGAGAAACCCAATGCGGTCAGCAAGGATTGGCGTAATTTTCTTTCCAACTTCCTCTCTTCCCGCATTTCGCGTTGCCTCGTTCTAAGTCGCCGCAGCATTCTCCCCTTAGAAATAGCAGAGCGGATAAGGCCGCCGAATATAAGGTAGGTCCCGGTTGCCAATATAAGATAGATCGTCAGGGAGATCGCGATAGTAGCTAGTTCTGTGTACATGGATCCATGTCCTCCTCTCTATCAAAAGGATGAGCTTTCGCCAGAAGATCCAGCTGCTCCGTAAATCT
>DCUA01000151.1:0-3560 GCA_002329675.1 Firmicutes bacterium UBA1426 | reverse complement strand
GCGGTCAAAGGAGAGCTCGTAAATGCTGCGCAGCCTTTTACGGCTTTTGTCCCGAAGTTGCACGAAGTGGAAAACATAGTCAAAGCTGGCTGCAACCTTCTGCGCTGTCGTTTCCAGGTCGCCTCCGGTTGCCTTTACGATTTCCCATGCTGCATCATGGGGAAAATCCAGGGGGTCTCTGCAATGAAAGGTGAGCTTCATCCTCCTTGTTCCTTTAGCGGCTATTTTCATAGCTGTCTCCAGAGCGTTGCCGTCTCTTGCCTCTGCCAGTATGAAGTAATCGGCGTCGCTGCGCAGCAGGTTCTTGGATATTTTTCTGAGTTCCTCATTGTCAGCCAGCAGCTGCACGATAGGAGCATCGGGCATCATTTGATGCAGAGGTATCTCAGGGTCTGTTTCCACCATAACGCCTTCCAGTTCCGTATCCTCGTAACTCTGCCAGGTTGAAAGAAAGGTGGTCTTGGAAGAGCGCACCTGGCCAGCCACTACGATATTCGGTCCAAAATCGACCATTGCTTTGAACAAGGGTATGGCATCTTCAGGTATCGTACCTCTGCTTGCTTGCTCTTCAAAAGTAAAACTGGGTACTACATATCTTCGGAAGATGATTACATCCTGGTCCTGTTTCGCCATTTCACCGCCGAAGATCGTTATGCGGGTCCCATCCAGCAGATATATCTCGTGAAAGTCCTTGTCCAGGCGCTCCTGTGGTGTAAGCAGGAGAAATGCTCTCATCAGCTGTTCCCGCCTGTGTTTGTCTATGGTCTGGGGCATCAGCCGCATACGCCCGCCCTGCATGAAGAAAATTCTGTCCCCGATGATCTTCGCTGAGCTGCTCTCCCTGAATTCATGGGAGAACCACTCCGCAATTCCGGCAAGACCCCAATTTTCGTGATAGATCCCTTCCTCTATGGTTTCATACCAAGGAGGACAGTCTGCGATTTCTGCATTATACTCATTTATTCTGGTTCTGATTTTATCCTTAAAGAATGCCACCTCATTGGAATATCCAATAATCGCTTTTTTCTGCAGCATCAAAGCAGCACGTATGTCTCCGCCGTCCCGGTCCCATTCCTGATTAAAGTCATCTTTAATGGTTTTACACAGTTTTGTAAAGCTCACGGAGGGTTTCCTGCGTTCTTCACTTCTTCCGCCTAAATAATCCTCTAGATAAAAGGCATCCATTTTTTCTTCCTTACATGATCGATTGTGGGGATCTGAGCCCGGGTAAGAACATGGTTAGCAATCAATTGGATATCATTACTGAACTCTTCACTTTTATAGGATAATAAAGTCCGATGATCGGATTCTGCCTGACGTTCATAGCCGGAAACGGCTACCTTCATCAGCCTTTCCTGGTCCAGACACAATCGCTTTCCGATGTAGTGAAGATCATAAGGATCCTGATCCGTGTACTTGTTAACAATATAAGAAGAAAAGCAGATCCCAAGCCTGTCATAAAGCGGCTTAACTTTCTCATATCTGCTGATAATCGTCTCCTGCTGCGCAAGGATGCAGTAGTTGTTCCCGATATACTCAAGAGCCCCTACCGCCAGTCCATTATCGATATCATTCCCCGTATCTGTAAGAATCAGATCAAATGCATCTTTCATGCTTTCCAGCAGATACGCAGCCATATGGGGATGATATCCCCTGACCTGCTCAATACTCTCTACCCCACCCAGCATGTAGAGGTTGTCTCTTATCCGGCAACCTTCCATTAGCCTTTGCGTGTCCAGCAATCGATTTTCCAGATGAAGTCTGATACCTTCAATAGATTCACATACCCGGTCAACATAATCCGTACCGGGTCTTCCATGCATAGAAACGACAAGTATCTTTAGTTCCTTGCGACTGGAAGCAATGATCTCTGCGATGGATTGCGTTATCATCGTAGTCCCGGTTTTGCCATCTGCGCCGTGAAAGGCATACATGCTGCTCATTCTTTAATCACCTGCCTTTGGACCAGTAGTAAACCGGTCTCATTGTTTCCGGTCAGGCGTGCGATTTTTTCGTATTCTTTCATATCGGCGATGATTTCAATGTGACTGATGAGAGAGGTTGAAACCGTTCTATCTAAAGCATTGAATTCCTCTGACCCTTCGCCATCCGTAACCTCCAGCTCGTTGGCATCCTTTACAAAGGCTACTCTGTAAGACCCTATTTTGTCAAAGCTTCCACTTTCATAAATATCGATCCAGTCTCCCCGACGTATAGAGCTGCTGCGCATTGCGATCCATTCCGGATGCAGCACAAAGATAGACTCGTTGCTTCGGATATAGAAGTCGCTTTCTGCCAGGAATTCTTCGGATATCTGGCTGTTTTCTACGATGTCCTGTAAAGCCACCTGTCCTATGGCCAGGTGAAGCTTGTCCCAGCTCAATCCTCCCTGTATTCTGTTTTCCTCCAGGATCCCTGCAGCTGACAACAAATCCCTGGTAATTAAAGTACCGGCAGGTATCCTTTCCTTTGCAACGATAACCGTATCAAGCAACATGGTCTCCCGTCCTCTCACTTCCCAGAAAATCAGACCGGCAACGGCAAAGATAATGAGCAATAGTCCCAGCACTGTCCGGCTTCTCTTCAAACCGGCACCTCCTCACATTATATTGATTTGATTACATTTTATGNNTTTGAATGCTCTCCTCAATAAAAAATACCATCCGTTTTTTGTCGGATGATACTTTCACTCTATTAGCTTTGGTAAACTAAACAGTCTATGGACTATAGCTCATTTATACAGACATTAAAGAAAGGAACTCCTTTACACGCCCCGGAACATCCGGTGCGCCGAATACGGAAGAACCGGCTACGACGAGATTGGCTCCCGCATCCACAACTTGCCTCACATTTTCTAAGGTAATGCCACCATCTACAGCAATGATCAGGTTTGGGTTGCGCTGAAGCTTCATTTCGGAAAGGACCTGAAGTTTTTTCAGAGCAGAGGGTATGAATTTCTGCCCCCCAAAACCGGGATTGACCGACATGACCAATACGTAGTCCAGATCGTCAAATACGTATTCCAGAGTGGAAACGGGCGTAGAAGGATTCAGAGAGACTCCTGCCTTTACCCCGCAGGATTTGATCAGCTGAAGAGTACGGTTAAGGTGAATGCAGGCTTCCTGATGTACTGTGATGATCTCCGTGTTGTCTGTCACAAAATCCTTAATGTAGCGGTCCGGATCCTCGATCATCAGATGAACATCAAAGGGCAGCCGGGTCTTTCCCAGCAGGCTTTTCATCACAGTAGAACCATAGGAAATGTTTGGTACAAAATGTCCATCCATTACATCTACGTGAATGACATGGGCACCTGCTTCTTCGATTGTCCTTACCTCTTCACCAAGCCGGGAAAAGTCTGCAGATAAAATGGATGGTGCTAACCTGTTCATCAATACTTCCTCATTTCCTGAATTTCTTTTATCTGTTTACAGTAGGAGTCGTAACGGGACATATGGATCGTCCCCCGGGTAACAGCAGACCTCACTTCACAGTCTGGCTCCGAGATATGCCTGCAGTTATGGTATTTGCACTGTCCGATAAAGGGAGCCATCTCGGGA
>DCUA01000159.1:1221-4060 GCA_002329675.1 Firmicutes bacterium UBA1426 | reverse complement strand
CTACCAGCTGAACGATTTCCTGCAACTCTGCCTCTTCCTGAAGCAGCTTCATCGTTTCGCTTCTCAATACCGGGAATTCCTTGCTCACGTTGTCCGCAAACCATTTGGACAGGCGGTCAACATAGAGTGAATAGCTGGACAGCCAGTTGATGGCCGGGAAATGCCTTGCATAAGCCAAGGAGGCATCCAGGCTCCAGAATACCTTTACGATACGGAGGGTTGCCTGTGAAACGGGCTCGGAAATGTCTCCACCCGGAGGGGATACGGCGCCGATGGCGGAAAGTGCGCCCTCACGGCCTTCGGATCCCAGGGAGATGACTCTGCCGGCTCTCTCGTAAAATTGCGCCAACCGGGAAGCCAGATAAGCAGGATAGCCCTCTTCACCGGGCATCTCCTCAAGCCGCCCGGACATCTCTCTTAAGGCCTCTGCCCAGCGGGATGTGGAGTCGGCCATTAGCGCTACGGAGTAACCCATGTCCCTGTAGTATTCCGCAATGGTGATCCCCGTGTAGATTGAAGCTTCCCGCGCGGCTACAGGCATGTCGGAGGTGTTTGCTATGAGCACTGTCCTCTTCATCAAGGCTTCGCCGGATTTGGGGTCCTTCAGCTCTGGGAATTCCATGAGTACGTCGGTCATCTCGTTTCCACGCTCACCGCAGCCGATGTAGACTACGATGTCTGCATCCGCCCATTTTGCCAGCTGATGCTGTACAACGGTCTTGCCGCTTCCAAAGGGTCCCGGAACAGCGGCCACACCGCCTTTTGCGATGGGGAACAAGGTATCGATAACCCGTTGGCCTGTGAGAAGAGGCATTTCGGGAACCAGTTTCTCTTTATAGGGTCTGCCGCGACGAACGGGCCATTTTTGCATCAAGGTAACATCGACCAGGGTACCGTCCGCCTTTTCCACTACGCAAACGATATCCTCAACGGTGTAGTCGCCGCCCTTGATATCCTTGATCACGCCTTCGATGCCGTAGGGCACCATAATCCTCAACTGAACGGAAACCGTTTCCTGAACGGTACCGATGATGTCTCCCGCTTCAACCTTCTGCCCAACCTCTGCAGTGGGGACGAAAGTCCATTTTTTATCTCTGGGGAGGGGTTTTACATCGATACCTCTCTTGATGTTGGATCCGGATAGTTCCAACATCTCGGTCAGAGGTCTCTGGATACCGTCATAGATGTTCTCTATCATGCCCGGGCCCAGCTCAACGGACAGGGGAACACCTGTGGTAACGACCTTTGTTCCCGGTCCAAGGCCCGCGGTTTCTTCATATACCTGGATGGAGGCGGCATCGCCTCTCATCTCGATGATTTCACCGATAAGTCCCTGGTCGCCTACCCGGACAACGTCAAACATGTCAGCGTTCTGCATGCCTTCAGCTACAACCAATGGTCCGGATACTTTCACTATTCTACCTTGGTTCACTTTTTCAGTCACCTACCTTTACTATTTTCCTAAAACCGACTCGTCCAGATTTGATGTCGTCGTTAATCGTTACTGAACAGAATATCCGCGCCAACCGCCCGTTCGACGGATTTCTTCAGGTTGGCTATACCAATGCCGTAGCTTCCGTCCATTCCGGGTATGGGGATGATGGCCGGAACACGCATGTCCTTGTATTTCTCTATATCATCGACCATGTCCTTGCAGAGCTTTTCTGTAATGTAGATGATGGCGTATTCTTCCTTTGCGATGCGGTGGAGCGTGGCCTTAGCCTCGTCAACACCCTCTACAGGGAAAACATCCAAACCTACTGCTTTGAAGCCCAACACGCTTCCACGGTCGCCGATGACTCCGATTTTATACATAAGTTTCCCTCACTCTCTCCGCCATTGCCTCTTTTGAGAGTCCCTGCAACAAGCCGGTCATGATGATGCGAACGGTGCGTATCTCGGCTTCCTTTGCAATGAGGTAAGCGGCCAGGGGTTCTATGCCGAAAGAAATCTGCTTTGCAGCCTTGGCATACTCCACCAGGCGGTTGTCGCAGAGCCTTTCCAGGGCGGTAAAGCGGCCTGTTTCCCTGAGCATGGCGCCGCCTTCAGCCATGGGAATGGAAAGGCCGTAAGGAATCAACTTTTCCGCAAATTGCTCGTAGGGTTCATCATAACTTCCGATGAAAAGTTTATCCTGGATCCTGCCGCCGTCAATAAACACCTGGGAGAAAAAGTCCCATGGCTTTCCCATCTGCCTGATCCTGACAAAGGCTTTCAGATTGATAATGTCGATCTGCAGCCTCACATAATCCATAATGAATTCACTTCCGCCGGCTGCTGCCGCATCCCGCATTTCAGCGAAGCAAGCCTTGTCAAAGATGAAATCGATGGACTGGGGGTCTCCGGTTCTTGCGAACACATCAATGACCTCAAGAAGGGCATTCCGCATCTTGTCTGTGAGTCCTACGAAGTTGCGCTCTCTCACCAGCACAGTCATCTGAGCAGCGGGGATCGTACCCACATCCATCAGGAAAGGCTGGGGATCTGTATCCAAAAGCTCCGCTTTCATCAGGACCTTCAAATTATGGTAATCATAGGGATACAGGAAAGGAAACAGTTCCTCCCGATCCGGAGCGATACCGCAAACAAAGGAATATACCTTTTTGATCTCCGCGGCAAGCAGAGTTTCAAACTGCCCGGCAGGGAGGGTCTCGGAACCATCGCCATACCCCAGATCGTACAAAAGCTTCATGGCGTCTTCCGGCGTTTTGCTGTCGATCATAGCCTCCGCTTTGTCCCGGGAGAGCAGGTATTTCTCAACACTGCGCACCCGCGAGGAAGCGAAAACATAGTCTTTTTTTCCTTGGTCTATGCCCAAAGTCCTTCCTCCTTTAACACT
>DCUA01000159.1:0-1189 GCA_002329675.1 Firmicutes bacterium UBA1426 | reverse complement strand
CCGCCTTTTGCATCGATGGTGTCTTCCGCCAGGGTAAGATTGCCGCCCTTACTCATGCTGTTAAACTTCTTCACCAGCTTTTCACCAATGGCTTTCCGGTCCTTTGCATTCAGAAGGAGCTCCCCTTCAACTATACCGGTTGCCAGGATCGCCGAGGTCAGAAACTCGAGATAATCATCTTCCTTCATATCGGCCAGCTGCTCCAGTGCAGCGTCAAAGCTGCGGGAGATGAGAGCCTGCTTGGCGCCGAGCTTCATTTTGCGTACTTCCAGCTCTGCCACGGAGGTTCTTCTACTCTTCAGGAGGTGTGCATCTTCTGTGGCCTGCTCGTGGAAGTCCTTCTTGATTTTCTCTGCCTGCTCGGTAGCTTTTTCCACTATCATTCGGCTCTTATATCCGGCTTCCTCCAGAACCTGAGTACTTTGGTCCCGGGCCTCCGCCAGAATTTTGCCTGTTATATTCTCAATACTCATTATTACTCCATCCTTATCACTGACTTCGTTGACTTAGACCGAAACACCGTTGAGCATCAGGAAGGAAATCAGCAGTGCAAGAACTGCGTAGGTTTCTACCATAGCAGGATATACCATGCCTTTTGCCAGTTCCTCTGGTCTCTTAGAGATGAGCATGATGCTGGCTGCAGAGGATTTTCCCTGGGCGATTGCGGAGAATATACCTACCAGTCCAATGGGTACTGCGGATGCAAAAATGTATGCTCCCTGCGCCATTGTGATGTCGATGGGATTACCGGAAAGCAGATCGATCTTCGTCATGATGAGGAAAGCGATCAGGAGTCCGTAGATACCCTGTGTCCCGGGGAGAGCCTGCAGGACCAGTGTCTGGCCGAACTTCTTGGGATCCTCTGAGATTACACCTGCTGCAGCCTGACCGGCGATACCGATGCCGATGGCGCTTCCGATTCCTGCCAGGGCTGCCATGGCAGCACCTGCCATTGCAAGAAATACTCCGTTAAATAATAGGTTTTCGAATACAACGTTCATTTAGTTTTCCTCCCTTAGAATGTTCACATATTTTGTATTTTCACCGAATGGTTGAAAGGCTTCTCCGCCGCTCTCGTAGAACTTCCCGAAGAACTCCACATATTCCAACCTGCAGGAGTGGACGAAAGAGCCGAGACCGTTGATCAAGAAATTATAGGTATGACCCACCACAAAGGCAAAGGTCATCA
>DCUA01000099.1:9924-19101 GCA_002329675.1 Firmicutes bacterium UBA1426 | reverse complement strand
CCGTGTTCATAGTGATTTGGCTGAACTACCCGTAATTTAAGGTAGATTTAAGAGCCGGTTCAGCTGACTGACAGGTTCGACTGCTATTATAGCAATGAGCCTGATAAAATACTGGTCAAAGAGTCGCGGTAAGTGTAAGCTTGTAACAACAGGCGACCGTTTTGTTACAGTAAGCAATTCAGGCAGAGAATAGACAGGAGTGAGCAAGAATAATGAGAAACAAGAAAAGCATATTCATTCTTTCTGCGTTGTTAATTGTAGCGCTGGGCGCAGGTATCTATTACGCCGTTACCATCTATAGAATGAATTTAATACCGTCTATGTCTTTTGAAGAAATGATGGACTATACAACAAAGAATAACGAAAGAGCCATCATAACGGTTGGAATTATTGATGGTGAGGATACAGGTATCACGGTTTACGGTGAAAACTCAAGTATTTTACCAATAGATGAGTTCGAATATGAGATAGGCTCTATAACAAAAACCATTACCTCATCCCTCTTGTGCAAAGCAGTAAGCGAAAAAAAGGCAGAGCTTTCTGATCCCATCAATGAATTTATAGATCTTCCGCAAAAAGACCATTATCCGGATTTCAGACGTCTTGTCACCCACACTTCCGGTTATAAGGAATATTATCTGGATCGGCAGATGGTTGTGAACTTTTTTAACAGACGCAACGCTTTTTACGGTATAAGTACGGATGAGCTGTACACAAAAATAGGGAAAATCTCGCTTGCAGATAAAGTCTACCCTTTTGAATACTCCAGTTTCGGCATTTCTGTTGTCGGCGGTGCTTTAGCAGAAATATACGCAAGTGATTCTACTACGGTTATGCAGGATTTTATTGAGTCTGATTTGAAACTTGAAAACACGAGGATATCAGATGGCAACGGGAATATGGAAGGCTACTGGAACTGGATGCCCGATGACGCCTATATCCCCGCAGGTGCTGTTGTTTCCACAATCGATGATATGATGAAGTATATGCAGTTGCATATGTCTGAAGCATTACCCTATCTGTCATTAGGACACGAAATACATGCGCAGGTCCATGCCACAACAGAGAAGTATGAAAAGATGGGAATCCGGATCGATGCTGCCGGTCTGGGGTGGATGATCGATACCCAGAACAATATTATCTGGCACAATGGAGGCACAGACAACTTTAATAGTTATATGGCCTTTGACAAGGAAAAACAGATCGGAGTAGTCATTCTCTCCAACCTGGCTCCGGATTATCGGATACCCGCAACCGTTATGGGTGCAAAGCTTATCAGAACCTTACAGGAATAAACCAGCCTGATAAATGAGCAAAATCTTGACTTAATCTACTTTGTGGCAAACCGTCAGGTCGAGGTTTATGTTATAATGTGTTAGAATAAATTCAATTAGCACCGGATAAGATCCCTACGAGGTGACACAAGATGGACTATGGATTGATCTCTTGTATTCCCATAACGGTTTTAGTCGTTGGCGCCCTTATAACGAAGAGGATCGCCGAAATGATGGTAATCTCATCCGTTATAGGCGCCATCTTTGTACACAAGTCCAACTTCTTCTCCGGTTACATAGAAATGATGTACGGGGTTCTTTCGAATCCTTCCTATCAATTTGTATTGATCATCCTGATGGCATTCGGAGCATTGATCCGGCTTTTTCAGGAAGCAGGTGCCCTGTCCGGTTTTGGACGGATATTGTCTAAATTCGCAGGAGGTCCTAAAAAGCCGCTATTGATCGCCTGGGTCATGTGCTTTTTTATGTTCATAGACGACTACATCTGTACACTTGCCGTATCTTTTGGGATGAAGGAAATAACGGATCAAAGCAGGATCCCACGAGAGCACCTTGCCTATCAGGTAGGTTCAATGGCACCGAGCATATGCGTTTTGATCCCCTTTTCAAGTTGGACCGCATTTACTGTTGGTCTGATTTCAGAACAAGGACTGGGTTTTTCTGAATACATAGCAGCAATTCCGTTCATGTTTCTCCCGATGATCACAATCATCGTATGCCTTCTCGTTGCTTGGGGTATCATTCCTAAGGTCGGCGTCCTGAAAAAATCTTATGAGAGGGTACAGCAAGGCGGGGAAGTTCTGATGAAAGAAAAGATAGGTGTTTCCATCGTCGATCTGGATGTGCCAGTTGAGAGAAAGGCAAGCTCTTCGTTGAATTTCATTGTTCCTGTTATCGTCCTGGTTCTGGTCACAATGCTATTTGAGCACGATTTAGTACATGGACTGCTCGCCGCAGTATTTGTACAAGGTATTCTGTATCTGTCTCAAAAAATCATGACGCCCACCGAGTTTGCCACTAATTGCTTCGAAGGTGCAAAGACAATGTGCAACATCGCTCTCATCGTATTCTTTGCTTTTATATTAAATTCCGCAAATCAAACCATTGGATTCACGGACTTTTTCATTCGAGGGATCGGAGAGTCTGTTCCTGTTCGCCTTCTCCCTCTTGCAGTGTTTCTGATAGTTGCATTCACTACATTTGCTACCGCCGGATACTGGGTGGTACAGGTAATTACAGTTCCGATATTCATCCCTCTTGCAGCTTCAACGGGCTTGAACCCTTCCATCGTTATCGCCGCCATAATGTCCGGCGTGACTTTCGGCGGAATTCTATGCTTTTACTCCGACATCGTTTTTATGACCGCCGCAGGTACGGGAGTGGCGAATATAAGACAGGTAAAAGTGGCCGCTCCTTATGTACTTGGAACGGCAGTGCTGGCTGCGATATGCTACATTATCGTTGGTTATATATAAATAACCTTCAGTTGAAAAAACAGGGGGCCGCCTGAGCTGCCCCCTGTTTTCTATAGTTATTCCCATTCAACCGTTGCTGGAGGTTTCGAGGTGATATCGTAAACCACCCGGCTCACCCCGGAAATTTCGTTCGTAATTCGCGATGCGATACGAGATAGTACCTTGTGGGACAATGGGGTGTAGTCACAAGTCATAAAATCCCTGGTGTTTACTGCGCGTAAAGCGATGATCCCGTCATAGGTCCTGTGATCCCCTTTCACGCCTACTGAATGTGCGCCGGTGTAGACAGCAAAATACTGCTGGGGTCTCTCTTTCAGCTTTTCAATTTCCTCACACATTATGGCGTCCGCTCTTCGCAACACGGCCAGCTTTTCCTCCGTAACCTCTCCCATGACCCGGACAGCCAGACCCGGCCCCGGGAATGGCTGCCGCTCGGTAAGCCATGATGGAAGCCCCAGTTTCTTACCCAGAACTCTGACCTCATCTTTGAAAAGCCCACTGAGAGGCTCAATAACCTCTGCAAACGCAAGATTCTCAGGAAGACCGCCGACATTGTGATGGCTCTTTATCACATCTCCCAGCTTTCCGCCTGATTCAATGATATCGGGATAGATCGTCCCCTGGGCCAAAAATGGAATATTGCCCATTTTCCCCGCTTCCTCTTCAAAGACCCGGACAAACTCTTCGCCGATGCGTTTTCTCTTCTCCTCGGGATCCGTGATGCCTTTCAACTTTTCCAGAAATCTGGCTTGAGCATTCACCCGGATAAAATTGAGTTGCTGCGATGAGAAAGCCTTCTCAATTTCGTCACCCTCGTTTTCACGCATAAAGCCATGGTCGACAAAAATGCAGGTTAGCTGCCCGGGTATCGCCTTTGACAATAAGCTCGCACATACGGAGCTGTCCACGCCCCCCGACAGAGCAAGAAGTACCCTTTCACTACCGACCCGCTCCCGTATCTCCCGGACCTGGGAATCGATATAATCATCGAGCCGGTAGTCACCTTTTGCACCGCAAATGGTATATAGAAAATTCTCCAGAATCTTCTCCCCGTTATCCGTATGCTCTGTTTCCGGGTGAAACTGAACACCATAAAGCTTGTTTGACGGGTTCTCGCAGGCGGCATAGGGACAGTCTTTTGTTTTGGCAATGCCGATGAAGCCATCCGGCAGGACGGTGACCTGATCCCTGTGGCTCATAAGTAGGGTGTTCTGTTCTTGCAGACCGCTAAATAAAGGAGAACTGGTTTTGAGGGTTGCTTTCACCCGGCCGAATTCTCCTTTTTTACCAGGCTGAACTTCACCTCCAAGGATGTAGCACATCAACTGCATCCCGTAACAGATACCGAGAACGGGAATGCCCAGTTTGAATATTTCCGGATCACACTTGGGGGATTCAGGCAGATACACGCTGTTTGGGCCCCCGGTCAAAATGATACCGATGGGGTTCATCTCTTTGATCTCACGGGCAGACAGACTTCCCGGATGGATCTCCGAATACACAGACTGGGAGCGAACGCCCCGGGCGATCAATTCCTTGTATTGTCCACCAAAGTCAAGTACCAGTACAAGCTCTTTCATATTTCCTCCTATTTTAATTCAAGATAATCTTCTCTTCCGGCTCCTACGGAAACATATCGGATAGGACATCCCACGGCCTTCTCTATAAAGCGGATATAGTCCATGGCCTTTTCCGGCAAATCTTCCGGCTTTCTGCATCCTGTCAGATCCGTTTTAAAACCATCCAGATATTCATAAACGGGCTTTGCAATTGCGAGTCTGTTGCCTGTGGGGAAGCTATCACAGCGCTCGCCGTTTATTTCGTATGCCACGCATACAGGAATCTTGTCAAGATAGGACAGGACATCCAGCTTGGTCAGCGCCAGGAAATCCGCACCCTGCACCTCTACTCCATACCGGCTGGCCGGAACGTCAAATCCTCCTACCCTGCGAGGTCTGCCTGTAGCGGCTCCGTATTCTGCCCCGGCTTCCCGGAGAGCAGCGGCCTCATCGCCGAAGAGTTCCGCAGTGAAGGGGCCTTCGCCCACGCAGGAAGAATAAGCTTTCATTATGCCCACTACACAATCCAGTTTTGCGCCCGGAATCCCTGCACCCGTTGGAGCATAAGCAGCCAGGGTCTGTGAAGACGTTGTGTAAGGATAGATCCCATAATCAATATCCCGGAGAGCACCCAGCTGAGCTTCCAATAAAATGCTCATGCCCTTATCCCGGGCCTCATTCAGGTATTCCGTGGTGTCTGTGATAAAAGGCAAAAGCGGTTTTGAAAACTCGGAGATCCACTCCATAATGGATTCAAGGGTCAGACTTCCCTCTCCGTAACCGTTAAGTGTGATATTCTTCCACTCCAGGATGTCCGCCAGTCTTTCCTCCAGCTCATTCCGGGATAAGAGGTCACCCATGCGGATGCCCTTCTTCATGTACTTGTCTCCGTATGCCGGGGAGATGCCTCGACGTGTGGATCCGTATTTCCGATCCCCCAGCCGATCTTCCTCCAGGATATCCTGTTGCTTGTGATAGGGCATACAGACAAAAGCCTTGTCGCTGATCTTCAACGTGTCAGGTGTTATTTTAACTCCCTTAGAGTGCAGGGCTGATATCTCACCACAGAGATGCTCAAGGTCGATCACCATACCGCACCCCATTACATTTACTGTGTTATCGCGCAGGATCCCCGAGGGGAGCAGGTTCAGTATGAACTTGCCTTTGTCGTTGATCACCGTGTGTCCTGCGTTATTTCCTCCCTGATAACGGCATATGATATCATAGTCGGCGGACAGTAAGTCCACCATGCGACCCTTACCTTCGTCGCCCCAGTTGATCCCTACTATTGCGGTAATCATTTCATCATCCTCCCTCTGCAAATCGCTGCTGCGAAAGTGTTACTATTTATTATTCCTCTTTGTAGACCTGCGTAAACTCTCCCATTGAAAAAGGCGCTCAACATATAGTGCAGACAGTTGACCAACCGGCTGCGAATGCGGTTTTTCTAACTGGTGCGGACATTCTTTGTTGGGTGCCTTTCTAAAAGATTTTTTATTATACTTCAGATAAAAGCGAGTGTCAATAGGGATGCTAGTCAGCAAATCGGAGCGCTGATGCGATGCGGTTTTTGCCTTGGGTTTTGGCTGAATAGAGAGCATTGTCGCTTAACTTGAAAATGGATTCTATATTGGTTTCCATGTCCGGAACTATCGTAGCTGACCCTACGCTTACGGTATACCTGATCTGGTGTTCATCAACAATAACAGCATTTTCAGCTGCTTTCCTCAATCGTTCCGCAACTTCCATGGACTGTCTTTCGTCTGTCTGGGGAAGCAATACGGCAAACTCGTCACCGCCGTACCTCCCGAAGATATCACTGCTTCTTAAGGTTCTTTTCATGTTCTCGGCAAAATCTATTAAGACCTTATCCCCCGCATGGTGGCCGTATTCGTCATTGGTTTTTTTGAAACCATCAATGTCGATCATCAGACAGGAGACCGTTTCCCCATTTCTTTCACATAGCGAAAGAACTTCCCTGGAACGGCGGAAGAACGTCCCCCGATTGGCGATATCCGTAAGCCCGTCAACGGAGGCGGCTCTGAGAGTTTCATGGTCCACTTTTTCTTTATCCAGTAGTATGAACCCCGTGCTGCCTACAAGCATGACCAGGTACAGCATGAGAAACATGGCTACATTGAATGGATTTGCCGAAGACAGGCACATGTCCAGATTCCCGTCGAAGGCATTGATGGCTCTTAAGATCAGAATTAATATAACGCCACTGTAAAACTCGGCGATCACCTTTTGAAGGAAGGAAGCACCTTTGTCCGTGAAAAGCATCCATACGGGATAGACCATTAAGACAGCACAAACCAGGGACGCTACTGCGATCCTGGTACTCTGAGAAGTATCCAGGGCAACGACCGCCACGAATACCAAAACGCTCGCTGCCAGGAGGGCTGCGATAGTTTTTCGCGCTTTGGCAAACCGGCCTTTCATCATCAAAAAGGCGCTCAGTTCCATAGCAAGGCCTGCCAGCAATAAAGCATTCCCCAATATCATGATTGACATGGAGCTATTTGTGCTCCTCAGGGCAAAAGTAATCCATGCCACTGTCTGAACCAGCTTTGACAGGAGAAAGACATTGACGGCTTTACTCTTGTAAAGCCTGAGCGTATAAGAAAAGAGCAGGATACCTGTGGCAACATGACCCAGAATAAGGACAACCAGTAATGTGCTCACATTTACTTCGAGAGGATCCAAGCAATCATCCCTCCATCCGGTAACGTTCTGCGTGTTTCGACATGATTCGATTAATTATACATCCATCGGATATTCCATGCAATAGCAGGAGTTAGGTGCCCGGGTGGCAGGGGGATGGCAGGGGGATGGCAGGGGGATGTTTCGTTTGCCACCTCAATTGATTCGCAAACATCTGAGCCCATCTGTGCAAATTTTCAAGTAATGCAGTTGGATATATCGATTTATCGGTGTTTTTGTGCAAATTTTCAAGTTGTGCATTCATTTATCACGAAAATCACTGCATTAATCGAAATTTTGCTCAAATCTGACGTAAAAGCTTCAAAAATCACTGCACTAGTTGAAATTTTGCACAGTGATCAGGTCGCAACAAGACCTGTCCGCTTATTCAGGCTTGGAGCAAGTAAGCGGCAAACAAAATGTCCCCCTGCCACTCCCCGGCAACCCCTGCCCGATTCTACCAAAAGACGACGATTTGTGATATACTAAAATCGCATACTCAGAGCACTCAATAAATCATTTAATGAGGTCACAATGAAAGCGAAACGTAATAAGACAATCGATATCACTGTCGATGCAGGCAGGGAATACTTGAATAGATGTATTACACTCGATCGACCCGCTTCTCTCGCGGATGTGATGAACCGCATAATAATAGGCGATACCTTTTCTGTAATGCCGCTGCTTCCCAAGGCATCCGTGGACCTGCTCGTGGTGGATCCGCCCTATAACCTTGATAAGGACTTTCACGGCAACATGTATTATAAGAAGGATGATGAGGCTTACGAAGATTACACTGTGTCATGGGTCGAGGGCGTTTTACCCCTGTTGAAGCCCACTGCCTCCATTTACGTGTGCTGTGATTGGAAGTCCAGCCTCGTGATCGGTAAGGTGTTGATGCGGTATTTCAATGTGCAAAACCGTATTACCTGGCAAAGAGAAAAAGGCCGGGGGGCTAAGAGAAATTGGAAAAATGGCATGGAGGACATTTGGTTTGCTACCTGTTCAAAGGAATACACCTTCAATCTGGAGGCGGTAAAGGTTCGCAAGCGCGTCGTGGCTCCATATAGGGTGGATGGTAAGCCAAAGGACTGGGATGAAACGGCAAGTGGCAATTTCCGAAATACCTGCCCCTCGAATTTCTGGGATGATCTTTCTATCCCCTATTGGTCCATGCCTGAAAACACAGCACACCCCACACAGAAACCGGAAAAGCTCCTCGCAAAACTTATCCTCGCCAGTTCCAACGAAGGGGATCTGGTGTTTGATCCTTTCCTTGGTTCCGGAACCACGGCTGTAACTGCAAAAAAACTCAATCGCAACTATATCGGAATTGAATACAACGAGCAGTACTGCGTATGGGCGCAGAAGAGGCTGGAAATGGCAGAAGCGGATAAGTCGATCCAAGGGTACACCGATGGAGTCTTCTGGGAAAGAAATACCCTGGCGGAGCAGAATAAGAGAAAGAAAAACAAACAACTGACATTCTTTGAAGAGGCAGAAGATGATGATCTATAATAAGGAAGCCGTATCCCGTTTGGTGGATATTATCGTCTCAAATGACGGGATCAACAACAAGGCCGCCCTGGCAGATATGGTGAAACAGCAGTTTGATCTTGCGCTTGACCGGAAAGTATATTATGGTAAGGACTTTGCCATCCGTTTCAGCAGATCCGCAACCAGAAATATGGGAAATACAGTCCTGTCTTTATCCGCATTGCGGGAATATGATGACAGGCCGTTTTTTGTCTGTATCGTTACCCCTGGTAAAAACTATTTACAGATTGCAAATACTACCTTTCTTAAAAAGATCAGCCACTCCTCGCATCAACTGCGCGTGGATAACATAAAGGGCAGTTTCAACGGTTCCGATATCATGAAGACCATCTCGGAACTGGACAACTCCCCTGAGAATTTTGAAGAGTTGTTTGCTATGCATCAGGGCTTTACCTTTGAGGAGAACCTTGAGCGATTGATTGAGGCAACGAATAGTATTGCAGGAACCGGAAGGAAATACCTGCCTTCTAAAGAACAAATCCAGATCCTCATGGATGCACCCAGGCGTGCAAAAGAATTTCTGCAGTCCGACTGTTTCCGTGATCTGAGTGACGATCTGAAGAGGAGGACCCAGGCTGTACAAAATGA
>DCUA01000099.1:9460-9911 GCA_002329675.1 Firmicutes bacterium UBA1426 | reverse complement strand
GTCTGAGAAACAGGAAACCCATTCCCGAATTCAAAACGGATTACAAGCTAGGAGACTATTCAAAAGAGTATCCGAATTATATAACGGAAACGGACATCAAAACAAAGGTGCTCGCTTTGAACAGCAATCCCAAGGCTTATAACATCGATAAGCTCCTGCAGTTTCTATCCCATGATAAGACCGTTTATTTGATTTACCTCGTCGGCATCGATAAAGACGGCCGTATTACCTCCAGACTATGCCCGGTATTTCAGGATCAGCTGCGCACATCCACTAATATTATCCACCATTGGGCGGGGAGAAATTCACGAGGGGTTGTACAGTTCNNAACTTCTTTCTCTTTGATCCACTCACGGATCTGGTTTGCCTTGTAGGTCTGAACATTGAAGTCGCGGAAAGTTTTATACGACTCTTCATACTCGTAATAGACCCCAACCCGGGAACTGCCCTC
>DCUA01000099.1:9163-9386 GCA_002329675.1 Firmicutes bacterium UBA1426 | reverse complement strand
GGAGGGATTGCCGCATCCGACAGCTGTCCCAGAGCCACCACATCCAGGTTTTCCAGACTGCCGTCCAGGTAACGGTCAATGTTGTACTTTGCGATGAAACCGTCCACATTAGTATAACAGAGCAGAAGGAAACAGACGATAAAGCTGACTGCAGCAATCTTCGTACCATTGAAGCGCTTAAATTGCCGCAGGATCACGATCACAAACACGATGAACAGCACCA
>DCUA01000099.1:8879-9061 GCA_002329675.1 Firmicutes bacterium UBA1426 | reverse complement strand
GCTCCCGTCCCTCTGCTCGTTAACAGATGAGCTGCACCGATCACACATAGATTGATGCCCGCCACAGTGCAAAGCTCAAAGAATCCTCTTCTTGCATACTCTGCATAAGTCATGGCCTCAGGAAGCTGATTCCCAAAAGCAGAGAACAGATAGGTGGTTTGCGACAGGAAGAAAACCAGGTA
>DCUA01000099.1:7343-8857 GCA_002329675.1 Firmicutes bacterium UBA1426 | reverse complement strand
TGTAATATGCTCAGTGTGCCTGTTGCGTAAATTACCGTAGACCAGGCCGAAGAGATAGCACGCCACGGGGATCCCAAGCAGCATTTGCATGATATTTTCCATAATGTCTTCGGAAATGGAGAAACGAATGGTGCCGATCAAGTGCTCAAATGCAGCATCTGCATTCATCAACAGGGAGATCACTATCATGAGGACAGGAAGAAAGATGAGGATCCCAATGAGAGACTGCAGGACTCTCCGACTCCCCATATTCTTCCCCCACCTGTTCTTTATCCCTGAAAGACCACAGTTAAAGTTGTAAAAAGGCACCAGGAGCAATTGGTTGATACCATCACCCATTATTCCGGCGGAAAGCTTCCCCTCAAGCCGCCTTTCCGTGATTACGGCTATCCAATAGACAAAGGACAAGGATAGAAAGAGGAAGTTCAATGCCTTTATCTCAACATTATCAAATAAAAGGAAGCTACCCGCAGATATAGCCACTATGGCCAGATATACAAGGCTTTCTCTTGTCTGCTTCATTCCATTTTTCTGCAGGTGAATACCCGTCACCAGGCACAGCAGGACAGCAAATATGCTGACTCCTGCACCAAGGCTCTCGAAACGGATGAGATTCCAGTACAAGAACCCGCACACCAACATCGCAATGGAAAAGCTATAATCAGACCTTCTAAAATCAACGGGTACCGCTGATAGTTCCCTACTCTTCCCTTCCATTTTGTAAATTCCCCCTGATAACTCACTCATAATTAATCCTCTCCCACAAACTCTAAAATATCCCCCGGCTGACAATCCAAAGCCTTGCATAGTTCCTCCAGTGTGGAGAACCGTATCGCCTTAGCTTTATTATTTTTCAGGACAGAAAGATTAGCGGGTGTGATGCCGATCTCATCAGCAAGCTCGCCGGCAGATTTCTTCCGCTTTGCCATAATGACATCCAGATTTACTACGATTGGCACTTCTCATCCCTCCTGTCCTAAATGGTAAGATCATTTTCATCTTTGATGATCATAGCCTGCTCTATTACATTTTTTACGACCCTGAGTATCAAACCGATAAATGCTGCTGCAATGGCTGCTATGAAAAGAATGAGAGAAGAAAAAGCCGCAACGAGTATGAGAACAGATACGGCAAAACAGCACCAGGATATGTGGCGCAAATATTTTACATTCTTCCCGATGAACACTTCCTTCTTCTTAATATTCGCCAAAAGGCGGTCCAGACAGTACAGTGCATACAATGCGGGAACACAGCATGCGTAGACGGTTACAAGAAACGAAGAGGCCATCTTCGGATCCCTGATTGCCACATTCCCTAAATAATAGTCCACTAAGTTAGGTGCGAGAAAAGCAAAACCGATTACCAGAAGAATAACCAACTTTGTACAAACTGATGACAAAATAACCGACTTGGCAGGATTCCACATAATCATACTTCCTTTCTGGATTTTCTGCCTGTATTATAGTCGGTCCGTTATCGTTTGTCAACAATAATTTATCGTTTATCGATAAATT
>DCUA01000099.1:2688-7245 GCA_002329675.1 Firmicutes bacterium UBA1426 | reverse complement strand
TTAGAATTGGCTTTCCATAAATTTGATGCGATCGTAGAGAAACTGATTGACCGGCGTTGGAATACCGTGCTTTTTACCCAATTGGATTACCGTTCCGGAAAACAGATCCACTTCAGTCAACCGCTTTGCATCTATGTCCTGTGCCATAGACGGCTTTCCGTCGGGGTGAAGGGCATCTATGACCCCCAGCCAATACTTCAGGTCCTCTTCCGTCTGGGGTATTCCTTCCTTTTGTGACAGCTCTATAACCTCTCTCATGGCCGCAACCATTGTATTGCGCGCTTCACCGTCAGCATGAACAACTCCATATGTGCCGCGATAGACGCCTACCGCCTGATTCACCCCGACATTCACCATAAACTTTCCCCAAATTCTCTTCTGCATGTCAGTCTCTACCTCATGGGGAAAGTCGGTGCTCAGAAAGAAGTTCTCGACGGCTCTTACCCTCTCGGAAATTGTGCCGGGCTCTCTGTCGCCAAAGCAAAGCATGCCCTTACTATTATACTCCAGGCTGTTGCCCCTCCTGATTCCGTCCTGTCCCTGGGAGACGCAGTAGAGTAAGCTTTCCCAGCCATAAGCTTTGCTGATGATCTCTTCACTGCTGATTCCGTTCAATGCTGACAATATAAGGGTGTGCTCCCCTATCTGATTTCTAATATCCTCAATGGCCTTCTCCAGCCCGTTGAACTTTACAGTTATAATAACCAGGTCTGCAGGCCCCGTCTCGTCTTGGGGCCGTACGAAATTAAAGTTGCACTTCTCCCCGTTACAGTACACCGGATCCTTTGTATATTTTTCGATTCTATCCTCATCCGCCATGATACGTAGTGCCTCAAATGGCATCTTCTTCGAAAGGTGATGTCCAAAGAGGATACCAAGTGCCCCTAGCCCGATGATGCTGACTGTCTCAATTTTTCTTGTCATGCTACCATTCCTTTCATAATGTGTGCCCGTCCCAGGGCATCCTTCATACATATTGCGTTACCGCATTTTACTATTCAATCATCAAAAGGGCAAGGAAAAAAATTTCCTCATTCGAGAAAAACCTTACTTTTTATCCCGCTCACATAAACCAAATATCTGATAAATCCGACCTCTTCGGGTTTGGCATAAGAATTGCTAAATTTAGAAGTAAAGTGCCCCAAAAAAGCGAATGCATATCGGATGCAATCGCCCCACGCAATATTCTTGTACATAGACGGCGGGCACTATCATCAAGAAAGGGTGAAAGAAATGGCAAAAGTAAAAGTAGAAGAAAGAGCCGAACTGAAGAAAGTCATGAGCATGAAAGACGTGCTGGCTCTTGCTTTCGGAACCATGATCGGCTGGGGCTGGATCATGCTGGCCGGTGTATGGGTAGCTGCTGCCGGTGTTATCGGCGCTATCGGCGCCTTCCTCATCGGTGCCGTACTGTGTATCTTTGTAGGACTCACCTATGCGGAGCTAACACCTGCATTACCTTTAGCAGGCGGAGAATTGGTATTTTCCTATCGTGGTTTGGGTTACAAGGCCTCCTGGTTTACAGGATGGATGATAACCTTTGCTTATGTCGGTGTTGCCGCCTGGGAAGGTCCGGCAATGGTTACAGCAATCGACTACCTCATCTCCCTGCCCAGGGTCGGATACCTCTGGACTGTAGCAGGATTTGATGTCTACCTCTCCTGGGTAGTGGTAGGTTCTCTGGGCGGGTTGATCCTGGCCTACGTAAACTACAGAGGTGCCAAGCCCGCGGCCGTTTTCCAGACAGCTGCAACGGTGGCTATGGCCATCGGCGGAGTCTTGTTCTTCTTTGGCGGGGTCGGCTTCGGCAGCGTTTCCAACATGCTTCCACTGACCACCAACGCCAGCGGACTTGTTGTAGTACTCCTGATGGTTCCCGCTATGTTTGTCGGATTCGATGTTATCCCACAGGCTGCGGAAGAAATGAACATACCTCTTAGATCCATTGCAAAGGTCCTGATTTTATCCATACTCATGGCTGCTGCCTGGTATATCATCATGATAGTGGGAATCTCCCTCTGTGCTCCTCAGGACGTCAGAGACGCTGCAGCGATCCCGGTAGCCGATTCCTTCGCTCATGCGCTGAATTCCCCCATCGCCGGAAAACTTATGATCATCACGGCACTATGCGGAATCCTGACCTCCTGGAACGGATTTATCCTTGGAGCTACCCGCGTTATCTTCGCTATGGGCAGAGCCAAGATGCTTCCTCCCGTGTTCGGAAGAGTCCACCCCAAATATCAGACACCTACTGCTGCAATCATTTTAGTTGGCCTTATCACCTGCCTTTCCCCATTGCTTGGTAAGAGCGCTTTGGTATGGTTTGTGGACGCCAGCGCCTTCGGAACAGTAGTGGCTTACTGCATGGTTGCCTGTTCCTTTGTAGCTCTGCGCAAAAAGGAGCCTGACCTTGAAAGACCTTATATGGTAAAGGCCGGCGGCATCATCGGAATCATTGCTGTAGCTGTTGCACTCTTCTTTATCGCTCTCTACCTGCCCATCTTCACTCCCGGCCTGGTCTGGCCTTATGAGTGGTTTATGGTATTCGGCTGGGTAATCCTCGGAGCAGTTCTCCTCATAATGAACCAGAGAGCATATCCGAATGTGCCCATCGATGAGAGAGAATACCTGATGTTCGGTGAGGATTATATGAGAGAAGACCGGAAGTATACAGGATCCAGAGAGATCAAGTACTAATTTTCAATCTCTTTATCAGCAACTAAAGGTCATTATACAGGGATGATTTTCTATCACCGGTGGGTGTGTAGAAATCATCCCTTGTCTTATGCATATCCCCTTGCTATGATAGAATTGCTCAGAATTTATCAAGATAATAACAAAAGAGATGGCTTTATGAAAAACAACAACATTAAGCCCGGTGACAATCAAGGGTTAAAGCGTGTTCTTGGCAGAACCGACGTGCTTACTTTGGCATTCGGAACCATGGTAGGCTGGGGATGGGTAATGCTCTCCGGAGTCTGGATCAAGGAAGCTGGAGTTGCAGGATCTCTATTGGCCTTTGCCGTTGGAGCCACCCTCTGCATTTTAGTTGGCCTCACTTATGCTGAATTGACTGCCGCCCTGCCCCTCGCAGGTGGTGAGATGGTTTACGCTTACCGTGCCATAGATCAACGCTTTGCCTGGCTGGTGGGCTGGGCTATTTCCTTTGCATACATCGGTGTTGCTGCCTGGGAGGGCATAGCCATCGCGACGGCTATCGACTATATTTTTCCTATCCCTAAGCTGGGATACCTCTGGAATGTGGGAGGTTATCCGGTCTTTGCCTCCTGGTCTTTTGTGGGCATGGCAGGAGCACTGGTACTTCTCTTCCTCAATCATCTGGGGATACGCCCGGCCGCCATCTTTCAGGTCATGACTACCTCTGCTCTATTTCTCGTAGGATTGATCTTTGTATTTGGTGGGATTTCCTTTGGAGATCCATCCTATGTTACTCCGACTTTTACCAGCGGCAATGGAATGATAGCTGTGTTGCTGATGGTTCCTTCCATGTTTGTGGGTTTTGATGTTATTCCTCAATCCGCTGAGGAGATGAATCTGCCATTGCGACAGATATCCAAAACCCTCATAGTCTCTATCCTCATGGCTGCCTGCTGGTACTTCCTCGTGATCCTGGGTATCAGCCTTTCTGCTCCTCCCGAAGTGCGTAACGCAGCAATTGTGCCTGCTGCTGATGCCATGGCCTACTGCTTTGGCTCGCCCTTTTTCGGCAAGATCATGATCGTCGGTGGTATCTGCGGCATTTTGACCAGCTGGAACGGCTTTATCGTAGGCTCAACAAGAATACTATACGCTATGGGTAGAGCCAAGATGCTCCCTCCCTTTTTCGGAAAACTACATCCCAGATACAAGACTCCGACAGGTGCCATTTTCTTAGTGGGTGGTATCTGTACCATCACTCCCCTGTTAGGCAAAAATGCTCTTGTATGGTTTGTCAATGTCAGCGCCTTTGGATCCGTGCTCTCCTATCTCATGGTGGCAGTCGCTTTTCTTATCCTTCGAAAGAAAGAACCTGACCTGGAACGCCCCTTTAAGATCAGATACGGGATCCCTGTAGGTATTATCGTATTGTTTATATCCATAGGCGTTTTACTGCTCTATACTCCCATAGGGCAAGTTTCCCTTACATGGCCGGAAGAATGGATGCTGATCCTGATCTGGGTACTGCTGGGCATCGTGTTCTACATGTGGAGCCGGGCATCTTATGGCAATATATCCCCCCAGGAAAGAGAACTTCTCATCTTCGGGGAAGAGTATTCTCGAAAGGAATATTCCAATGAATAGAAGAATTTTGCTCATTCTACTAATACTTATATCCGTAACGCTGATGTTTGTTTATAGAAATATCAACGCGCAGGGAAAAATTACGGATCCTGATGTCCTGGAACTTTATCCTCTGAGTCAGGATCAACAGGCTTGGCTGTCAAAAAAAGGAGAGCTGACTGTAGGTGTGACGGATGACGCAGTGCCACTTCTTCAATTTACTCAGCAGGGGGAAGCATCCGGAATGCTTGCCGATTATATTCGCTATATCGGTTC
>DCUA01000099.1:327-2669 GCA_002329675.1 Firmicutes bacterium UBA1426 | reverse complement strand
CACAACCTGCTGTATGACCATACAATTGCGTACACCATGCCCTTGATCGAGGTAAAAGGCATCCTCATGTATGAGAATACCTTGTCTCTTGCGGATTCCCGGGACGGTGCAGGTTTTTCTGTTCTTGTTGTCGATGGAGACCCTTCAGCACAGACTCTAAAGGATTCTTACCCGCAAATGCAGCTATTGTTTGCAGAAAGCACCAGGGACGCTGTCATGAGGCTCAAGGAGGGAGAGGCCAACGCAATAGCCGGAAGCGAATCCGCGTTGAACTATTATCTTGGCAGGGACTATATATCTGCCAATTTAATAAGGGCAAAAGGTTATCTGTTCGAGAAAAATTACTGTCTTGGTGTAAGTGTGAAGAACGATACACTTTATGATATATTGAATAATGCAATCTACTATATGAACAACGAACAGATCCTTACGGACCTGCAGTCAAAGTGGATGGGGATCTCCTACCCCTTATATGCTGAAAGCATTATCGAGAAGTTAGGCATTATCCTCCTGATCTTATTTGCGGCCGTTCTCTGTGTCTTCTTTGTATTCTATCAATCTAATAAAAGCCTGTACGAGGAATTGCAGCAGAGGATGGAGCTTCTGAAAGAAAGCCAGAATGAAATGCAGACCACCTTTGATGGGGTTACCTACTACCTGGCGGAAGTGGATCGGGAAGGAAAGATCGTTGACATTAATAAAGCCCTGTCTCAGTACCTTCAGATTCGCAGGCATAATGCCATCGGGCTTCCGCTGCCTGAAGCTTTCGGGACAGATGAGGCCGCTAGTAACCAGTTGATGCAGCTTATTGATATTACTTTTGAAGAAGAGAAAGAGCACAGCCTGGAATTCACGGTGGGCAGAGGTATCTTTAAAGCCCATACTTTTACCATAAAGGACACCCGGCAAAAAGTCCGGAAAATACTGTTGATGATAGTCGATGTTACAGACCAGAGAAGCACCGAGCGGCAGATGCTCCAGGACAACAAAATGATAGCCATCGGCCAGCTGGCAGCGGGCATCGCCCATGAGATCCGGAATCCCCTCGGTCTGATACGAAACTACTGCTATGTATTGAAGAGTATAGATGAAGGCGATACGGCAACGCGGAATGAAGCAATTAAAGTCATAGAAAAGTCTGTGGACAAATCCGGAAGGATCATCGAAAACCTGCTCAACTTTTCAAGAATGACATCTAACAAAAAGGAACTGGTCAATCTATATGTGCAGATAAGCAACATTATTGATCTGCAGAGGAACTGGCTGAATGCACGGGATATCGACATCTATTACAGATTTACCGGAACTCATGACGTTGTTGTAAACTCTGAGGCCATAGAACTTGTTTTGATCAATCTCATCTCCAATGCAGCTGACGCCATTTCGGGGAACCGGGGAAGGATCGAGGTCACTTGTCTCCACAGAGAAGGACAACATATTGTCCTCACCGTCAGCGATAACGGTGAAGGAATCCCGCCGGAGATCAAAGAAGATATCTTCAATCCCTTTTTCACCACAAAGAAAAAACGGGAGGGGAATGGACTGGGACTTTACATCGTATACAATGAAGTCAGCAAGATGGGCGGCGATTTACGACTGGATAGCGAGGTAGGCATGGGTTCTGTATTCACGATCACGATCCCTATCGAAGAAGTATCAACAGAAGGAGCAAAAGTACAATGAACAAACGAGGCCTGAAAATACTGGTGGTAGATGATGAGCAGGATTATTGCAATGTTATGAAGGTTATTCTGGAGGCCAACGGGCATATGGTATCTGTTGCCACCTCCGGAAGAACAGCTCTTAACATTCTCGCACAGAAGACCTTCGATGTGGTGATCACAGATCTTATGATGCCGGAAATTGACGGCAGACAGCTCATGTCAGAAATAAAGGAGCGGTTTCCCGGAACGGAAGTGATTATCCTGACGGCGTACGGAAGCATTGAAAATGCTGTTGATGCTATGAGGGAAGGTGCCTACTCCTATGTCACAAAAGGAGGAGATCCGGGGGAACTTCTGCGCGAGATCACTAAGCTCCATAGGGTACTGGACCTCAAACAGGAGAATCAACTCCTCAAGGAAAAGGTGAACCAGCACGATTCTATGCTGGAGACCAGCAGTCCGCTTTTTCAGAATGTACTTGCAACCGCTAAAAAGGCAGCTGACAGCGACACGAATATTCTTATATTAGGCGAGTCCGGCGTGGGAAAGGAAGTCATTGCCCGCTACATCCATGAAAACAGCCCTAGAGCCAACAAAACCTTTATGGATCTGAACTGCCATGCAATCGCAGAAACAGTCCTGGAGTCAGAACTCTTTGGTCATGAAAAAGGTTCCTTT
>DCUA01000099.1:0-314 GCA_002329675.1 Firmicutes bacterium UBA1426 | reverse complement strand
CTCCTGAAAGCAATCGAACAGAAGCGCATTTACCGAATGGGGAGCAATGAAGAGATCGATGTGGATTTTCGTCTGGTAACTGCCACTAACAAGGATCTTGCGAAAGAGATCGCAGCAGAACGCTTTCGGGAAGACTTCTACTACCGCATCAGCACCATAGTGATCCACATTCCGCCTTTACGTGAGAGAAAGGAAGACCTTCCTTTACTGATCAACTACTTCCTGAAGAGATCACAGTATGAGATGAAAAAGACCATAAGCTGCATCGATTCTACCGCTATGGATGCGCTGCTTTCCTATGACTATCCCGGTAA
>DCUA01000135.1:11180-11617 GCA_002329675.1 Firmicutes bacterium UBA1426 | reverse complement strand
GCGGATGTATATCCCGGCTCATTGTCCGGCGGACAGAAGCAGAGAGCAGCTATCGCGAGAGCTCTTGCGATGAAGCCGGAAATAATGCTCTTTGATGAGCCTACTTCGGCATTAGACCCTGAAATGGTGGGAGAGGTTCTGGAAGTAATGAGAGAATTAGCCCATCAGGGAATGACTATGGTGATAGTTACTCATGAGATGGGGTTTGCAAAAGAAGTTGCAGATAGAGTATTATTTATGGATGAAGGCTTAATCGTCGAGGAAGGCAGGCCCGGGGAAATCTTCGGGGATCCAAAGAACGAAAGGACGAAGAGTTTCTTAAGCAAAGTCCTGTAAATGTTAATAATATATAAGAACGAATCGGTGGAGAAATATTTTGCTAAGGAGCTTCCTATGAATTACTATTTACCTGTAATAGTTGTTGTCGGATCAAATGT
>DCUA01000135.1:3143-11140 GCA_002329675.1 Firmicutes bacterium UBA1426 | reverse complement strand
GACTCATCAAAGGATATTGTTGCACAGTTCAGATTGTTGAATTGGGCACCGTTTATTCTGGGCATAGCCATTGTGGGTCTGGAACTGGGAAATATCATGCTGTATAGGGTAGGATGGGATATAAGTGTAGGATCTCTGGTCTGCAGTATCGCTCTGGCTGTAATATTGATACTTGTGGGTCTTTTACTATATAAAGAAACTTTATCATTTAAACAGGTGATCGGGATCGGCTTTTGTATTTTGGGGCTGGTGTTTGTAAATAAATAAACACAAAATACCACCGCATGGGTGGTATTTTGTGTTTTGCTTTGTTTAGGCTAATTATATTTTGATATAATCGTTGTAAACACTGAATTTATATGTTATAAAATATCTATACTCTAATATTTTCGATTAGGCTGATTGGAGCAAATTATGTCTGAACGTATTGTTAAAGAAATTCCCAGACTTCCCAAATTCCCTCAGTATTATACCGATGTTGTCATATATGCAAGAGTCAGCTCCGGTAAACCAGCACAGATTTACAGTCTTGCCAATCAAGTATCTGGCTTTGTTCAGAGGATAGATGCAGATTCGCATTATCGTTTGAAAGATATTTACATTGATGTTGAATCCGGTGACAAATACAGGAGAGAAATGGAAAGAATGCTAAGTGATGCAAGAGCACATAAGTTTTCTGTTATTCTCACAAAGAGCATATCCCGCTTTGGCAGAAACACACCGGAGGTTATCAAAAATGTCCGGGAACTGAAATCTTGCGGAGTAAAGATTTTGTTTGATGTTGAAAACCTATCTACAGAAGATGCAGACGGTGAACTTCTGCTTTCAATTATAGCCGGACTTGCCGAAGCTGATAACAAATCAAGTNNATCAAGAAGTGACAATCAAAACTGGGCTATCAGAAAGAGGCTTGAAGACGGAACTTCTCTTCTTTATACCCGGCCTTGTTTTGGTTATCGTTTGTCAGATGACGGCTTACTTGTTATTGATCCTGGCGAGGCTGAAGTTGTAAAGATGATTTTCAACTGGTATCTTGAGGGACATAGTGTTGTGTCAATTATAAAGAAGCTGTCCGAAGCCGGAATCAAATCACCAAAGGGAAAAGACACCTGGTATAAAAAGAGTATTGAAACTATGCTCTCAAACGAGAAGTATTACGGGGCTTCCTTTGTCATGAAAACATTTACATATTATGGCGATGAAAAAAAACGAAAAGTGAACAACGGAGAGCAGAATATGTATTGTATAGAAGAAGACCACGAAGGCATCATTACAAAAGAAATGTTTGATATAGTACAGGAAGAGAAAGCAAAGCGATCTAACCTCAATGCGGATGGCAGCCGAAAATCAATAAAACACACTTCTCCAAAGTAATGCTATTAGTCACATAAAATTATTTTTTCAAAAAAGTGTAACCAACACGATTCTTTTACGGGATATATGGTGAAGGCGCCGATAAATCAAATATGACGGAAAGGAGGTGCGCCTATGAAGGATGCGGAAATCGTTGAACTGTATTGGCAGAGAGACGAGAAAGCCATTCAGGAAACTACGCAGAAGTACGGAGCATATCTTTCAAAAATAGCATATAACATTCTTTCCAATCTGGAAGACAGCAAAGAATGCGTTAATGATACATATCTGGCGGCTTGGAATTCCATGCCGGAGAACAGACCGAGCATTCTTTCCACATACCTTGGAAAGATAACACGTCAAATATCTATTGATAGATTCCGCAAGAATAACAGCAAAAAGCGTTTTTCTTCAGAGTATGCTTTGTCGCTCTCTGAAATGGAGGATTGTTTTGCAGACAATAGCACTCCGGAACAAGAGCTTGATGCCAAATTGCTTGAGAGTGTCGTTAATTCTTTCATTCGCTCACTTCCCGATGACGCTCGCAAGGTATTCATCGGAAGATACTATTTCTTCGATTCGGTGAAAACAATAGCATCGTACTGCAGCATCAGCGAGGCTAATGTCAAGACGGTGTTGTACAGAACTCGGCAAAAACTGAAGGATTATCTCGTAAAGGAAGGATTTGAACTATGAAGAACAAGATTATTGATTCTATCGGAAAGATAGATGATGATATGATTGAAAGCGTTGATGCCCTGCGTCAGAGCAAAAATAAACGCTCCAAAACAAAATGGATTAAATGGGTAGCAATAGCAGCCTGCTTTTGCCTTGTAGCAGTTGGCTCAATCAATACCCTGCAGCGGTTCGATTATCTTAAAGGAGCCGGCTGCAGCGCCACACCGGGAACCATAGTTGATGGCTCATATTACTATAAAGTCGACCACAGCGGTGTGTGGAAGTATGCAGACGGTGTGAATGAAAAGGTACTCAACACATACTGGGAAGATGGCGGATGGCTTGTAAATGAGTCGGGACTGTATTATAGCTGCGGCAAGAATGTATACAGAATGGATCTCGACACTCTTGAGAGAAACAAGATTTTTTCAACATCCGAAGGAACTCATATTGGGTTTGATCTTACACAGGATGGCAATGTTATTGTTACCGTTTATGACAAGAATGCAAGATTCAAATATCAGGTTCTTGTTAATGGAAGAGATGGCGGCGTGATTGAGCAGCTCACAGATAAGATTTCTTATGATTCTAATACACCGCTTTACACAAAGGTCCATTATCAGATTGGAGAGAGTGAGATTGAGTTAGTTCAAGTTGGGGGAGACGATAGAACACCTCATTATATGCCTACGGAGAACGGTGTTTCACTTTTGCCGGAGGGACGCTGGGTCAGCAATTACGGATATGAACACGTTGAGGGAGTAGTATCTTTTGATGTTTATCAGGAAGGTAGAGAGGTTCGGGAAGATTCCGAAATGTTGATTGTCTTTGCAGACGGCAAAACGGTTCTCGAACCAAAATATAATAACTATGGTGGGGCCATTGGTCATATCCTTTTATACGTTGACTTTAATTGCAAAGATAACTTTGGAAGTAATGGTAACGGTATCCGGTGCTACGACACGGACTCCGAAGAAAAATGGCAGCTGACTATTGATGCAGAAAGCGAGTTCTATGAATTCACAAATGATGATCAGATGCTTTACTCATGTGTTCCTTGGAGTGAAGAACAGACTGCATGGAAGATTGTCTATGAAGACAACAGACCTGTTTCCCTGCGGCTGATAGACAGCAATATCATCGAATAATATAAAAATGCCATTTTCAAAAACATATTATTATCTTGCGGCAGTCCTTTTTAGGACTGCCGTCTTTTTACTTAAACCAGATTTTACCCACAACGCAAACGATATACCCATAAAGCAAACCTTTACCCCACAAAGCAAAACATTACATTTGAAGCGCGCTGCCGCGACCGCCGGAAACAAGAAAAACCCGTCCCAGAAATGACTCCAGGACGGGTTGCATTATATGGCAAAGGCTTAAAATCAATTGAAATCAAGGCATTTTGGCAAAGAAAAAAGGTAGTAGACTTTCTATCAAAATCTACTACCTTATTTGGCGGAGGGCATGGGACTCGAACCCACGGGGCTGTTACGCCTTACTCGCTTTCCAGGCGAGCTCCTTAGCCACTCGGTCAACCCTCCGAATCACTTGCGCCAATGAGCACGCTTAATCAATATACAACATTTTCGGCAGAAAATCAATACAAATTTCAAGTAAAATGTACTTGCTTAAGCGGCGGCGTTGTGTTATTCTATCAGAGGTTCTAAAAAACAGGAATGACTGCAATACAGAACTGTGGTATTCCACTCCCTTTGGGGAGTTTTTTTATGGCCAAAATCCGGCCGGCCCTCGGGCTCGCTTTCCCTTAGCGTAGTCATCATCCGTCTAATCATTTTCAGCTAACGCAAAAGGAGGAATTATCTATGAAAGAACAACGCAAAATTATTCAGGTAGAAGACAGGGTACCACTGTCAAAAGGGATCCCGCTCAGCATTCAGCATACCTTCGCAATGTTCAGCGCATCCGTCCTGGTTCCCTGGCTCTTCGGCATCAACCCCGCTATCGTCCTTCTGATGAACGGCATCGGTACTCTGATATTCATACTCGTTACGAAAGGCAAAGCCCCGGCCTATTTAGGTTCCAGCTTTGCCTTTCTTTCGCCTGTATTTCTGATCCTGGCAAACCCCGAAATGAGCTATTCTCATGCCCTGGGTGGTTTTGTAGCCACAGGTCTTCTATTCTGTGTTGTCGCTGTCATTATTAAATATGTGGGAATAGATTGGATCGATGTTCTCCTCCCCCCGGCTGCAATGGGTCCCGTAGTCGCTCTCATCGGCCTGGAGCTGGCAGGGTCAGCTGCAAGTAATGCCGGACTCATTCTGACGGAAGAATATACAGCAATTAATCCAAAATATGTAGCCGTCTTCGCCGTAACACTTCTCCTCGCGGTTTTCGGACAAGTTCTGTTGAGGGGCTTTCTGGCCGCAATCTCCATCCTGATTGCCATATGTGCCGGATACGTGCTGTCTCTGGCTTTGGGACTGGTAGATTTTTCAGCAGTCAGCAGTGCATCTTTCTTTGCACTACCACACTTCCAGCTTCCGGTGTTTGATATTTCTGCTATTATCATAATCCTACCAGCCACCCTGGTAGTTATTTCTGAACACATCGGCCACCAGGTCGTAACAAGTGAAATCGTTGGCAGAGACCTGTTGAAAGATCCCGGCCTCCATAGATCCATGCTTGGAGACGGAATCTCAACCACACTATCCGGCCTGTTGGGCGCCGTGCCGACCACCACTTACGGTGAGAATATCGGCGTTATGGCCGTCACAAAAGTATACAGTGTAAGAGTTATCGGTGGCGCGGCTATCTTCTCCATCCTCCTGGCTTTCATAGGCAAAGCGTCCGGTCTCATCCAGACCATTCCCGCTCCCGTAATGGGCGGTGTGAGCTTTCTGTTATACGGAATGATTGCAGCATCCGGCCTGCGTCTGCTGGTGGATAAAAAGGTGGATTACAGCAGAGGACGTAACCTGGCTCTTTCTGCGGTGGTCTTTGTGACCGGCCTTTCCGGTGCCTTTATCCAGATCGGCGAAGTAAAACTTACAGGTATGTGCCTTGCCACTATCGTAGGTATCGTTCTCAGCCTGATCTTCTACCTTATTGACAAAGCCGGTCTATCCAACGACTAGTATAAAAGAAAAAAGCCACGGGTGTCTGACCCCGTGGCTTTTTTCTTTTATTATGTTTCGATTACTTTACTTTCTTTTTGGGATGCACATGGATTACCTTTGTGGGGCAAACCTTTGCGCAGAGCGTACAGTTGGTACACTTGGTATAATCGATGACTGCATGGTTGTTCTCCACGTGGATAGCATCAAATTTACATGCCTTCTCACACAGCTTGCAGGCGATGCAGCCGATGCTGCAAATGTCCTTGGTAACGCTACCCTTGTCGATCGAGCTGCATCCAACCACTACACGCATCTTGTCAGGTACAATCTCAATGAGCAGGTTGGGACAAACCTTGGCACAGGCGCCGCAACCCACACATTTGCTGCGGTCTACCACTGCAATACCGTTTTCAATATAGATGGCACCATAGTCACAGACCTTGACGCAGTCTCCAAAGCCCAGACAGGCCTTCTCGCAGGTACCTCTTCCTCTGTAGAATAACTTATTAGCTGTACAGTTCTGATAGCCCTGATAATCCATCGAATAGCTGGTCTTTTCTCTGGTTCCGGAGCACTTGACGATAGCCACTTTTGCCTGGACTCCCTCAAACTCCACGCCCAGAAGCTCGCTGATAGCTAAGGCCACTGCACTGCCTCCCGGCGTGCAAAGATTTGCCGGAACTGAATGGTCTGCCGCTAATGCAGCAGCATAATCCGCACAGCCCGCATATCCGCAGGCGCCGCAGTTTGCTCCGGGCAGAGCCTCGGTAATTTTAGCTGCAGTCTCATCCACGGCCACAGCCATAAACTTCGCTGCAACAGTAAGGATAACACCGGAGAGGAGGCCGATCCCAACTACGATTCCAACTGGTAATACAAATTGCATGATCTGGTCCTCCTTTCTTAGAGTCCGAATATGCCATCTATCACACCGGCAAAGCCCATGAAGGACAAGGACATGATAGAAGCTGCCACGAGGATTGACGGAACCCCCTTAAATGAAATGGGGTAATTATTGTTTTCAATGCGTTGTCTTACACCTGCAAACATGACCATGGCCAACATGAAACCAACTCCGGCTCCAAAGGAATTGACCAGGGATTGAATATAGGTGTAGCTTTCGTCGATGTTCAGGATGCAGACACCCAGCACAGCACAGTTGGTGGTAATAAGCGGCAAGTACACACCTAGCCCTTTATGAAGAGCCGGCAAATACTTTTTCATTGCGATTTCTACCAACTGGACCAACGCTGCGATGACCAGGATGAATACGATGGTCTGAAGGTATTCAATTCCATAGCTGGCCAGCAAGCCCATATATATCGGATAGGTAACGGCTGTGGCCAGAACCATGACGAAAATAACTGCCAGGCTCATACCCACGGCCGAATCCAGCTTTTTGGAAACGCCCAGGAAAGGACAAATACCCAGGAACTTGACGAGCACAAAGTTATTAGTCAGGACTGCACCCATCATGATGATTGCTAATTCTGTCATTGTGCGCACCCTCCTTTACTTGCAGACGGACAACCGCTTGCAGAAGGACAGCCCTCGCAGCCAAATTCCTTCTTCTTGATCGCTTTACCTTTAGAAAGGTAGTTGATCAATGCCACCAGACATCCAAAAGTAAAAAATGCACCCGGCGCAAGCATAAATATCGCCATTGGATCAATAAGGTCTGCTGTCAAATTAATGCCAAACCAACCTCCGGATCCAATGATCTCACGAATGGACCCCATAAGGAAGAGTGCAAATGTAAAGCCCAGCCCCATCCCTACTCCGTCCAGAGCAGAATCTACAACAGAGTTCTTATTTGCGAACATCTCCGCTCTACCCAGAATGATGCAGTTAACAACGATCAGGGGGATGAAGAGTCCCAATGCTTCGTTTATTGCCGGAGCAAAGGCTTGCAAGAGCAAGCTGACTACAGTAACAAAGCCGGCGATAACTACAATGTAGCATGGGATCCTGACTTTATCAGGTATTACACTCTTTAATAAGGATATGGCTAAATTCGAGCAAACCAAAACCGCCATTGTGGAAACACCCATTCCCAGTCCATTTATCGCTGAAGTGGTAACAGCCAGTGTCGGGCAGGTACCTAACAGCAGCACCAGAACCGGGTTTTCTTTAATAATTCCATTGCGGATCAAAGACAGTTTATTCATTACCTGCCACCTCCAATCTTTTCAATTTGTGCCAGTGAAGCTTCAACTGCACGGAATATCGCATTGGAGGAAACAGTAGCTCCGGTAACGGCATCGATCTGTGTTTTATCCGATTCGTTTGTACGGGTCACAGCTACTTCTCCCTGGTACTGGGACAGATAGTCTGCCGTCATGGCTTTGGTTCCAAGTCCCGGAGTTTCTGCATGCCCGGTTACTTTCACACCGGTAATTTCTCCCAGGTCATTGATACCCACCATTACGGTCATTTTTCCACCAAATCCCTTGTCCTGGGCAGTGATAACATAACCCGCTTTATTGTCAGCCTCGTAGACCTCCAGGATACCTTCTGATAGTTCTGTTTCCAGCTGGGTAAAAGCGCCTTCTCCTTCCGGAAGCACCTCACCCCTTGCGATGTTGGCATTTTTAATATTGATTTCATCTATGATCGGTTTTGTGACCTGATAGGTTCCTGCCAGAGCGACAGTGATGACCAGGCAGATCAGAAACAGCACCAATGTTGGCGCAATCATTTCCTTGCGTTCAGATGCATTCATTTCCTGCCACCTCCTCCGTAGATTTTACGCCTCGACAGGTTGTCAATATGAGGGGTCAATATATTCATCAGCAGGATGGAGAAGGACACGCCTTCCGGCATCGCACCAAATAGCCGGATGATCATTGTCAGCAAACCACATCCGATACCAAAGACGATTTT
>DCUA01000135.1:2389-3030 GCA_002329675.1 Firmicutes bacterium UBA1426 | reverse complement strand
CCCTCCGAGGATCAGAGCAATGGCACTTGTCTCACCAAGTGATCCGCCTACAAAGCCAAGAAACATGTCAATGTTTGAAGGGAGTGTTGCCGGATCTCCGCCCATGTTCATGATGCTTAAAGGTGTAGGTCCGGTAACTGCGTCAGCAGTTCCCATAAGCTGATTTGGCAATGGCCATGTTGTCATTGGTGTGGCAAATGATATCAGTAACACAATCCTTGCTGTTATTGCAGGATTTGCGAAGTTCTGTCCGATTCCGCCAAAGAGCTGCTTCACGATAGCGATAGCTACAAAGCAACCGATTACTGCCATCCAGTAAGGCAATGAGGAAGGCAGATTAAAGCTCAGCAATACGCCCGTTACCACAGCACTCAAGTCGGAAATGGTATTTTCTCTCTTTGTCACCTTCTCGAAAGCCCATTCGAAAACTACGCAGGACACCACACAGGTGATCGTCAGCAGGATGGCTCTGGAGCCAAAGATGACACCGGACATGATAAATGCCGGAATCAGCGCGATAATGACATCCAGCATGATCCTCGATGTGGTAGTGTTGTCAAGCACATGGGGAGAGGAGGAAACGATCAGTGTTCCTTGATTGTAACGACTCATTATTTTTTTCCTCCTTCCGCAACAAATTG
>DCUA01000135.1:0-2310 GCA_002329675.1 Firmicutes bacterium UBA1426 | reverse complement strand
GTACATCTGCCGCAATTGATGCAGGCTGTTTCTTTTGGAAACGCCGCCCATTCCTCGTCAAAGGCCAGAATAGCGTTGTTGTTCTTGATCACAGCGATCCCGTCATCGTAAATAGCTCTTCCCATCATTGGTCCCCCCATGATGATCTTCTTGGGGACCCTCCGGTATCCATCGCAGAATTCAACGAGTTTATTGATAGGAGTTCCGATAAGAACCTCAACATTTTTCGGTGTCTTGATGGCATTCCCGTCTACGGTGATCCTCTTTGAGACCAGAGGCATTCCGGTTTCGATATAACGCTGTATGGCTACCAGAGAGCTGACATTGGACACTAAAACGCCCGCATCTGCCGGGAGTTTCCCCGGAGGGACCACTCTTCCTGTGGTCTCATAGATAATGACGCGTTCAGCACCCTGGGGGTACATAGGCTTCAGGGAGAATACTTCGATCCCCTCATCATCCTTCACCATGTCTCCCAGCTTTTTGATGGCCGGCTCTTTGTTGGCCTCGATAGCTATGATCGCTTTCTTGAGGCCCAGATACTTCATGGTGGTTCGGATCCCGTTGACGAGAAGCTCAGAATCCTCCATCATCGTTCTGTAGTCAGCCGTGATATACGGCTCGCATTCGGCTCCGTTGATGATGAGCGTATCAACTTCATCCGGGTTCTTGGGATTAAACTTCACGTGAGTCGGGAAAGCAGCTCCGCCCAGACCTACAACACCCGATGCACGTACAGCTTTCAGAAAGCTTTCCTTGTCATGCACGTCAGGAGGCGCGATCCCTTCCAGGACTTCCTGTTCCTTGTCCACGGAAATGGTCACGATGGGGTCCCAAATCCCAACTGAACTCATGGTGTTCTCAATTGACACAACTTTTCCTGACACTCCGGAATGGATGGGAGCACTGACAAATGCATCGCTGTCACCGATCACCTGTCCAACCTTTACCAGATCCCCTACCGCAACCGTAGGTTGGCAGGGTGCCCCGATATGCTGTACCATGGAGATGTACACCTTATCGGGGAGCGGCATTTTCACTGTAGGGCATTCAGAAGTATTCTTATGGTGCTCTACGTGAATTGCCGGCAGATGTTTGTTAAAAATACTCATACCTACCTCTCGTTCTGTCTTAATTATCTATTGTCATGGTTCTTCCTGTAATTCGAAAGCACCGGAATAGATGCACAGTAATATATACTCGCCGGATAGACCAAAATCATTGGTATCAATGATTTGATCACCCGAAGAATGATTATATCACAACATTCATATTTATATATACTTTTTTATCGATATTTCTGTTTTTTGGTCAAAAATTGATGGCAATTATGTCAATTTTATAAAACCGTCTTATCTCGTCAAAAGACTGATAATTCAATCTTTTCCGCTACCTTAACGAAAGCCTGACCGCCTCCGGCATAGCCTCCTTTGTCAGCGTTTTTTCATGGAGGATCTTCTTGTCTTCAAGACCAGCGAGCCCGGTGGGGATCCTTACCTTTGTCATCTCGTTGAGGGCACGAATGGCGGCAAAACCGTCGGCTTCTTTTGGAAGACCCACTGCTGATGCTACGCTGTCGGCAAACTTATAGGCGCTGGCCGTTGATGCGATGACCGTGGGTGTTTCATCTCCTGTGGATTTCCGGTAATCCTGATAGACTTTATATCCGACCGCAGTATGGGTATCCATGAGATAGCGATTCTCTTCATACATCCGGCCGATGGTTTCACTGGTGGCCGCTTCGTCTGCAAATCCCCCGTAGAAATCGGCGAGACCATTGCGGATCCTGTCGTTGACTTCATATTTCTTTTGCGTATCCAGTGAACTCATTAATGAGGTTATCACTTCTCCGTTTTGGTCAGAGAGATTATACAGAAGACGTTCCAGGTTGCTGGAAATGAGAATATCCATTGAGGGCGAACTGGTTATGTAAAAGTCCCGGTCGCTGTCGTAGACCCCGGTGCGGATAAAGTCCGTCAAGACCTTGTTCTCATTCGAAGCGCAGATAAATTTCCTGATAGGAATGCCCATCTTCGCTGCATAATACGCAGCCAGTATGTTGCCGAAATTCCCTGTGGGAACCACGACATTAATAGCTTCACCGCTCTTGATAGCGCCCTGTTTAAGCAGCTGTACATAGGCCCAGACGTAATAGGCCACCTGGGGAACCAGCCTGCCGATGTTGATAGAGTTGGCGGAGGAAAGCTTGTAACCTTTCGCAGCAAGCTCTTCTGCGAACTCTTTGTCGTTGAAAATATTTTTGACCCCGGTCTGGGCGTCGTCAAAGTTTCCATCAATGCCGTAAACGTG
>DCUA01000222.1:11849-18611 GCA_002329675.1 Firmicutes bacterium UBA1426 | reverse complement strand
AGGGACTGAAAGATATCCAGCTGCTCATCGGTAAGGGGGTCTACTAAGCTGCCCATGGCTTTATTTTTGCCGGCGGTAATGGTGGTGGTATGAATTCCATAGTTTTCAAGAAACTCGGAAATATTGTAGAACGTGCCGATGGTCACACCGATGGAACCGGTCCAACAGTTGCGATTTGCAAAAATCATATCAGCCGGAGCAGATATGTAATAGCCTCCTGAGGCTGCCATGGACGCCATGTAAGCATAAACGGGACGGCCCGTTTGCTGCTGATACTCCTTAATCTTGAAATAGAGCTCGTCGCTTTCATAAACGCCGCCTCCCGGAGAGTCAATGTAGAGGATCAAACCCTTATTGTTCTCGTCAGAGATCAATCGGTCAATGGTGTTGATGGTGAAATCATGTTGATAGTCTACAGCACGGCCCCAGGAATCCACATTGCCTCTGGCGATGACCCCTTCTACGTAGAGGACACCCACATAAGACCGCGTCGGTGTGGCGGTGACAGGGTCGGGAAACAGCTCCCTGACGGCCAGGCTGGTTATTATAGCGAAGGCAACGATGCATAGGATTATGATAAGCCATATTTTCAAACCTTTACGGCCATTCTTTTTACTCTTCGGAGCTGATTCGAGCTTATAGATCTGCTCCAGATCCTGTTCCTGGTTATTGTTCTGGTTCTGGTCTTCCATGTATTTTTCCTTTCAACTGAGGGATATCTATCCTGATACTATTTTCTCCTCTTTTCGACAAAGTGTCCAGTCTTATTTTCTGGAATGAATTGTTGCCACTCAGAATTTCTGCTATTATATATTGTATGCTATAGGCGCAAAATAAAGAAAAAAGGATGCAAAGATATGAGCAAGCCGATCGTAGCCGTTGTCGGAAGGCCTAATGTGGGAAAATCCACTTTTTTTAATAAAGTACTGGGCAAGAGAGTATCAATCGTTGAGGACACTCCCGGAGTGACGAGAGACCGGATCTACGGTGAAGCCGAATGGAGGGGTATTCCCTTTATCATGATCGATACAGGAGGTATCGAACCGGATTCTGATGACATTATTCTGTCCCAGATGAGAGATCAGGCTGAAATTGCCATGGAAACAGCTGATGTGATCCTGTTTTTAGTGGACGGAAAAGATGGTCTGACTTCCTCCGACAGGGAAGTTGCCTCCATGCTGATGCGCAAGGGACGGGATGTGATCCTGGTAGTAAATAAAGTCGATACTTCCGTTCTTCCTGACGATTATTATGATTTTTACGAGCTGGGTCTTGGGGAACCCATCGCCATTTCTGCTGCAAATATGCTTGGCTTAGGGGATCTTCTGGATATCGTAGTGGATAAATTCCCAAAAGATGTTGAGGGAATAGAAGAAGACGATAGAGTTAAGATTGCAGTCATCGGAAAGCCTAATGTGGGAAAATCTTCTCTGATCAATGCCCTGATAGGGGAGAACAGGCTCATCGTAAGCAATATTGCCGGAACCACACGAGATTCCATTGACACCCCCTTCCTGTGGCAGGGGGAGGAATACGTGCTGATCGATACGGCAGGGATCCGAAGAAAGAGCAAAGTCACGGGAGACATCGAGAGATACAGCGTTATCAGAGCGATTTCTGCTATTGAACGAAGCGATGTGTGTTTACTGATGCTGGATGCCACCGAAGGGGTCACCGAGCAGGACAAGAAAATTGCAGGGATGGCCCACGAAGAGGGAAAGGGCATCATCGTTGTTGTAAACAAGTGGGATCTGATCGAAAAAGAGACCAATACCATGGAGCGTTTTCGCAAGGATATTCGCGAAGAACTGCCCTTTATGTCCTATGCGCCTTCTGTATTCATATCTGTATTGAAAAAGCAGAGACTGGACAAGGTTATGGAGATGGCTAAGTACGTTTCCGAAAAGCGGGCGATGCGCGTTCCCACAGGACAGCTGAACTCTCTGATCATCGATGCTACCATGATGAAGCAGCCGCCTTCAGACAAAGGTAAGCGCCTGAAAATCTACTATGTGACTCAGGTTGGTGTCAAACCTCCACTTTTCTCCTTTCAGATCAACGACCGGGAACTGATGCATTTCTCCTATTCCCGCTATCTGGAGAATAAGATCAGAGAAGGCTTTGGCTTTGAAGGGACTTCCATTAAATTCGTATTCCGGGAGAAGGGAGAAAACGATAATGCCTGATTTATCTTCATTTACTGCACCTATGGTATTCATATGGGCGTTTGCTATCATTGCAGCTTACTTTATCGGAAACTTGTCTCCTGCCAGTATAATCAGTAAGGCATACGGCATCGATATCCGCAAGGAGGGAAGTGGAAATCCCGGCACCACCAATATGCTTCGTGTTGTAGGGAAGAAGGCGGCGCTGGCAACTCTTCTCATCGATATGGGTAAGGGTGTTGCTGCGGTGTTGATCGGAAAATACGCGGGAGGAGAAGCCCTTTCTGTTTTCTGTGGCCTATCTGTCTTCATAGGACATATTTTTCCGGCGCTGTACGGTTTCAAAGGAGGCAAAGGGATCGCAACAGCTTTTGGAGTGCTCCTTACCCTGCAGCCGATCATGGCACTGATTTGTCTGGGAATAGCAGCTATCGGATTTGTTACAGCGCGTAGAATTTCCGTGGGTAGCCTGTTGGCCGCTGTGTGTCTTCCCTTCCTTTCCTGGGTATATTTATCTGATTACATAATTGTGTTTGCTATAATGGCTGTTATCGTCATCATCAAGCACAGAAGCAATATTAAGCGGCTGATCAAAGGGGAAGAACCAAAGGTGAGCTTCAAAAAAAAATAAGATTATAATCTATTTTATATAGAAGAGGAGGCAAGATATGGAGCATAAAATCGCAGTGTTGGGTGCTGGAAGCTGGGGAACCGCTCTTGCAATAAGTTTGTCGGGAAAAGGCCATTCCATCCGCATCTGGGATATAGATAAAGCCCATGCAGTAGCATTGGAAAGAGACCGGGAAAATCAAAAATACCTTCCCGGTGTAAAATTCCCTCAGTCCATGAGGATAGCAGAGACTGTGGAGGAAGCTATAGAAGGTGTCGACATGGTGCTGTTCTCGGCTCCGGCTCAACATTTTCGCAGTGCCCTGGAAGGTGCTATACCCTTCCTTAAGGAAGAGATGGTACTGGTGAATGTAGCAAAGGGTATTGAACAGAAAAGCCTCATGCGCCTCTCTGAAATAGCACATGATAAACTACCAGGGGCAAGGTATGTGGTGCTTTCCGGTCCTTCTCATGCGGAAGAGGTGGGAAAAGGTCTGCCTACCACAGTGGTTGCAGCGGCAGAGGATGTTAAATTAGCGGAATTTGTTCAGGACGCTTTTATGACAGAACGATTTCGTGTCTATACAAACACAGATGTAGCCGGGGTAGAATTCGGGGGAGCATTGAAGAATACCATTGCCCTGGGTGCCGGTATCTCGGACGGGATGGGCTTTGGTGACAATGCAAAGGCTGCACTGATGACCCGGGGTATTACGGAAATTGCCCGCCTGGGCGTCAGGCTGGGAGCTAAGGCAGAGACATTTACAGGGTTGACGGGTATCGGTGATCTTATCGTCACATGTACCAGCATGCACAGCAGAAACCGACGCTGCGGAATCATGATCGGGGAGGGCATGGACCCTTCGGAGGCAACAAAGAAGGTGGGAATGGTGGTAGAAGGCATGTACACCACTCAGGCAGCCTACGAATTGGCTAAGCGCTGTGAAGTGGAAATGCCAATCACCGAACAGATATACGAGGTTATCAGCGGCAACATCGATGCAAAAGCTGCAGTGAGTGCTCTCATGACACGGCAGAAAAAGCATGAGATCGAAGATTGTTTCGACGGGCGTTTTAGTTCCTGCAGGATAACGGAATAAATTACTATAACAAAAAAATAAAATCAGCGACTTGACCGGCGGAATACGCCGTCCAAGTTGCTGATTTTTATTTAAGAGGATTGGGTGTGTCTAGTAAACTCTATTTACTGCGAAGTTGTGATCTTCCAGAGCGCTTAAAATTTCCATGATATGTTCATGGCCGTTGGTTTCTACCGTGACTTCCAGAACGACCTTGTTGGAATAGCGGTCGATCGCCTTGAATTGATTGTGCTGGAGCTCGATGACGTTCGCTCCCCGATCAGCCAGAAGCTGGGCGACCCGCAGCAACTGTCCGGGTTTATCGGGTAGCTCGACGGAGAAGCACATAATGCGACCTCTGGTGATGAGACCCTGATTGATGATCTCCGAAATGGTAAGCATATCGATGTTACCGCCAGTGATCAGGCAAACGATGTTCTTTCCTTTTTCCGCCCGCTTTCTCAGGCCTGCCAGGGGAATGACACCGGCCGTTTCTGCTACGATCTTGTGCTTTTCCATGACCAGCAATACTGCTTCCATGATCTCTTTTTCTGTAACGGTTATGATATCATCCACATATTTTTGAGCAATTGCAAAGGTGAGGTTGCCGGGCTGTTTCACCGCGACACCTTCCGCTACAGTCTTTAATGCGGCAAGACGGGACACATGTCCTTCTTCCAGTGAAATTTTCATGGCCATTGCACCTACCGGAACGACACCAATTATCTTTACGGAAGGTTTCAGAGTTTTCATCGCCAGAGCAACGCCGGCGATCAGTCCGCCTCCGCCGATGGGGAGCAGGACCTCATCTACTTCCGGCAAGTCCTTTAGTATCTCAAGGCCGATGGTTCCCTGTCCACAGACAACATCGTAGTCATCAAAGGGATGGACAAATGTAGAACCCTCCTTTTCTGCCAGCTCTATCGCATGGCGATAGGCTTCATCGTAAACATCGCCGTGGAGAATCACCTTTGAGCCGTAGGCTTTGGTGGCATCCACCTTCAGAAGGGGTGTGACATTGGGCATGACGATGGTGGAGCGGATCCCTTTTTCTTTTGCGGAATAAGCCACACCCTGAGCGTGGTTTCCGGCAGAAGATGATATCACGCCATATCTTTTTTCTTCCTCTGTAAGATTCGAAATCTTGTTATATGCGCCGCGGATCTTAAAAGATCCGGTTCTCTGCAGATTCTCCGGTTTCAGATATACATTACAATCGTATTCCGAACTGTAAAAATCGCTTCGGATCAGCGGTGTTTCCACAATGACGGGTTTTACATTCTCCGCTGCTTTTTCAATGTTCTCCAGATGATTGGCATCTAAGCATGATTTGACTTCATTCACATCCATAATATCTTGTCTCCATTGCTCTTCATTACTGCTTGTCTATAAATATACATGACAGTTTATCTCTTTTCTTTGTAATCGTCAAGAAAGAATGGTACAATGCTTTCGTAGTTCACTCATGATCGATTACGATCACCTTCGTCTGCCGGGTGTGTTTCCGTAGAAACCGTGAACCTATTGAGGCATTTATGCGCTATTAAATAAAGCGCATCAAAATGCCGTCGGTTTCCGAGGAAATATACCCGGCAGACGGAGGCTGGATCTTATTAATGTGAACAGAAACCATTTTCAGGAGGATTATAGTTGAACACTAAAAGCTTTTTTATACAGACCTTTGGATGTCAGATGAACGAACGAGATTCAGAAACCCTGGCAGGTATGCTTCGGGACCTGGGCTATGAGGAAGATTCGGTGCGGAACCGGGCCGATGTGATCATTATCAACACCTGCAGCGTACGGGACAACGCCGATAAGAGGTTTTTCGGCACACTGGGCCAATTGAAGAGAATCAAAGGGGACAGACCGGATCTGGTCGTTGCGGTCTGTGGCTGTATGATGCAGCAGCAGCACATCATCGATACTTTGAAGTCCAAATACCCCTGGGTAGACCTGGTCTTTGGAACCCACAATCTCCACGAATTTCCTGCCCTCCTTGGCAATGTACTCGGTGAAAGGGAGAAGATCGTTGAGGTCTGGGATCAGGCAGAGAGCATTGTGGAGGGGCTTCCTTCCCAGAGAAAACATCCTTATAAGGCCTATGTGAACATCATGTACGGTTGCAACAATTTCTGCACCTATTGCATTGTCCCCTACACCCGGGGCAGGGAACGCAGCCGGAATCCGGAGGCCATATTGCAGGAAGTGAAAGAGCTGGTGAAAGACGGTGTTCGGGAGATCACTCTGCTGGGCCAGAATGTGAATTCCTACCGAGGGCAGAGCCAGGAAGAAAATCAGGCAGATGCAGCAGGGGAGTACACGAGCTTCGCTGCCCTGATCCACAAGTTGAATGATGTGGAAGGCCTGGAGAGGATCCGGTTTATGACCTCTCACCCGAAAGATCTATCTGATGAACTGATCGATGCCTATGGGACCTGCAAGAAGCTGTGCCCGCATATTCACCTTCCTGTGCAGTCGGGAAGTACGGAGATCCTCACAAAGATGAACCGGAAGTACACAAAGGAAGACTATCTTGCTTTGGTGGAAAGGCTTCGGGACACAGTGCCGGATATTGCCATAACCACGGATATTATTGTGGGATTTCCCGGAGAGACGGAGGATGACTTCGAAGAAACTCTGGATCTGGTCCGTAAAGTTGGCTTTGACTCCGCGTTTACCTTTCTCTACTCTATACGAAAGGGAACGCCTGCTGAGAAATACACAGAACAGGTTCCGGAGGATGTTAAGCACGAAAGGTTCAATCGGTTGGTGGACATGGTAAATCGCATCTCAGCAGAAAAGAACAGTGCATTGGTAGGGCAGGTGACGGAAGTGCTGGCGGAGGGAAAAAGTAAGACCAACCCGGCCCTCTTTGCCGGCAGGACCGGCGGGCATAAGTTGGTCAA
>DCUA01000222.1:11318-11698 GCA_002329675.1 Firmicutes bacterium UBA1426 | reverse complement strand
AGCCCGAAAGCCGGGTCCTGTGCAATGCGAGCGATCAAGTCGTTTTCCAGTCCCTTTTCCTTTACATTTCTGGCGGCTTCCATGGAGTGGAGGCGAATTCTCTCATGTAGCTCCTGCCGGTTTCCGCCCCTCAAAACTGCATCCATGAGGATATTCTCCGTTGCCATGAAAGGCAGTTCCCTGTCAATATGGGCTTGTATGACCTTCGGATAAACCACCATGTTCCCGGCAATGTTCAGATAGATGTTCAGTATGGAATCAACAGCAAGAAATGCTTCGGGAATGCTGATCCTCTTGTTGGCCGAGTCATCAAGGGTCCTTTCAAACCACTGTTCCGAAGCGGTCAGTGCCGGATTCAGGGTGTTTACCAACACATAGCG
>DCUA01000222.1:5377-11201 GCA_002329675.1 Firmicutes bacterium UBA1426 | reverse complement strand
GAAACAGGGAAGACAGCGGGGTAGGACATCTTATCTGCTATGAGCTGATCCAGCTTCTTCACTCTTTCATGATCCCCTTGAAAGAGTTCTAAAAAGCTGGCTTGTGTCCCGGTTGTACCTTTGGATCCCAGCAGCCGTTTATTTGCAAGCTGATGATCGATTGCCTCTATGTCCATGACTAAGTCCTGGAGCCAGAGGGTAGCCCGTTTGCCTACTGTTGTTAGTTGGGCAGGCTGAAAATGGGTGAAGCCTAAGGTCGGAAGGTCTTTGTACTTCAGTGCAAAATCACTTAGCCTGGCTATGGAGCCCAGCAGTTTTTGACGAATCAACTCAAGGGCTTCGTCCATGATTATAATGTCTGTATTGTCGCCCACATAGCAGGAGGTAGCTCCCAGATGGATAATAGGCATTGCTTCCGGGCACTGCTGTCCGAAAGCGTATACGTGAGCCATAACATCGTGGCGCACTTCCTTTTCCTTAGTCTCAGCTGTGGTATAATCAATGTCGAATATATGGTCTTTCATCTCCGCGATCTGCTGCTCTGTGATGGGCAGGCCAAGCTCCATCTCACTTTCGGCCAGAGCCACCCAAAGCTTGCGCCAGGTAGAGAACTTCTTATCAGCAGAAAAGAGATATTGCATCTCATCGCTGGCGTATCGGGACTGGAAAGGGCTTTCATAACGGTCATACATAGATTTTCCCTCCTTATTGCCTTATCATCCAAACATTTTGTACAGGATAGACAAGCATCTTACTCGTTAATTCATTCTGACATAGGGCCGGCCTCCGGTCAACTTCAGATTGAGAAGGATTTGGGGCTTTTTTTGTGCATAATGAGAAGGGCGTCCTAATATATTGTACAGACATAGTGCAATATAAAGGAGGGGCATACCTTGGAAAACCTGAATATATATGAAAGCATAGCCGAAAGGACCCGCGGCGACATTTACATCGGTGTGGTAGGGCCGGTACGCACAGGAAAGTCGACCTTTATCAAACGGTTTATGGACCTGATGGTCTTACCCAACATAGCGGAAGGCCATCTGAAGGCACAGATTACAGATGAGCTGCCTCAGAGCGGAACGGGGCGTACAATCACCACAACCGAACCGAAGTTCATCCCGGCTGAGGCTGTGGAGCTTCAACTATCCGATCATAGCCGATTCAAGGTCAGGATGGTCGATTGTGTAGGCTACATGGTGAAGAATGCGATAGGGCACATGGAGGATGATCGTCCCCGCATGCTGAATACGCCGTGGAACGAGGAGAAGATCCCCTTTGCAGAAGCGGCGGAGATCGGAACCAGAAAGGTCATCGCCGACCACTCCACCATAGGTGTGCTGGTGACCACCGATGGCAGCATAAGTGATATTGCAAGAGAAGACTACATACCTGCCGAGGAGAGAGTGGTAAAAGAACTGAAAGAGCTGAATAAACCTTTTGTTCTCGTGCTTAATTCCACTGCACCCGAAGGAGCCGCTGCACAGAAACTGCGCGGGGAACTGGAATTAAAATATGACACGCCGGTTATCGCGGCAGACTGTGCGAGGATGGGAAATGATCAGATCCAAGGGATCCTGACACAGGTACTCTATCAGTTCCCGGCAGTGGAAGTTGGATTTATGCTGCCCGGCTTCATCAAAGGTCTTCCTGAGGATCACCGGATCAAGTCGACAGTCATTGCGGGGATCAAAGACTGGTGTCAGAATATGAATAGTGTGCGCGATATCAAGGATACCGTTGCAGTGCTTGCNNGCAGAGATCCGCCCCGTGGATGGTCTGTTCTATCAGCTCATCAGTGAGATAACGGGCCGGGAGGTAGCGGATGACAGTCAGTTCTTCCCGCTGATCAAGGAATTGGCAGAGGCTAAAAAGAGATACGACAAAATTGCTTCGGCCATGGCTCAGGTTGAAGAAACCGGCTATGGTATCGTACAGCCTAACCTCTCCGAAATGGATCTGGAGGAGCCGGAGATCTTCCGTCAGGGCAATAACTTCGGTGTGCGTCTGATGGCAAAAGCACCAAGTCTGCATATTATTAAGACAGACATTACCACCGAGGTGGCTCCGGTGGTGGGCAGCCTTCGCCAAAGCGAGGATCTGATAGAATACCTCTTAAGCGAATTTGAAAGCGATCCCGGCAAGATCTGGGAGACCAATATTTTCGGGAAGTCCCTCTATTCCATGGTGACTGAACAGATGGAATCAAAGCTGGCAAACGTTCCGGAAAATATCCGGGTAAAGGTGCAAAAATCCTTACAAAAGGTATCGGATGAGGGCAAGGAGTACATGATCTGCGTAGTGCTTTAATTGTGAAAGCTTTTTAGTAATTTAGCACAAAAGCAACGATAACTATATATTATTCTTGCACGACGTTGCCCATTTCGAACCTGGGCAACGTTTTCTTGTCATGTATTAAAATTACCGTTGCCTATTTTTCAATGGAGCAACGTTTCTATGAACCTGACCGGTATCGTCGTTGCTTTCAATATGAATAAAGAACTGGAAAGCAACGATGGATACAGTGAAAGCCTATATAACGTTGCCTCGATGAAAAATTGGCAACGCGATTTCTTCACGAATTAGAACCGTCGTTGCTTTCCTGTGACGGACAGAGTATCATCAAATAGAGAGATAAAGGGTTTGTATTGAATTCCGGAACTTTACCGGCAAACTATCGTCAGAAGAAATATAAGGTAAAATTATCCACTGTCAGAATAGGATCACAGGTATAGGGAGGCGGAATTATGAAAAACGGGAGATTGAAGAAGGGGTTCATTTATATCCTCGTATTAGCGGTGTTGCTCTTTGCAGGTTGTACGCTTACCGAGCAGGGGCCGGAGGGGGATGCTCAGGAGGTCAGCCTTCATTTTACACCGGAGGAGTATCCAAAAGTTGACGGCTCTACCCTCACCATACCGTTTTCCGAAGCCATTGGAGCCGCAGTCATGGGCCTTCCCATAGAGGAAGCTCGCCAGTATATCCTGCATAATACTACCCACAATGCTTATGTCAACCTGATAGACGGCAATGCGGATATCATATTTGTGACACCTCCTTCCGAAGGAGAATTGGCTTACGCTGAAAAAATGGGTGTGGAGCTGGAAGTGATCCCCATGCTCAGAGATGGTTTTGTCTTCTTTGTTAANNTGGAATCAGCTTGGAGGAGATGACAAAGAGATCATTGCTTACCAGAGAGAGGAAAACTCCGGCAGCCAGACCGGTATGCTGAAAATGGTTATGAAGGATACTCCCATGATGGAGGCACCGAAAGAGCTGATGATCGGTGACATGGGTTCCATCATAGATGCGGTTGCCCTCTATGACAACGATGTTTCCGCAATAGGCTATTCCTATTACTATTACGTGAAGAACATGTGGGGAGATGAGCACATCAAACTGCTCGCAATAGACGGGGTAGCCCCAAACGATGAGACGATAGGGAGCAACTCATATCCTATTGTTTCCACCACCTACATGGTACTTCGCTCCGATGAACCGGAAGGAAGCAATGCGAGATTATTGGCCGATTGGATCCTCACTTCAGAAGGCCAGGCAATTGCCGGGGAGAGTGGTTATGTTCCGTTGCAATAATAAAAATTTCCAACTGTCCATCATTCTGACATTGGTACTGTCGCTGGTTATCCTGTTCTCTTTCACAGGATGCGAAACTTCCGGCGATGGAAATGCGCCGGCTTCTGGAAGCCTCCAGACAGACGGAGGAGGTGGAACCGCGCAAGAAGTTCCCTCCACAAGCGGTAAGCCGGTAACTGCACCGGTAGAAGTTCTATATACTGTGAAAAACCCCCTGGATATCGTCTCGGAGGTAATAACAGAAGGAACCGACGAAGAAGAAGGCATACAGGTCAGGCACGAAGTGATCCGCATTTCCGGTCTTGTGGATAAGGAAGTTGAGAACAAAATCAACGACAGAATACAGGAAGTTTACGAAGGGCTTAAAACCAGGTCACTGCCTCCTTTCCGGGGGATCAGAATTGCCATTCCCGAAAACGCTCTGTTGGTTGAGGACTATATATATATTGCGGAAATGGCAAACTTCAATAACATTCTATCTGTTTGGTTCAACCGGAGTTCTACCTATGCCCTTCCCGGAGCCACCGAAACTCCGGACGAGGGTGGCAGCTATCTGAGGGATTCTTCCGGATTCTATCACAATACCAGATACGTATTCACCCAGGAGGCACTGAACTTCGACCTGAACACGGGAAACGAGATCACTTTGAAAGACGTCTTTGCAGATAATGTGGATCATCTGGCATTGCTCAACGATGCAGTTTCCAGGCAACTGAATGAAAGCAGTGCCCAGGAGGAAGGTTACTTCATTCACTGGTATGGGCTGAAACTTGCGGAGTCCTTTAAGGGGCTGTCGCCGGATCAGAAGTACCTTCTCAGACCGTTTGGAATAAGCCTGATCTTTGATTATAATACGCCGGAGTTCTACCTTCCCGATTTTATGGCACAAACGATCGATGTGTCCTACGGAGAACTGGATAGATCCGTCGCGATAACGGAACGCTTTTATAATGAAGAGGAAAATATCTTTTTATCAGATGATCCGCCGGTCAGAGAACTCATGAGCAGCGATTATATTGGTGTCCCTGTAAAAAAGCAGGAATACACGGACGGAGGCGTCAATGTATATAATTATGTGCAAACATCACCGCAATTTCCCGAACAACTGATGGAAAAGGTTATGGATCTTTCAAACATCCCAAAGGAAAGACTTGACAATCTTAAGAGGGTCATGAAAGAGGAAGACGTCAATTGGAACGAGGAAACAAACGGGTATTTTGAGCAACGCGTTTCCACGGCTATAGTCGGCCCCTATGCTTCTATAACAAGACATATGAACGGCGGAGCAAAAGACTATTGGTTTTTCTCAATGGAATACAATACCTTTGATCTGGAGTCCGGCAAGGAACTGGTTTTATCCGATATGTTCACACCGGGATTTGACTACATTCCGCTTGTCAGGAAGGGCATCGAAAAGACTGTGTCCGAAAATGGCGGAATCTACCGGGACGGAAACAGGTTGACGCCGGAAGAAACGGAGCAGGAGCTGGACAGGATATTGTCAGGCACCCTTTCCTTTTGCCCCAACACAGACTCCATCCAGATACTGGCGGGGGACGTTGAGTATGCAGGCTTCCGACGGGAGCCATTAAGCATCAACCTATCCTTTGGGGAAATCGGGTATGAAAACTTGAAAGCCTTTATCGGGCTTTAACCTGTTTTTTCCCACTTGAAAGCGATAACGCCCGCAATCATGAGCCCCAGACCGACCCATTTATTCCAGCAAAATGGAACTCTTTCCGCGCCAAACCATCCGAAGGCATCGATAATCGCAGCCACCAGCAGCTGGGAGATCAGGATAATGGCAATGGCGTGGGTAGGGCTAAGATTGCCGATGGCCAGCATGACCGTTATGATGATGACCGTCCCCAACAGTCCGCCTGACCAGTATATTTTATTCACACTGTTAAGCTGAGAGAAATCTCCTTTGCCCAGAAACCACATAGCCAATAAGCCAAAGGCCAGCGCAGTTGCCTGCACAAAAACATTGGACTCATAGAGACCGATCTTCTCACTTAAGCGGGTATTGATAACGCCCTGCAAGCTCATGGCTGCACCGGCTATCATGCTCATAATGGAACCTAACATAAAACACCTCCCGGATATTTTGTCCCGGGAGGTGAGTATTATTCAAGTGAATGAAGAGTCAACTCTATAACAGATCGCTCAGCAGGTGGGAGATTGACTCTTTGAATTTGACCCATAATGAGCGTTTGCAATACATTTCCCA
>DCUA01000222.1:0-5360 GCA_002329675.1 Firmicutes bacterium UBA1426 | reverse complement strand
TTTACTTCGAAACTTAAATAAAAGCTGCGCATGTCGAAGTTCGCTGACCCCACTGAAGCCACTTCCCCGTCTGCGCATATGTTCTTTGCATGAAGGAACCCTTTTTCGTAGATGTAGATCTTGGCCCCGCATTTGAGAAGATCTCCCACGTTAGCTAATGTTGCCCAGTAAACGAACATGTGATCCGGCTGATTTGGAATCATGATGCGGACATCCACGCCGGAGAATATGGCGTTTTTTAATGATTCCACGATGCTTTTATCCGGTACAAAATATGGCGTCTGTATATAGATGCTCTTCTTGGCTGAAGAAATCATTTTCAGATAACCCCGTTTAATCTCGGACCGCCGTGATTCGGGACCGCTGGAGACGATTTGGATACCGGAAGTGCCTTCATCGATAACGCTGCTAAAATATGCAGAAGCCAATAGAACATTTTCTTTACTGGCAGAGCGCCAATCCAAAAGAAAGCGGGCATTCATGTCCTGCACACAGCTGCCGGTCAACCGCAGATGAGTATCCCTCCAATGGCCAAACTTTTTACTTCTTCCTACATATTCATCCGCAACATTAAACCCGCCTAAGTATCCGATTTTGCCATCAATGATCACCAGTTTTCTGTGATTACGGTAATTCAGTTTCATGGTGAGAAATTTCAGCTTAGGTGCAAAGAAAAATGCATATTTTCCGCCGGCTTCTTTAAAATCTTTTAATGCATTGGCATTCAACCGCCGGCCACCAAGGGCATCTACCAGAAGCCGGACTTCAACTCCTTCCCGGGCTTTCTCCGTAAGTGCGTTGATGAATGTCTTACCCATCTTATCGTTTTTGATGATAAAGTACATCACGTTAATGGATTGAGTGGCTTCTGATATTTCACGGAATAAGGATTCAAACTTCTGCATCCCGTCTGTGAATATGGAGATACTGTTATCTTGTGTATAAAAGGATCTCGAGTAGCGCTGATGGAGTAAAACCATATCCTGCCACTTTTCAGCCTCACAGTTGCTGAAAATAAATTCGCCGTTCTGAACGCTTTGAGTCTGATCTTTCAGAGCACTATCGATCACGGAAGCCTCGTAGCTGGAAAGCCTGAAAATTTTCTGGCGGGAGATGTTCTGGGAGATCAGAAGATAAAGAAAAATCCCCACACCCGGTAGCATGAACAACACCATGATCCATGCAAGAGAGGATGAGGGATTTTTCCGTTCCAAAAAAATGATCGCAAAAGCGATCATGAAGTTGATCGCATATATCACCACAGGTATTTGTATCAAGCTAATCCATTCAAACAATCTTCTACTCCTGATATTGGTGATTTGTCAGATCTGTCTACAGCAGATCGTTAAGCTTCTCTTCGATCACAGGTGCGGGTAATCCGCCGGTGATCCTTTCTTTGATCTCGCCGTCCTTGAAGAAAAACATGGTGGGAATGCTCATTACTTTATAAGTAAGGGCGACTTTTCTGTGATCGTCGATGTTGATCTTGCAAACCTTTGCTTTTCCTTGAAATTTATCGGCCAAAGAATCGATGACCGGACCTAATGCCTGGCAGGGCCCACACCAATCCGCATAAAAATCCACCAATACAGGAACAGTAGACTTTAATACCTCTTCATCAAAGTTATCTGCTGTTAGGTAAAGAGTATTTGTTGACATGTTAGTACCTCCTGAAATCAGATTAATTTATTACAATTCTTTCATATATGGAGAGAATTATAATTTACCCTACTCACATAATAGTTGTGGATATTATACCATGAAAAGATGAAAACCAAACAAGAATAATAAAATGTGTTGTGAAATGATGTTACATGTATTATAGTATTATTTTGTAGGAACGGACAAACATTGCCCTGCGTTCAAATACAATAATGGATTTGCAGGGGTCACTTATGACTCAGAGAGAAAGGCTTTAAAATGTACTTCACAAACCTGGAAAAAACAGATCCTGTAATCAACGCTATGATCATGAGAGAAATAGCGAGACAGGAAAATAACATCGAGTTGATTGCATCGGAAAACTTCACTTCTGCCGCCGTTATGGAGGCATCAGGGAGTGCTTTAACGAATAAATATGCAGAAGGCTATCCCGGCAAAAGATATTATGGTGGATGTGAGCATGTGGACGAAGTTGAGAATCTGGCCAGAGAACGCATGAAGGCACTCTTTAATGCGGAACACGCCAATGTTCAGCCTCACTCAGGATCCAGCGCCAACCTGGCGGTATATGCTGCATTTCTTCAGCACGGAGACACAGTACTCGGGATGGATCTGTCCAACGGCGGGCATCTGACCCACGGTAGTCCGGTCAATTTCTCAGGAATCAACTACAATTTTATACCATATGGAGTGAATCAGCAGACGGAATATATCGATTTTGATATGGTAAGGGATCTTGCTCATAAACACCGCCCGAAGATGATCGTAGCGGGAGCAAGTGCTTATCCAAGAATCATTGACGCGGCACTTTTCCGTGAGATCGCAGACGAAGTGGGGGCCTATCTTATGGTGGATATGGCACACTTTGCCGGTCTGGTCGCGGCGGGTCTTCATCCCAATCCGGTTGAGCATGCCCACGTTGTTACCACTACTACTCACAAAACGTTGAGAGGTCCGCGAGGAGGAGCGATTCTTTCAAAGAAAGAGTTCGCCAGGCAGATCGATAAAGCTATTTTCCCCGGTATGCAAGGTGGTCCTCTTATGCACATTATAGCCGCTAAGGCAGTATGTTTCTGGGAAGCGGCATCACCGGAGTTCGTGGAATACCAAAAACAAGTATTGGAAAACTGCAGAACATTGGCCCATGAATTACAAACAAGGGGTTTCCGCCTTGTATCCGATGGAACGGATAATCATCTGATGCTGATCAACTTAACAAACAAAGGCATCACTGGCAAGGATGCAGAGGTGTTGCTGGATCAATGCGGGATCACTACAAATAAAAATACGGTTCCGGGGGATCCCAACGGACCTTTTGTTACCTCCGGTATCCGTATAGGTACTGCTGCGGCTACCAGCAGAGGCTTTGGCAGGAAGGAGTTTATTCAGATTGCCGAGGCTATCACAGCAGTTCTGGATAACCCCGGCGATAGTAGTGCTGCAGATAAGGCCAAATCTATCGTAAGAGAGCTATGTCTGGCTCACCCGCTTTATCGATAACATATCCAATAGATTCTGTCAGAACAGGGAACGGCCGATAGCCGTTCCCGTTTTTTAGTTGCTGGGGATGCAAATCCTTGTACCGGGGATGGAATAATCGATCACGGTCAGATTCGGGTTCGCTTTCATCAAATTTCGGGGAAGAACGCGAAAGTGATCGCATATCTTATCCATATTATCACCCATCCGTACAAAATAGCAGTCTTCTCTTACTGGAGATTCCCGTCTGGGTGATGGGCAGGGGGCCGGGCAAGGAGATTTTTCCATACTGGGGATACACAGTCTCATACCCACCTCCAGATTATAGAGATCCAGTGCGGGATTTGCTTCCATTAACGCATCCAGAGAGATTTCATTTCTCTTTGCAATCATGTAAAGGGTATCGCCCTCCACAACGGTATAAAATTTTCCTGTACAAGCAGCTCCTTCTCTGACAGGGAGTATCGAGGGGGGAGGTGCCGCCGGTGTGAAAGGAGCCGGAGCCGGTGTTGGCGTCGGCGCGGGTTGCGGGGCTGGTGTCGGCGCAGGTTGCGGGGCTGGCATTTCGTGAAAAGGAGTCTGAATAATTGGAGGAATAGTCGGCATCGGCATCGGAGTTGGCATTGGCGTAGGAGTTGGAGCCGGCATTGGAGGGGGTGACGGCCTGGGGATAACCGGGATCGGTGCAGGAACAACGGGAGCAGGGGGTGGAGTCGGCATAGGCATAGGAGCCGGCTCGGGAACTGCGGGAGCCTGACTTATACCCGGGATGCAAATCTGCCCTCCGATCCTTAAATTGTGAGGATCTATATCGGGATTTGCCTGCAGTATAGATTCCAGAGTTACTCCATATTGTTTTGCCAGCATGTAAGGAGTGTCGCCGGGGGCGATGGTGTGGAGCATCCCACTGCAAACTGAGCCGTTTTGTGTAGCTCCATTTTTCATAACGCCGTTCCCGGGAATGCAGATCTCCTGGTCGATTCTAAGAGCATAAGGATTTGTAATGTCATTGACCTGCATTAATACAGATACAGGAACACCGTACCTTTGGGATATGGAATAAAGAGTATCGCCTGCCTGTATGGTGTACATTTCTGTGCATACATAATCCCGGGGGACTGCAGGCGCTGTAGGGAAGGGAACCCTTTGGCGGTCTTGTATCATATTGAATTAATCACCTCTCATTCACCTGATTCTAACCTCAGGATCATATTTATACCAATATATTTCAATCCCTCCTAACTTGTGATAGAATAAATAAATTAGTTCTTGAGAGGAGTTTTTTATTGAAACGTTTTTTGTCGAATCCCATAGCGTTTGCCCTGATTCTGTTGATGGCATTTCAAGCAATCACCAATGGTCGGTATTACAGCCTTATGGATTGGCTCATGAGTACGCTTACCCTGTTGCCCGGTATCATTATAGGTCTTTCCTTTCATGAGTTCGCTCATGCCTTTGTGGCCTATCGCTGCGGCGATCCGACCCCAAAACTTCAAAACAGAGTAACCATAAACCCTGCAGCCCATATCGATCCTATCGGCTTTATCGCATTGCTCTTTATAGGCTTTGGATGGGGGAAACCCGTCATGATCAACCCTAATAATTTCCGTAAACCGAGAAGGGATGAATTATTGGTAGCTTTAGCCGGAGTTACCCTTAATCTGATTTTGGCTTTCTTGTTCATGGTATTGTTATGGCTGCTCTATAAGTATGCAATCGGATTTATGCTTTCAGATCTGGGAATGATCCTTCAGGACATCCTTATTTCGATCATATTTATAAACATAGTTCTGATGGTCTTCAATTTGCTGCCCATCCCTCCTCTGGACGGGTTCAATGTGATCACACAGATATTCAACCTCCGGAACACGGAGTTCTATTACAGGGTTTACGACAAGGGTTTTCTTATTCTCATGGTTTTGATCCTGTTCAACATTACAGGAAGAATACTCACACCTGCAGTAAGCTGGGTCTATAGTACATTAATGGGGATACTATTCTAAATGTATAGGTTAGGGGTCCCGTATGTAATGCCTGCTTCGTCAGGATGCCATTTCCTGGCATGCTAAGGAATTAAATAATTTTGTGCAAAATCTGGAGTTGTGTGTGGATAAAAGTTGTGAAACAGCCATTTCTGTTCAAAATGGTGAGCAATTATTGAAAGCTCCAAGGTTATGACCCAATAATCCACACACAACTGAGGTCACTGAAAAAAGCCT
>DCUA01000206.1:6043-18178 GCA_002329675.1 Firmicutes bacterium UBA1426 | reverse complement strand
TCATGGAATATACAGTGAACAAATTAGCAGTTATTTCGGGCGTGAGCGCCAGGACTCTGCGCTATTACGATGAGATCGATCTGCTGAAACCGGCGAAGATACGGTCCAACGGTTATCGCATCTATGGAAGTGCAGAAGTGGATAGGCTGCAGCAGATCCTCTTTTATAGGGAAATGGGTGTCGGTCTTGAGGATATAAAAAGGCTGTTGTCAGAACCGGATTATGATCAGGAAGAGGCGCTGACAGCTCACTTGAAAAACCTGATCCGGAAGAAGGACCAACTTGAAAGGTTGATTGAAACCGTGAACAAGACCATTCGATCAATGAAAGGAGAGATAGAAATGAAAGATCATGAAAAGTTTGAAGGGTTCAAGCAAAAGCTTGTGGATGAAAACGAGAAGAAATTCGGCGTTGAAGTGAGATCGAAGTACGGAGACAAGGCTGTGGATGCATCCAATGCCAAGGTGATGAATATGAGCAAAGAACAGTATGATGAGGCCCAACGGCTCAGCACAGAAATCAACGAGACGCTGGCAGCCGCTGTGTCTTTGGGAGACCCGGCAGGGGAGATCGCACAAAAAGCATGTGAGTTGCATAAGAAGTGGCTTTGTATGTTCTGGGAAGAAGGTAAGTACACAAAGGAAGGACATAGAAACCTGGGTCTGATGTATGTTGCAGACGAGCGCTTCAAAGCGTATTATGACAGTATAGCTGAGGGGTGTGCTGAATTTCTGAGCAAAGCTTTGGATGTTTACTGCGCAGAATAACCGCCACAAGAGGAAAGCGAGGAAATGAAATGTTCAGGGAAATGAGACTTAAGGAAAATATGACGACTCACGAAGAAGCGGTTGCCATGTTCAAAGAAGCTACCAACGGAGTCCTTGCTGTCATGGGAGACGAGGGGTATCCATATGCAGTGCCCGTAAGCTTTGTATATGAGGATGGCAAAATCTACTTTCACAGCACTTCAAGTATCAGTCACAAAATCGATTCCATTGTGAAGAATCCACGGGTATCATTCTGTGTCGTTCTTCAGGATCAAATCGTTCCTCAGGAGTTTAACACTCTTTATCGCAGTGCTATTGCATTTGGAAAGGCCAGGATATTGTCAGAGGCTGATGATATTAAACACGGGATCATGTGTATCCTGAATAAATACTCAAAAGACTACATAGATTCGGGTCTGGCCTATCGCGATGCGGAAGACGGAAATTTCTGTGTGGTTGAAATAGAGATCGAACACATGACCGGCAAAGCGGGGAGTTAGCAAGAAATGGAGTCGGCCGGAAGTTGAAATTATCAACGATTTAATCCCAGGAACGCTGCTATCCCTATTACAGAAAAAATGTATTCAGGGTTGAAATACATTGCGACGGATAAGTCGAAAAGGAACCCGGGCAATGGCAAGAAGGACTGGCTCCTCCAAAATAACAGTAACAAGAGACCATAGTACAATATCACGCAAGTGATTGCCATGGTTAAGAAAAGATTTTTAGATATCCGGCTCTTAATCCGGATATCTTTCCATATGGACATAAGACTCAGTGCAAACAGGCAAATAGTTACGGTCAGAAACGGACGCACAAACATAAGGCTTGCATAGACCGGACCCAACTGGAACCTGTAATAGGAATACTCAACCAAGGACTGAGGCAGCCAGATCAGTCTTACCAGCAGGAAAATGATTGCCAGGCTTCCGAACAAAACAGTGATGCGGATACGTATGCCTTTATTATGAGGATATTCTTCAAGTCCCCGGAGAGGGGTTTTCTTGCCGTAGATCACTTCCATTTCATCTGTCTCAAACACATCTGCAAGACTACGCAGCGTTTCCAGGTCGGGCTGGGTTTTGCCATTTTCCCAGTTTGAAACAGCCTGACGAGTAACATGCAATTCTGCTGCTAACTGGTCCTGGGTCATCCCGGATGATAGGCGCAATCTTTTAATATTCTTTGAAACGCTGGACATATTGTTCACCTCATTATCATTTTAGCGGATAACAACGATATAAGTCACGCAATATTATGTTGCGTGCTCCGTATTTCATAGCAATTTGCCGATGATAGCCTGGCACTGACCAATTCGATTGATGTAGGCACTGGACCAATTCGATTGAATCCTTGCAGAGGAGCAGTGTTGGTTGTATAATAATTAAATATGAATTTTCGGATACAATGAAAATAAAGAGAAGAGATAGAATGTTTGTATATTTAGATAACAGCGCAACGACGAAACAATATGATCAGGTTACGGAGAGGATGACCCGTTTCATGAACGAGGACTTTGGAAACCCGTCTTCTCTGCATCGAATGGGCGTTACAGCAGAGCGTGCAGTGAAAGAAGCGCGGCAAGCCGTAGCTTCTTCTTTGTATGTGAGTGACGAAGAGATCTACTTCACAGGAAGCGGCACTGAAGCAGATAACATGGCTATATTTGGTGCTTATCATGCAAGGAAGCGCAGAGGGAATAAAATCATCACTTCAGAAGTGGAACACCCGGCAGTGATAGAAGCATGTAAGAGATTAGAGGCGGCCGGTGTTCAAGTGGTGTATATCGGCTGTGACGGAAAAGGCCTTATCGATATGAAAAAGTTAGAAGAGAGTCTGGACGATTCCACGATCCTGGTGACGATCATGGCGGTCAACAACGAGTTGGGTACTGTGGAACCCATTGAGGAAATCGGGGATCTTGTCAAGTCGAAAGGGGACATTCTGTTTCACACCGATGCTGTTCAGGCTTATGGAAAGGTTGAAATGGCTGCGGATAAATGGAAGGCGGATCTCATGACGGTGAGCGGCCATAAAATACACGGACCTAAGGGAATCGGAGCAATCTATATAAAGAAGGGTGTCCATACGGAACCCCTCATCTTTGGCGGAGGCCAGGAGAAAGGGATCCGCTCCGGTACGGAAAACACACCGGGGATCGCTGGTTTTGGCCTGGCTGCTGAAATTATGCACGGAAACCTTAAGAACCGGATCCGGACGATGGAGAAGGTAAGAAGCTACCTTTTGGAAGGGATCAAAGCGGAAATCCCGGACATCAGGATCAACAGCCCGGAAACGGTGTTTAATAGTGAGAAATCAGCGGGAAAACAAGACGCCCAATCAAGGCAGGCAGACGGAAGGATCGCCCTTTCCAGCCCCGGAATTCTGAATGTTAGTTTTCTGGGATGCCGCGGCGAGGTGCTGCTCCACTTCCTGGAGCAGCGGGATATCTACGTGTCCACCGGTGCCGCCTGCTCGTCCAGGAAAAAGGGTAGTCGGGTACTGGCGGCAGCCGGCCTCGCCGCCCCGGTCATAGACAGCGCCATTCGCTTCAGCTTCAGCGAATTCAATACAATTGAACAAATGGACTATGTTTTGGTAGAGTTAAAAAAGGCAGTCTCCTCCATGAGGCGACTAACACAACGACGGCGCTAGCCTTCGGCTATTTGAAAGGAGCCAGGAGTGGAAAGAAACATATACATCGTCAGATGCGGTGAAGTTGCTCTGAAGGGTATGAATAAACCATATTTTGAACGGATGCTGGTGGAGCGCATCCGAAAAGTCCTGAAGAAACATCAGGGGATCGAAATCCGTCGTGAAGACGGCCTTATTGTGGTGCGCACTGTCAAGGATATCCCCGGAGACACAGTGATCGGTGAGATTTCGAAAGTGTTCGGAGTGGATTCTATCAGTCCTGCAATAGAAGTAGAATCTGACATGGAGGCTATAGAAGAAGCCGCAATTGTCTTCATGCAGAAACAAATAGAAGAGAAAGGTATTCGAACCTTTAAAGTGGAGGCCAAGCGAGCGGATAAGAGCTTTCCTGTCCAGTCGCCGGACATCGCCAGGCGGGTCGGTGCAAAGGTCCTGATTGCCTGCAAAGTCCTCAAGGTCGATGTACACCAACCGGAGTGCAGACTCCATGTCCATGTGCGAAGGGAGCGAAGCTTCCTGTTTGAACAGAAAGTTTCCGCGCTTGGAGGACTGCCTCTGGGTACAAACGGAAAAGGTCTTGTGCTGCTCTCCGGCGGGATCGACAGCCCGGTAGCAGCATTTCTCATGGCGAAAAGGGGCATGTATATCGAGGCGGTCCACTTCCATTCCTATCCCTATACCAGCGAGAGAGCATGGGATAAGGTTAAGGATCTTGCCCGTGTCCTCACCCAGTATTGCGGCAATATTAAGATACACAGCATCAATTTGTTGCCTATACAAGAACAAATCGTGCAACACTGTCCCGAGGAGGAGATGACCATTTTAGTCCGGCGCTTCATGATGAAAATTGCAGAAAGAGTTGCGGCCGAGACCGGCTCTCTCATGTTGATCACAGGAGAAAACTTAGGACAGGTGGCCAGCCAGACAGCGGAAGCTCTGGTAGTTACAGACGCCGCCACAAGCCTGCCGGTAATGCGCCCGCTCATTGGAATGGACAAGGTGGAGATCATGGATCTGGCCAGAAAAATAGGCACCTATGACATCGCCATCCTCCCATATGAAGACTGTTGTACAGTATTTCTGCCCAAGCACCCTAAAACAAAACCAAAGCTTTCTGCTATTTTAGAATCCGAAAGTCGGTTAGATGCAGATGGCCTCATTGAAAAAGCCCTGGAAAATAAGGAAACTGTGATGATCCGTCCCGTTTAGGTGACAAAAAGAGACACTTTTCAGCAGAACCTCCTAAAGACAAGCCCCCCGGACCCATGTATAATTATAGGAAGGATAAGGGGGGTTTTTATATGGAAATAACGTTTGAGATGATCGATGATATCCTCATCTCGGTACTTTCCGGCGAATTGGACCACCACAGCTCAGGGGAGATACGAGATACCATCGACCACACCTATGATACCTTTCAGGCAAAGCACATCATTCTCTCCTTCGAAGAAGTGACTTTTATGGATAGCTCCGGAGTCGGACTCATCATGGGGCGCTATAACAAAGTACGAGAGCGAAAGGGCAAAATAGCAGTGGTAGGCTGCAATGAATATATTACAAGGATACTGGATCTGGCAGGTATATACACCATTGCCCGATGCTTTGTGTCCACGAAAGAAGCTGTAGCAGCATTTGAAGAAGGAGGGGAGGGAGAGATATGGAACGCCGAAACAGAATAAAGCTGGAGATGCTCTGTGTATCAGAAAACGAAGCAATTGCCAGAAATATTGCCGCTGTCTTCGTAGCACCTTTGGATCCTACCGTTGAGGAACTGACAGAAATAAAGACCGCCGTATCCGAGGCAGTGAGCAATGCCATCCTCCATGCGTATGGCGCAGAGAAAGACGGATCGATCTATCTGGAAATGGAAGCTGATACATCAGGAAAAATCACCATTATCGTAGAAGATCGTGGTATTGGTATCGAAGATGTAAAAAAAGCCATGGAACCTCTCTTTACCACCGGCGACAGCAGGGAGAGATCCGGAATGGGCTTTACTGTTATGGAAAGCTTCATGGATAAAGTTCAGGTGGATTCCTCTCCCGGGAAAGGGACGAAAGTGACATTAATAAAGTCACTGGATCGTATACATGGCTTCTAATTATCAACCAGTAATGAAAGAAGATACATACCGCCTTATCAAAGAAGCCCAATCGGGAAACGAGGCGGCCAGAGAGCAATTGATCGAGCAGAACACCGGTCTGGTCAAGAATATAGCCCTTAAATTCATAGGGACAGGCTACGAGTTCGAGGACTTGCTCCAAATAGGGTTTATAGGACTTCTGAAGGCAGTAGATCGCTTTGACACTCAATATGATGTAATGTTCTCTACCTATGCGGTACCGATGATCCTGGGCGAGATAAAACGATATCTACGGGATGACGGAAGAGTTAAGGTGAGCAGACAGATCAAGCAGGATGTGCGAAACATGAAAAAAGCCTGCGATGAGTTTTGTCATGTTCATGGAAGATCCCCCAAAGTGAGCGAAATAGCAGAGCAGATGGGCGTTTCAGTTGAGGAGATCCTGCGGTTGATGGAGGCAAGCGATGCTATGGGCACTCCCGAAAGTCTGGATGATCCGGATCGTCCGGAAACGGGGGCGGAAAGTGCGTATCGGGAATCGGAGCAACGCAGGATCGATTTGATCTACCTGAAGAGTGCCATAGGGAGATTGGCGGATAGGGAACGCCAGGTCATCGTGCTGCGCTATTTCAGAGATATGACACAGCAGCAGATTGCTGACCGGTTGGGCATTTCTCAGGTTCAGGTATCCCGCATCGAAAAGAAGGTTCTTTCTAATCTAAGAGAACAAATGGAATAGAATTATACAAATAAATTGAGCCCAATAGTTAAATCGGAGCCCAATAGTACTCTCCTGCTCGACAGCCGCGCGCTTCATGCCACAGAATCAAGACGGTCCGTCCTGCCCGGTTGGCATTTGCTTGCACTCGCCAGAGCACTATTGGGCTCCGATTTATTTCAATCGTAATTAGTATTCAGCTTCTGTAATTAGTATTCAACTTCCATGCCGTTCCACTCATCCGAATCCCTGTTCCACTCGGGGAAGTCAAGGATCTCCGGAGCAGGATAATCCACTCCGAGTATGCCTACAACATTGCCATCGCTGTCATAAACAGGCGCGAAGGCAGACCATACGGGATCATCTACATCATTGTCCCAGGCGGAGAGGGCAGCGCAGGGTTCGCCATCCTGAGCTACAAAGAACTGACCCTCGACCTCATACTGAGCCATCCAGTCATCGGGTTCTTCTGAACCGTCCACCGTGATTTCGAAATACCCATCGTCAGGGTCCATATCTGTCAGGATATAAACATAGTAGGCCCCGGATTCGATCCGGAACTGATCAAGGGTCGCCTTGAGATCATCATAACCCGGATAATCCCATCCCTGACCCGAATCGAGTAAGGCAAGATACTCATCCGCCCACTCTCCATCCAGCTGCAACGCATAATTAGCAGCAAGGTCCACCGTATGGTCTATGACAGCTTGTACTTCGTCAGGGACTTCGGCGGGATCCGGATCGGGCAATGGTGCTTCCTCTCCTCCGCCGCAACCTGCGAACACAAACAGTGCCATAGTCGCCAGCAGCAACATAATCAACCATGTAGAATGTCTTTTCATGCTCCTCCTCCTTTAAGAAATTGCAGAAGATAACGAAATCTACTGTTCATACAGTATAGCAATTAACAACAGTACCGACAAGCAATTATCAAAGAACAACAATCTGATTATTCAAAATAAACAAACAAATAATAACAAATCGGGAAGGTTCTCTTTTATAATTATTCACTGTTTCCTAATAAAATTTTATTTGATAAAAAATTAATTTTCCCCTTTTTAATGAGATGCATCCGGCCAGTCTGACAATAAGCTTCGGAGATTTGTAAGCTAAAGGAATGAAAGCCTCAAAGGATAATTATTATCAGATAATTCGGATTAAATAAACTTATTGTTTTTGGCTCTAAACGAGAAAGTAACAGTTGATTTTTATCGATAAATAGGGTTTAATAGATTTAGAATTGTTAATATAATAACAACAACGCAGCAAATAGCATTGAAAATTATTTACACCCAGTTAATTATTGTGTAGGAGGCAACGAGAATATGAACTTTCAGTTGACAAAAGAACAGGAATTCGTAAGGAAAATGGTTAGGAAGTTTGCAGAGACGGAAGTTGAACCTATCGCTGCAGACATAGACAAGGAACATAGATTTCCAACCGAAACCGTCGAAAAAATGGCCAGGTACGGACTTTTGGGCGTACCCATTCCCAAGGAGTACGGTGGAGCAGGTGGAGATAATGTATCCTATGCTATTACTGTAGAAGAACTTTCCAGAGTCTGTGGATCAACGGGCGTTATCTGCTCTGCCCACACATCTCTTTGTGGTTGGCCTTTGCTGGCATACGGCACTGAGGAGCAGAAGCAGAAGTATCTTGTACCCATAGCAAAGGGCGAGAAGTTGGGTGCTTTCGGACTTACCGAACCCAATGCAGGAACTGACGCCGGCGGGCAACAGACAAGAGCCGTAGATAAGGGTGATCACTGGGAGCTCAACGGAGCCAAAGTCTTCATCACAAACGGCGGATATGCGGATGTCTTCATCGTCATGGCTATGACGGATAAGAGCAAGGGTACCAGAGGCGGAATCAGCTCCTTTATCGTAGAAAAGGATTTTGAGGGCTTTTCCATCGGAAAGACGGAAGACAAGATGGGTATCTGCGCTTCATCTACCACAGAGTTGGTATTCCAGAACTGCATCGTTCCCAAAGAAAATCTGCTGGGGCAGGTAGGAGAAGGCTTTAAGATCGCCATGTCTACTCTGGACGGCGGCCGGATCGGTATCGCTTCTCAGGCTTTGGGAATCGCACAGGGAGCCTTTGATGTTACCGTAGAGTACATGAAGTCCAGAAAACAATTCGGAAAGAGCTTGAACAAGTATCAGGCGCTGCAGTTTGAAATGGCTGAAATGCGGACCCGTATCGAAGCTGCCAGACTGTTGATCTATAACGCTGCAAACATGAAAGACAATCACTTGAAATACGGTCCTTATTCTGCGATGGCAAAACTCTATGCGGCAGAAACTGCTATGTACGTAACAACAAAAGCGGTTCAGTTCCACGGTGGTTACGGCTACATAAAGGATTATCCCGTAGAGAGAATGATGCGTGACGCAAAGATCACGGAAATCTATGAAGGTACATCCGAAGTGCAAAAAATGGTTATTGCAGCGGATATCTTCGGTAAATAAGGATAAGGGAGGAAGGAAAAATGGCATTAAAGATAATTGTATGCGCAAAGCAGGTTCCTGATACAAACGAAGTAAAAATAGATCCGGTAAAGAACACTCTGATCAGAGAGGGCGTTCCCAGCATCTTAAATCACGATGATGCGAACGCACTGGAGGAAGCCCTGAAGATCAAGGATCAATACCCTGATACTCACATCACAGTCGTTACCATGGGACCTCCTCAGGCGAAAGATCTTCTCATCGAATGCATGGCTATGGGAGCAGATGAAGGTATCCTGCTTTCTGACAGAGCATTGGGAGGCTCCGATACATGGGCTACTTCAAATGCGATAGCTGCAGCAGTTAACAAGATCGGTGATTATGATCTGATTTTCGCAGGTCGTCAGGCGATCGACGGTGATACTGCTCAGGTAGGACCTCAGGTAGCTGAGAAACTGGGGCTTCCTCAGGTAACCTATGTTAAAGAATTTTCTATAAACGGTAAAGAAGTAACGGTCAAAAGGGCTCTGGAAGATGGATATGAACTGATCAAGATCCAGCTTCCCTGCGTGCTGACTGCAATCAAAGAACTTAATACCCCGCGCTATATGTCAATTGGCGGCATTTATGATGCTGTGAAGGCAGATATTAAAGTTTGGGGCGCCAAAGAGCTTGAGCTCGACCTGAATACAGTAGGCCTTGAAGCATCTCCGACAAACGTATTCCGTTCCTTCACTCCTGCACCGAAGGGTAAGGGCATCATGCTGGATAAGGATACCGTTGAAGAGAATGCACACGCATTACTGGAAATGCTGCAAGAAAAGTACATCATAGCATAGGAGGAGGAATAAGAATGGCTATTCAAGTAATTAATGATAAATGCAGAGGGTGCAAATTATGCGTAAAAGCCTGCCCCTTTGATGCCATAGACATGGTTGGAAAATTGGCTGTAATCAATGAAAAATGTACAGCTTGTGCACAGTGTATCGCCGCATGCCCCTTCGATGCTATCGAGCAGACCACATCGGATGAAGGTCCGGTAGATCTGTCCGCATACAAAGATGTATGGGTATATACAGAGCAAAGAGCAGGAAAGCTGATGAACGTTGCCCTTGAGCTCCTGGGAGAAGGCAGCAAGCTGGCAAATGAAATCGGCGACAGAAAGGTCTGCGCCTTACTGATCGGACACGAGACGGATCATCTGATCCCGGAACTCTATGCATATGGTGCTGATGTTGTTTACCAAATTGACGATCCTTTGTTAAAGAACTATACAACAGATGGATATGCTAAGGTCATGACCGATGCTATCAGAGAATTCAAACCCGAAATCGTTCTGTTCGGTGCTACCCATATCGGAAGAGACCTGGCTCCCAGAGTGGCTGCCAGACTGGATACCGGTCTTACAGCAGACTGCACCAGACTGGATGTAAACACAGGTAATTACATAAACTACCTGAATAAGTACACCACTCTTGATACTTCCGGAATGGATCCGAACTCCGATGATAAGAACCTGAAGCAGACTCGTCCGGCATTCGGAGGAAACATCATGGCCACCATTATCTGTCCCAAGAAGAGGCCGCAGATGTCCACCGTAAGACCCGGCGTTATGAGCAAGCTGGAAAAGGATCCATCAAGAACTGGTGAGCTTATTAAAGTGAACCACAGCCTGAGCAAATCGGATATCCGTACCGAGGTTGTGGAAGTTGTCAAGGCAGCTAAAGAGCTGGTATCCCTCACCGATGCAGAAATCATCTGCTCCGGTGGCCGCGGACTTGGCGATCCTTCCGGATTTGAACTGATCAAGAAGCTGGCAGATACAGTGGGAGGTGTAGTAGGTTCCTCCAGAGCAGCTGTTGATGCAGGATGGATCGATCACTCTCATCAGGTAGGTCAAACAGGAACTACTGTTAAGCCTAAGATTTATTTCGCTTGCGGAATTTCCGGTGCGATCCAGCACCTGGCAGGAATGCAGACTTCCGATCTCATTATCGCCATCAACAAGGATCCGGACGCTCCTATCTTTGAAGTGGCGGACTACGGTATCGTAGGTGACCTCTATAAGGTTGTTCCGAAGATCATCGAAGAGTGGAACAGGGTTAAGGAAGAGCACAATAAATAAGACGCTAATGCAAGTTTAGCATAGCAAAACAAAACCGACCGAAAAGGNNTCGGAAACCGCCGTTTTTGTATGCTTCGCATGAAAACGGTAATCGGTTTCACGGTTTCTACGGGGCACATCCCAGGGCGGAGGTCTGTAAATCCTGTATTAAAATTGATTGAGTTCTTGTTTTATTCTGGTCCAGGGAAACCCCATCACGTTGTCATAATCTCCGATAATGTGGGTAACCATTTTCCCCCATGCTCCCTGTATAGCATAGCCGCCCGCCTTATCATAAGGCTCTTCTGTATCTATATAGGCCCGTATATCCTCATCAGAATAATTCTTAAAAAACACCTTTGTTATATCGCAAAAGACCTTTTTTTCACCCGTTCCGGCCTTCAGGATAGCCACACCGGTGGCAACGAAGTGCTCCCGGCCACGCAAGTGATCCAGAATTGCAAAGGCTTCTTCTCTGTCTTTTGGTTTGCCGATGATCCTGTCTAAGTAAACAACAGTGTCTGCACCGATGACGAGAGAGGGCTCCTTTGAATACCGGTCTATAGCGATAGTTTCAACGTATCGGGCTTTCTTCAGTGCCAGATGCATCACCGCTTCTTTCGGATCCATATTTAAGGGAAGATCCTCATCTACATCAGGAGGAATGATAACAGGATCTATGCCGTTTTTTCTGAGCATTTCAATTCTTCTGGGTGATGAAGATGCGAGTATAAGTTTATATTTTTCCATATTTTCGACCTCAATGTTTTATTGATCATTATAGCATTTTTCGCAATCACATGGTCATAATAATCTTAAATTGTGTGCAAATAAACAGGAGGTTCTTATGGGCAACGCTTCAAAGGATGCAAAAGAACAAAAGAAAAATGAACAAAAGCAGCAGGCGAAAGCTTATGAAAAATATGTAAAAAAATTCACGCCCAGCCCGAAATATTTTTCCAATAGCGTGAAAGCCTTTGTCGTTGGAGGATCCATTTGCGTGGCTGCGTCCTATACGCAGGAAATGCTTATGGCCAGAGGCTTTGAAAAAACAGAGGCCGGTTCCATCGTAACAGTGCTCTTGATCTGTACTGCCCAGTTGATCACAGGCTTCGGCTGGTTTGACACCATTGCTAAATTCGCAGGTGCAGGGGTTATTGTGCCCATAACGGGCTTTGCCAATTCCATGGTGGCCCCTGCCATGGAGTTTAAGAAGGAAGGTCCGGTCTTAGGTTCGGGAGCCAAACTGTTCACGCTGGCGGGTCCGGTACTGGTATGCGGTATTTCGGCATCTGTGATCATCGGCATCATCATTTATTTGCTATGAAAGGAATCAATATGTTGCGCAATAAAATAGG
>DCUA01000206.1:0-6033 GCA_002329675.1 Firmicutes bacterium UBA1426 | reverse complement strand
CTGGAGGAGGATACTTTTGGTGAGAAGAACTGGGAGTCGGCAGAGAGCAAGATGCTGTCTACAGCTATTAAAACTGCCATGAAGAAAGCCGGCAAGAATGAGAACCAAATCGATGCGATCCTCTCAGGAGACCTTCTGAATCAGCTCATGTCCTCTACCTTTTCAGCAAAGGACTTTTCAATACCATTCCTGGGTTTGTACGGGGCTTGCTCGACGATGACGGAATCCATACTCATGGGCTGTGTGCTCGTTGACGGAGGCTATGCGGATACGGTGGTAGCTGCCGCTTCCAGCCATTACAGCACCGCAGAGCGCCAATTTCGTATGCCTTTGGAACACGGCAACCAACGTCCTCCTTCCGCTCAGTGGACAGCTACTGCTTCGGGAGGCCTGGTTATCGGAAGAACAGAAAATCCTCAATTTTGCTGCACCCACGCTACCATAGGAAAGATAGTGGATACAGGCCTGACCGATGCGAACCAAATGGGGGCAGCGATGGCACCGGCAGCACTGGACACCATTTACAGGCATCTTCTTGATACGGGAAGGGAATGGAGTTATTACGACCGAATACTGACCGGAGATCTGGGCCATATAGGCAAGAAAATCCTGCTCGACATGGCCAAAAACCTCGGCGTGGACATGAGTCCGGCCTATGACGACTGCGGCGTCCTGATTTACGATCTGGAACAGGATGTCCATAGCGGCGGAAGCGGCTGTGGTTGCTCTGCTTCGGTCTTTGCGGGACCCATATTCCGTTCCATGCTGGACGGCAGTCTGAAAAAAGTGCTCTTGGTTTCCACAGGAGCACTAGTAACAACTACAAGTGCTCTACAGGGAGAATCCATTCCGGGAATAGCCCATGCAGTTGCTATCGAAGCCCTAAGGTGAATATGGAGGATGATTGATACTATGGATTATGTATGGACTTTTATCATAGGCGGAGGTATATGCGTCATAGGTCAGATCCTGATGGATGCTACCAAGTTGACTGCACCGAGAGTTCTGGTACTGTTCGTGGTTCTCGGAGGCGTTTTGACGGGGTTGGGCCTTTATCAGCCTATTGTTGAACTGGCCGGGACGGGAGCTACCGTTCCTCTGCCGGGATTTGGATATTCTCTAACAAAAGGAGCCATGAATGCTGTTTCAAAGGAAGGCCTCATGGGAGCTCTCACTGGCGGAATAAAAGACACCGCCGCAGGAGTTGCGGCGGCAATTGTATTTGGTTATATCGTTGCTCTCTGTTTTAATCCGAAGTCGATCCGCTAGTCCAGCCAATCCGGTTTTTCAGAATCCTGCGGACTGATAACGGGACCCGGATTGCTGTCGGTAACCGGAGGATTATTCCCGTTGCCATTGTTATTCCCATTACCATTTCCGTTACCGTTGTTACCGTTGTTACCGTCATTTCCGTTGTTCCAGTCCAGCCAGGGCGGGACATCACCGCTTCCGCCATTCCAGGGGGTAAAAGGCTGGAGCTGCACATTGGGATCGATGGGATAGGTAAGGGTATCCAAATTATGCAGGTTGCAGTAGTAAACCGGAGCTTCATATTCGATATCAGCCACGGTAAAGTTTGAGTAGGTAGTCACAGAGCCCTCCGGACGCCTCACCATGACTTTGCTCTCTGTATTGTGGCAGTAGGGAGTGGCTAAATAGCGGGAATCCTTGCAGATCGTTACCGCTACATGCACGTTATCCGTTTCCGTGGGAGCTGTTCCTGTAACAAAGAACTCACTGCGGACTGTTCCCCTTGGATCCAGGGATGACAGCTCTGAAGGGAGCATTCCCGACATTGTGTCCACGGTCACACTGACGACGTTCTCAGCCTTTGGAAAACTGCCCTGAGGAAGCCCTGAGTGGACCTGTTTCATTATTTTGCTCCACAGTCTGGCGGCAGCGACACTGCCTTGAGAAAGCTCAAGATTGATATCGTTACCGATCCAGAGTGCGGCCGAATAATGGGGTGTCATACCCACGAACCAGGCATCGTAGTTATCTGTGGTTGTACCCGTCTTTCCCGCCACAGGATGAGATCCTATAGCAGCAGCTTTTGCAATGCCGTTGGTAACGGTCGTTCTCAATATGTCGGTCATGATATAGGCTACGCCCCGATCCATGACCTGTTCCTTCGCTGCAGTGTTTTCCAGAAGAATCTCTCCGCGCTTATTGGTGACGGTGCTATAGGTCACAGGCTTGACATAGAACCCCTGGTTAGCAAAGGTTCCGTACCCTGCGGCCATCTGAAGGGGTGAGATACCGTTGGTCATCCCTCCCAGTGCCAGAGCGGCAGGGTTCATATCATTTACAGATCCGGATTCCACTACTGATGTAACACCCAACTTCTTAAGGAAGGCAAGGGAAGTCGTGGCTCCGAGATCATTGAAGACCTTGACTGCATTCACGTTTACTGACTGTTCCACAGACCGACGAAGAGTGTGGAGGCCGCGATAGCCGGAATACCAGTTCTTCGGCCAGAGCTTGTTATTCAAAACAAGGGGCGCATCATCGATGACGGAAGCAGCCGTCCACATGGTGACGCCAGAGTCCACGGCGTTGTTATTAACCATATCAACGGACCTCTGAAGAGCGGGAGCGTAAACAGCCATTGGTTTGATGGCGGAACCCGGCTGCCTCGTGCCTGTTGCCCGGTTGAAGAGGAGCTTGCCACTGAGACTTCTGCCACCAGCCATCGCTTTAATTGCTCCGGTTTTGTAATCCATGATGACCATTGCAGACTGGGGCTGGATCACCTTTTCCTTTAACTGATAGTAGCCTTTAGGAATAGTCATACCTGACTCAGATAAGGTGAAGGGGCAGTCTTCTCCAAAGAAGTCACTGCTTATGATCAGGTTACCATCGTCATCCCGGTTCTTGAATTCGGACGGAATCATGACGTAGCCGGCTGAAATAGTATAGAAGGTGCCGTCTTCAAGAGTGTACATACTCTTGAATTCCACACTGTAATCCACATTGTTCTTCACTTCGGTTTTGAAGATATTGAGGCGATTTCCCTTGAACACGGTCATGGAGCCATCTTCATTGATCTTATACTCATCGGGTTTCAGGGTAAAGCTCCCTTCCTCGTCAAACATATTGCTGTATTCGTAAAGCAGTATTTTACCACTGGCATCTCTGGCATTTCCCGCCTTATCTTTATTCAGACCGGTGACTTTGGGGAAATTATCACTGTTTTTGAACTCGCTTTCAATGATTTTCTGCATGGCGACATTGAGAGTACTGTTGATGCGCAGGCCACCGTTGTAGATCATGTAACTAGCATCCGCTTCATCCATATTGTACTCAAACATCAGCCCCTGGATCACATCGTTGACCAGGTAATCGGCAAAATAGGAACTGATCTCCGTGGAAACGTTGATATCCGGATTGATAGCGGCCCGAATATCTTCACTTATCGCCTGCTGGTAGCGTTCTTCGTCGATGATACCCTGTTGCTTCATGAAAGAGAGGACCAACCGCTGCCGCTCTAGAAATTCGTCCTGGTACCATATGCTGTAGGTTTCACCCCGGTATACGAAATCCAGAGAGTCAGGATCTGTAATGTCGATATTGTTCAATCGTTTGAGAGGCGAGTATTTGCTGGGGCTCTTGGGTATGCTGGCTAAAACAGCACACTCGGCTAGTGTAAGCTCGCTCACATCTTTTGAAAAATAGGTCTGAGCTGCTGCCTGGACGCCGTTAGCGCCGCTTCCCAGATTTATCGTGTTCAGGTAAGCCTCGATGATCTGTTTCTTTGAAAGCTGACGCTCCAGCTGCACGGCATAATAAGCTTCCTGCACTTTTCTCTCTAAAGTACGGTCGCTTTTCTTATCCTCCAGATAGAGGTTTCTTGCAAGCTGCTGGGTGATGGTACTGGTACCTCGTATAGATTCGCCTGAGGTGATGCTGTCCCAGACAGCACCGAAAATACGGATGACGTTAAATCCGGTGTGCTCCCAGAAGGTCTTATCCTCAATGGCTATAAAGGCATTGACCAGATCTTCGGGCATCTCCGTATAGTTCAGGTTGGTTCGCAACCCCACTCCGCTTTCGAAAAGGTTTTCAATTTCATTACCCGCGTCATCATAAATAACGGAGTTCTCCGATAGCATGGAGTAGATGTTGTCCGCATCGATTGCAGGGGTTTTGCTGATGACATTAAGGGCCCAGACACCTACTGCACCGCCTGTAATGACACCCAAACAGAGCAGCGCTATTATCAACCGCTTAATGTTTATACGATATCTCTTTTTCTTCTTTTGTTTTTTTGGCATAGATTCTTCTGCTTCGCTTTTATCCTTTGATCGGATCCTTTTTAACCTTTCGGCTCGCTGGGGTGAAAGACCCGCCGCCTCGACTTCCCCTGCGGAGGCCTTAACACTTTGCTCGTTTGAAATAGTGTCGGTTCCGATTTCATTCATTTCAAAACTTTTTTTGATCTCGTCAAATTTGCTCAGAAAATCATCGATTTCGGAAGTATTATCAAGACCCTTGTCGTTCTTGTTGAATTCATCGCTCAAAGGAAACACCTACTTTCCTTGTTTTGATACATATGAGGAAAACCCACAGGTTTCCCGTCATACATGGTATTTATTATAACATACTACGTTTTTTTTGACAGCAAGTAGTCCGAATTTGTTCCGTTTGTAATAAAACTGACAAATTTAATTGACATAATAAGTAAATAATGATAAATTTAAGAAGGGAATTCGGAAGCCTCCGGTGATGTCGTGAGAAGACCTGTAACATTTCTTTTCGCCGCCTTTGCAGGGGGGATTTGGTTAGGATATTACATTGCCTTTTGGGCAGCAGCAGTTCTGTGGGGATCGTCGCTGTTTGCTGCTTTGTTATGGAAAAAACATCAGGTATGTATCTTTTTATTCATTGGGATGCTTGGATTCTGCTATTTTCAAGGGGTAGACAGCAGATGGGAGCCCTTGCAGGATTTTGAGGGAAGGGTACTCACCATCACCGGAACCGTCCTGATGGTGGAGGATAAGGCAGATTATCTCAGAATCCTTATACGACCGGATACATGGCAATGCGATGATGCCTCCGGAACTACCGGAAAAATCCTGGTAAATCTATCTTATCTGCCGGGAGAAGAGATAAGGGACCCTTATGATCCATTGCGAATGCAGGAACGATTGGATCTCATCGGAAAGGAAGTCAGACTGAAGGGGAGGCTTTCAATGCCATCCGGAATGCGAAATCCCGGCCTTTTCGACTATAAGCTCTATCTGGCGACCAGAGGAGTGACCGGTATCTTGAACACCGGAAAGACAAATCTTGAAGTCATTGATCAGGGAAACCCCGCCATCTCCATGACGGGCAGGTTAAAAGAAAACTTTGCAGCGTCTCTCGGTGAATGGATGAGCCCGGACTCAAGAGCTCTGCTGCTGGGTATTCTGTTTGGAGACAAAAACCTGATCGAAGAAGAGATCTACGAGGATTTCCAGAGAAACGGCTGCGCTCACATTCTCTCCGTTTCCGGGATTCACGTGAGTATATTGTATATCTACATCAGCTCGCTCTTTCGGAATCGCCGAAACCCTGTTGGGTCTGCATGCGTTTTAGGGCTTCTTTTTTTCTATGCTGCACTGGCTGATTTTTCCCCTTCCGTAGTTCGGGCAGTGTTAATGATTGCTATTCATATACTGTCAAAATATCTGCATAGAAGATATGATCTGCTCTGTTGCATCAGTCTCTCTGCCTTTCTCATGTTGCTCTACAACCCCTTTTATTTATTCAGTCTGGGATTCCAGCTTTCCTACCTGGCAGTCTTTACACTGGCTTTTGCCTTGCCGATAGCTGAGAGCAAGATAGAAAAGCTGAAGGAATACAGACGCTATCAATGGCTCGTGATCATTATGCGGGCTTTTACTCCCATCTTCGTGATACAGATGGGAATGGCTCCGATTTCCGCATATCACTTTCAATACTTTTCCCTTTCGGCATTTCTTATCAACCTTCCGGTGATAGCGCTGGCCGGACTCATACTACCCCTGGGGATGATAATGGGGATATTGAGTT
>DCUA01000017.1:6942-7174 GCA_002329675.1 Firmicutes bacterium UBA1426 | reverse complement strand
TTGTGATGCTGTTACTTGCCATTTAACTATACGTTACAAACTGCCAATCTATAAAACTTAAAATAAAAATCTGCAGAATCTGTCCGAAACAGTTCTGCAACCATTGCATATATTGACAAAAATATCATATTTATAGAATAGATAACGAGAGGAAGCAGAAAATGGCTGACAACAGAAAAGAACAGGAACGTGCCGAGCTTCACCGGACTATATGGAGCATTGCCAACGACCT
>DCUA01000017.1:0-6926 GCA_002329675.1 Firmicutes bacterium UBA1426 | reverse complement strand
CTGGGGATGCTCTTTTATCGCTACATTTCAGAAAACATGACTGTCTACATAAATAGGGGAGAATGGGAAACAGGAAACAAAGATTTTGACTATGCAAAGATCTCGGACATTGAAGCAGAACAGGCCCGGGAAGATCTGGTCAAAACAAAAGGCTTCTTTATTCTGCCCAGCGAGCTTTTTGAGAATGTCCGCGTCAAGGCGAAGGACGATGAGAACCTCAATGAGACCCTGGAGCGCATCTTCAGCAACATTGAATCCTCAGCGCAGGGGACAGACAGCGAGGACGATTTCAAGGGGCTCTTTGACGACATTGACGTAAACAGCAACAAACTTGGCAGTTCCGTGGCAAAACGCAATGAAAAGATGGTCAAGCTTCTGAATTCAATCGCAGAGATGAAACTGGGGGATTACAAGGATAATACCATAGACGCGTTCGGAGACGCTTACGAATACCTTATGGGTATGTACGCCTCCAATGCAGGAAAGAGCGGCGGCGAGTACTATACGCCTCAGGAAGTCTCCGAACTTCTGACACGCATTGCACTGGTAGGGAAAACAGAAGTGAACAAGGTATATGACCCGGCCTGCGGTTCAGGCTCCCTGCTGCTTAAGTTTGCAAAGATCCTTGGCAAGGACAAAGTCCGTCTCGGCTTCTACGGACAGGAAATAAACATAACTACCTACAACCTATGCCGAATAAATATGTTCCTTCATGACATCGATTATGACAAATTCGATATTGGACTTGGAGACACACTCACCGACCCCCTTCACTGGGACGACGAGCCCTTCGAGGCGATCGTCTCAAATCCTCCGTACTCGATCAACTGGAAAGGCGACAGCGACCCCATACTGATCAACGATCCGCGCTTCTCTCCTGCAGGTGTGCTTGCGCCAAAATCCAAGGCGGATCTTGCGTTCATAATGCACTCCCTTTCATGGCTCTCGACNNCGGCAATACCTCATCGACAACAACTATGTCGACTGCGTCATCCAGCTGCCCAGCAACCTGTTTTACGGGACAAGCATAGCGACCTGCATAATGGTCCTGAAGAAGTCAAAGCCGGAAAACAGCACGCTCTTCATTGATGCTTCAAACGAGTTCGTCAAGGTAACAAACAACAACAAGCTTACGCAGGACAACATGGACAGGATCATAGAGGCCTTCAGGACAAGAGAGGACATTGAACATTTTTCGAGGCTTGTGCCCAACAGCGAGATCGAAGAGCAGGACTATAACCTTTCTGTCTCCACCTATGTGGAACAGAAGGACACACGGGAAGTTATCGATATTGCCAAACTAAATGCGGAGATAGAAGAAATCGTGGCAAGGGAGCAGGTCCTGCGGGATGAGATAGCCAGGATCATTGTGGAAATTGAGGCAGGAGCATGAACAGGGACTTCCAGTTTCTTGTTTACCGATCTGCGAACCAAGATGTCTCCGTAAGCGCGATCATAAAGGATGAAACTGTCTGGCTGACCCAAAAGGGAATGGCAGAATTGTTTGATGTAAATGTTCCCGCAGTATCAAAGCATTTGCAAAATATTTACGAAGAGGGCGAATTAAACAGGGATGCAACTGTTTCCAAAATGGAAATAGTTCAAACCGAGGGCGCAAGAACAGTCAAGCGTAATGTCGATCTTTATAACCTTGATTCTATCATTTCTGTGGGATACCGTGTGAGCTCTGCGCGCGCTACCCATTTCCGTATCTGGGCTACCGGAGTACTGAAAGAGTATATGACAAAGGGATTTGCTCTGGATGACGAACGGCTGAAACAGGGTAAAACAGCCTTCGGAAAAGACTATTTCAGGGATCTGTTGGAACGGGTCCGTTCCATCCGTGCGAGCGAACGGAGGATCTGGCAGCAGATCACAGATATATTTGCCGAGTGCAGCATTGACTATGACAAGAACGCCCAAGTAACACAGGATTTCTATGCCATGGTGCAAAATAAGTTTCACTATGCCATAACAGGGCAAACCGCTGCAGAAATCGTCTATTCTAGGGCTGATTCCAACCAGGAAAACATGGGACTGACTACATGGAAACATGCACCCGAGGGCCGCATCCTTAAATCGGATGTCATGGTTGCAAAGAACTATTTGAATGAAAAGCAGATCCGACAGCTTGAAAGGACCGTTGCCGGCTATTTTGACTACATAGAAGACCTGATCGAACGTGAGAACACCTTTACGATGGAGGAATTCTCCGCAAGTATCAATGAATTTCTGGCCTTCAGGAAATATGAGACCCTGAAAGATAAAGGAACTGTCTCAAAACAACTGGCTGCCGCAAAAGCGGAGAAAGAATACGAAAACTTCAACAAGACGCAAAAGATCATTTCCGATTTTGACAAGGAAGTTAAGCGCCTCCTTGAGAAGAGCGACGAAAGTGATGAGTAAATTGGAAGGATTGATCAATGAGCTATGCCCTGATGGGGTGGTGTATAAAACCCTTGGAGAACTTGGAGAATTTTATGGGGGGTTAAGTGGAAAAACAAGGGAGGATTTCACCGAAGGCAATGGAAAATATATCACTTACATGAACGTTTTTTCAAATTTATCGATAAACACTGATATAAACGATAGAGTAAGAATTTACGAGAACGAAAAACAAAATACAATTAAATATGGAGATATAATATTTACGGGTTCATCCGAGAATATGGAAGAGTGTGGCATGTCTTCTGTACTTACAAAGGATACAGATGATATATTTTTTCTCAATAGTTTTTGCTTCGGTTACCGGTTAAACGAAAAGAACTTACTTAACCCGGACTTTTCCAAATATTTATTCCGTTCTGAAAAATTGAGAGATCAGATTAAGCGAACAGCTAGTGGAGTTACTAGGTTTAACGTATCAAAAAAGAAAATGGAAAAAGTCCGAATCCCTCTCCCCCCGCTTCCAGTGCAGCGTGAAATTGTCCGTATTCTGGACAATTTCACAGAGCTTACAGCAGAGCTTACAGCNNAGCAGTATGAGTATTATAGAGATGAGCTGTTGACTTTTGGTGATGATGTTCCTCAATTTACAATAGGAGACATGCTAGTACGTACAAAAGGCACAAAAATTACTGCACAGCAAATGAAGCGATTACATAAAAATACAGGCGAGGTACGTTTGTTTGCAGGAGGTAAGACATTCGCGATGGTGAATTGTGATGATATTCCTAAAAAAGATATTAATTATAATCCATCTATAATAGTTAAATCGCGTGGAAATATTGAGTTTGAGTATTATGATAAACCATTTAGTCATAAAAATGAATTTTGGTCTTATTACAGTGACAACGGAAGTATAAATATAAAATTTATATATTATTATCTTATTAATAACGTAGCATATTTTCAACACATTGCTAATAATATGCAAATGCCTCAGATTTCAATTCCGGTTACAGATAATTTTAAAATCCCCGTTCCTCCTTTCGAAGAACAGGAGCGCATCGTTTCAATCCTTGACCGCTTCGACGCCCTCTGCAATGACCTTACAAGCGGTCTGCCTGCCGAAATCGAAGCTAGGCGCAGGCAATACGAATATTACAGGGACAAGCTGCTGACCTTCAAGGAGGCGAAGGCTTGAACAAATACAATATTGTTGCCAGTACAGATGAATCGACAGTCGTTGCCGAGTATACGCCCAATTATGTGCGTTCCTCCAAATATCAGAGCGAGGCGGAACTTGAGCGGGGATTCATCAGCATCCTGGAATCACAGGGCTATGAACACCTGAAGATCCGCAATGAAGCCGAACTGACTTCGAACTTGCGAAGACAGCTTGAACTGCTGAATAACTACTCCTTTACCGGAGGCGAATGGGAAAGATTTTTTGCCGAATGCCTCGCCAACACCAACGAGGGCATTGTCGAGAAGACCCGAAAGATCCAGGACGACCACATCCAGATACTAAAGAGGGATGACGGTACGACCAAGAACATCTACCTTCTGGACAAGAAGAACATCCACAACAACCGCCTGCAGGTCATCAACCAGTACGAGGAACCCGGCGGGAAGCATGAAGCAAGATATGACGTTACCGTCCTCGTAAACGGCCTTCCCCTCGTGCATGTCGAGCTTAAGAGGCGGGGAGTGGCTATCAGGGAAGCCTTCAACCAGATCAACCGCTACCAGCGGGACAGCTTTTGGGCTTCATCCGGCCTCTATGAATATGTTCAGATATTTGTAATATCCAACGGGACACACACGAAGTACTACAGCAATACCACCCGATACGCTCATATAAATGAACAGCTGGCCAGAGAAAGGAAAAAGAGCAAGAAGACGAGCAACAGCTTTGAATTCACCAGTTACTGGGCAGATGCAAATAACAAGACCATTCCCGACCTTATGGGATTTACAGGTACATTTTTCGCCAGGCACACCATCTTAAACATCCTCACAAAGTATTGCGTATTCACTTCTGAAGAACTTCTCCTCGTAATGCGCCCATATCAGATTGCCGCTACAGAACGTATATTGTCCCGCATAATGATATCGACCAACTACAAAAAGATGGGGACTCTCGATGCCGGTGGATATATATGGCACACCACGGGCTCTGGCAAGACCCTGACGAGCTTCAAGACGGCACAGCTTGCATCGCTCCTGCCCTATATCGACAAGGTGCTATTTGTCGTGGACCGCAAGGACCTCGACTACCAGACCATGAAGGAATACGACCGTTTCGAAAAGGGAGCGGCAAACGGCAACACGTCAACAAGGGTGCTCCAAAGGCAGCTGGAGGACAGGAACGAGAAGGGGAGTCCGCACGAATATAAGATCATAGTCACGACGATCCAGAAGCTGGATATCTTTATACGAAAAAACAAACAGCATGATGTATATAAAAAGCATGTTGTCCTGATCTTCGACGAGTGCCACCGCTCGCAGTTCGGAGACATGCACCAGGCAATTGTCAAAAGCTTTAAGAATTATCATATCTTCGGCTTTACCGGAACGCCCATATTTGCCTCAAACGCAGGTTCGGCAGGCGATCCGCTCCTCAGGACAACAGAGCAGGCTTTCGGCGAAAAGCTGCATACATATACTATCGTGGATGCCATCAACGACAGCAATGTCCTGCCCTTCAGGATAGACTTCATAAATACCATTAAGATGCCCGACTATATAGACGACAAAAAAGTTTATACCATTGACCGTGAAAAAGCTCTGGCGGACCCTAGGCGGATAAGCGAGATAGTTTCGTATGTCCTCGAGCACTTTGACCAGAAGACGAAAAGAAGCAGTTTTTACACCTTCACCGCGAAATGGGAAGAACAGGACAAGGATGACAAAAGAGCCAGGATAGAAAAGCGTGAGACAAGACGGCTGGCGGGCTTCAATTCAATATTCGCTGCCACTTCTATCCCGATGGCAATGAAGTATTATGCTGAGTTCAGGAAGCAGACAGAGGCAAAAAAGCGCAAGCTTGTCCTGGCCACGATCTTCAGCTTCAGCGCCAACGAGGAAGAGCCCGAAGGCCTGCTTCCCGATGAAGACTTCAACATTGAAAACCTCGACCAGAGTTCAAGGGATTTTCTTGACTCAGCGATAAAGGATTACAACGCCGTTTTCAACACGAATTACGATACGTCTTCGGATAAATTTCAAAACTATTACAAAGACCTTTCACTCCGAATGAAAAACAGGGAGATAGATATCCTGGTCGTGGTAAACATGTTCCTGACCGGATTCGACGCAACCACACTGAACACCTTATGGGTAGACAAGAACCTGAGACAGCATGGACTGATCCAGGCGTTTTCGCGGACAAACCGCATCCTCAACAGCGTCAAAACATTCGGGAACATCGTCTGTTTCCGTGACCTTAAGGAAGAGACAGACAAGGCGATAGCCCTTTTTGGCAACAAGGACGCAGGGGGCATCGTGCTTCTCAAAACATTCGACGAATACTACAGCGGTTATTATGATGACAATGGACACAAGCCGGGCTATGAGGAACTGATCAACGAGCTTGAAGAGCAGTTTCCGCTCGGACAGCCCATTGTTGGCGAAGAATCCCGGAAAGAATTTATACGACTTTACGGAGCCATCCTGAGGCTGAGAAATATCCTCACCTCTTTTGATGACTTTGCCGGGAAGGAAATACTCTCAGAAAGGGACTTCCAGGACTATCAGAGCGTTTATATAGATATGTACCAGGAATTCAGAAAAGGCTCGGAAGCAGACAAAGAAAACATCAACGACGACATTGTTTTCGAGATCGAACTGATCCGGCAGATAGAGGTCAATATCGACTACATCCTCATGCTTGTAGCCAAATACCAGCAGTCAAACTGCAAGGACAAGACCATCCTCACGACCATCGACAAAGCCATCAATTCGAGCATTGAGCTGCGCAGCAAGAAAGAGCTTATAGAGCGTTTCATAGAACAGATCAACGTCTCGTCAAAAGTAGACGAAGACTGGCTTACGTTCCTGGACGAAAGCAAGGAAAAAGAGATCTCCGCACTGATAGAGGAAGAAAAGCTGAAGCCGGAAGAGACCCGCCGTTTCATTGCAAATGCACTGCGCGACGGAACGCTGAAGACGACCGGCACGGCAATTGACAAGATCATGCCCCCGGTATCAAGGTTCGGAGGCTCCCGCACGGAAAAGAAACAAGGCATTATAGAAAAACTGCTGTTATTCTTCGAGAAGTATCTGGGGCTGGTGTAGGCATATAATATAATCAATCAGGTGGTGCGATAAGGATGAATAATCGAGGGAAAAATATTACCTTATTTCTTATGGACGGCTCGGCTACAGGTCGTATAAAGTGCACTCTTGCCAACTGGACCGGCCTTGCTTTCAAAATACCCAGGACTGAGCTTGACAGCTGCCGAGAACGCAATGACCTCAAGCAAAGCGGTGTCTACTTTCTTTTCGGTACATCCGACGAAACAGGCAAAAGCGTTGTCTAT
>DCUA01000077.1:2300-6701 GCA_002329675.1 Firmicutes bacterium UBA1426 | reverse complement strand
CGCATAGGTGCGCCTGTGGTCTTGTTTGGCGCAGAGGGAGGGAACTTCCACAGCCACGACGAATATGCCACCATATCCTCTATAGTTAAAACAGCAGAAGTGATCTACGACTTCCTCAAGAACCAGCTAACGTAGATGATCATTTAATAAAAAGGCCGGACTCTACGGATCCGGCCTTTTATCTGTAGATTTGATATTTGGAAAAAAGCGAGGTACAATGAAAGAAACTGCTGTTCACTGCAGTAAAATTAACAGATGAGGGTATCATGAAAAAAGATCTGCCAACCTTGATTTTCAATGGAAAATGCCTGTCTATGGCGGACGGTATTGAATATGATTGGATCGTTGTCACCGATGAAAAGATAAGCGATGCAGGCTCGGGGGACGAGTATAAAAAATATCTGCAGAAAGCTGACACCATCATCGATGCCAAGGGGGGCACAGTGCTTCCGGGATTTATAGACAGTCATTTTCATGTGGTCCAGGCTGCCTTAAACTCCAGAAGTCTGGATTTAAGCAAAGCCAGATCTTTTCGCGATATTGGCGCTTTAGTATCCGAAGCGGCAAAGGCTTCGCCGAAAAAAAATATTCGCGGTATCGGCCTTGACGCTCAGAATTTAAAGGAAGCCCGACTTCCCGATCGCACCGTTATCGATAAATATTGCAAGGACGCTCCTGTCTTCATCAATAGTGTAGAATATCAGACCAGTGTTCTGAACACTTATGCTCTATTATACTACAAAATACCTTTTACCCTGGAAGGGATCGACTTCGACGAAAACCAGGTGCCTACCGGTATCATCACCCATTACGCAAACGTCCTCCTTCGTGAAAACGTGTTAAGGTCCATTCCCAACTCCACCAGAATGGAAACGGTCAACGAGTTCCTGGAATCTGTTGTGCAGAAGGGAATTACCACGGTCAACGCCATGGAAGGCGGACGCCTTTACTGTGATAAGGATGCTGAGTTCATCTACGAATCCACCGGCAAACTGGCTATTGACATCGCTCTTTTCTATTCCACTATGGATATAATGAAAATCAAGGAAATGCAGCTTTCCCGGATCGGTGGATGCCTCTATGTGGACGGTACCTTCGGGGCCAGAACCTCTGCCCTTTCTTTTGAGTACAACGACTGCCCCGGCAATGTGGGCGGACTGAATTTCACGCAAAAGGAGATGAACCAATTTGTTCGGGAATGCTACGCAAATAAGTTGCAGCTAGCACTTTATACTATAGGGGATCGTGCTATCGAACAGGCGCTTACTGCTCATGAATACGCTTTAGATAAGACGGGAATTACAGGGCTGCGCCACAGGTTGGAGCATGTGGAACTTCCTACTCTGGATCATATCCGACGTGCCAAGAAGCTGGGACTGGTCTTTTCCATGAGCCCTACTTACGAATATATATGGGGTGGCCCGGGTAAGTTGTATCAAGAACGGCTGGGAGATAACTATAAAAGGACCAATCCTTTCAATCAGATCATTCGGGAAGGAGTAGTGATCTGCGGGGGATCCGATTGTGATGTGACGCCTGCAGATCCCCTTCTGGGCATTCATTCCGCAGTGAACCATCCTGTAGAAGCTCATCGCGTTTCAGTGTATGAAGCTATCAAGATGTTTACATGCAACGGCGCCTATAGCATTTTTGAAGAAGATAAAAAGGGTACATTAGAAGTGGGTAAACTGGCGGATGTGGTCATACTGGACAGAGATATCCTGGCCACTGAAGCAGATAAAATCAAAGACATCAAGGTAATGACGACGATGAAAAGCGGACGGATCCTGTATAACAAGCTAAGCCAGCCGTAGATACCTTTCAGCAAAAGGTCAGGTGCGCAACGGAGCGATTCCATGTTGTCTATTAATATGTTAGGTCAAGTGAATATCAGCTATAACGGTGTGAGCATCGCGGACAGACTCAGCACAAAGCTGGTTGCCATGATCTGTCTCCTCGTTTTGAATTCCGATCGGGAGATGAGCAGAGAAAGATTGTCAGCCTATCTTTGGCCGGATAGCGATGAAGAAGCCGCAAGGTACAACATGCGTTATAACTTGTGGAAGGTAAAGAAGCTGATTCCTTCAGATGCAAAGGGTCAGAGTTTTATTCTGGTCTCCAAGGACAGCTGCCGGATCAACCAGCAGTACAAGTTTCAATGCGACAAATTGTGCATCGACAGTTACGATTCTCATGGTCAGAAGTCAATAGAAAAGCTTCTTCAACTGAAAGAATTGTTTAAAGGGGACTTTCTCGAAGGCTTCTATTTGAAAAACTGCAATGAGTTCAATGAAATCATTCTTTTTGAACGTGTGGTGTGTCAGACCAAACACATCGAAATCATGAAACAGCTTGCTCAGCTCTATGAAGAAGAAGATCGGAGCGAAGAGGAACTGCAGATCCTCCATGAGATGACAGCCATGGAGCCATATAACGAAAACTTTGCATGCCGTATTTTAAGTATCTATAAGAAGACGGGAAATCGCGCTGCTGCAATCAACTACTACAGGGAGTTTGAGTCAAAACTGCGCCGAGAACTGAATATTGCACCAAACAACGATCTGAAGATTCTATATCGGGAAGTTACGGAAGATCTCTGCGGCAAGGAGGATGGTTATCCCGGCAAGACCACAGGAGAAAAGAAAAAACTTGTAATAAGAAGCCGCTGTATGAAGGATGTGGACTATTTTTGGGCTGCAGAGGTGGTCGGGGCATTGCTCAAGGCTGCCGACCAGAAGTACCTTATGGAGCTCAATTTAAACTATATTTTAGACTTAAGTTATATCCAGAATGAGTTATTGTTATCTTATGAGAAATATGTTTCAAAAGAGCACAGGGAAGTCGGGCAAGTGCCTGCGGTGCGCATCGTAAATGCATTTCTGAAGTTCCTCAGCCATGCCTGTGCGATCTATAAACTTGATATTCATATCGACAACCCTGGTGATATGGATTCCTCTTCTGCAAAGATCTTAAAGCACATAGAAGCATGTGCATCAGGCAGTATACATATCTATAAGTGCTAACCTGTCTACTCCTATAGCTAATTGACACAGGCTTCTTTCAGGATCCCAAGACTTACTTTTATTTACGGATAAATAGAGTTATAATATCAGTGCTATGAGTTTTTCAAAAAGTGCCGCTGCTTGATTGACGGTGCTTGCCTGAGATCGGTAAATCGGTAAGGGTAGTTTTAGTAAAGGAGAAACGAGCATATGAAAGCATTGGTGAAAAAGTACCGGGAACCCGGTATTTGGATGGAAGAAGTTCCGATTCCTGAAATAGGGATCAACGATGTGCTGATCAAGATAAAGAAAACGTCCATCTGCGGTACCGACATTCATATCTATAACTGGGACCAATGGTCGCAGGAGACAATACCGGTTCCAATGACCATCGGTCATGAGTTTGTCGGCGAGGTAGTGAAGATAGGAGAAAATGTGCAGGATGTTGAAATCGGCGAAATAGTTTCCGGAGAAGGACATCTGGTTTGCGGCCGATGTCGTAACTGCCTGGCCGGAAGGCGACATCTATGCATGAACACCAGTGGGGTAGGGGTTAATCGTCCCGGAGCCTTTGCAAACTACCTGTCGATCCCTGTGAGCAATGTATGGCACTGCGATCCGAAGATACCTTTGGAGGTTCTCAGCTGCTTTGATCCTTTTGGTAATGCAGTGCATACGGCGTTGAGCTTTGACGTGCTGGGAGAGGATGTGCTGATCACCGGCGCCGGGCCCATCGGTATCATGGCTGCTGCTGTGGCCAGACATGCCGGCGCCCGCTACGTGGTGGTCACCGATGTGAATGACTACCGGCTTGAGCTGGCACGAAAAATGGGTGCTACCCGTGCAATCAATGTGAAAGAAACCAGCATTGAAGAAACCTTCCGCGAGTTGGGTATGAAAGAAGGCTTTGATGTGGGCCTGGAGATGTCCGGCAATGCCAAGGCTTTTGACAGCATGATCCGCAATATGTGTCATGGTGGCAAGATTGCAGTTTTGGGTATTCAACAGCCGGGCAGCACAACCGATTGGAATACCATTGTTTTCAACGGACTGACGGTCAAGGGGATATATGGCCGCGAAATGTATGAGACCTGGTATAAAATGACGGCTATGATCCAGTCCGGGCTGGATATTTCACCGATCATTACCCACCAGTATCACTACACCGAATACGAAGAAGCATTTCAGGTAATGGCTTCCGGGCGATCGGGAAAAGTCATCCTGGATTGGGAAGATTAGAAAATGGAAGGAGAGGCAAAATGCTGACACCTAAAGATAGAAACCACTACGAATCCATCCTTTCCGGTATCAAGGAAAAGGGCTTATGGAAGAACGAACGGATCCTGGCCGGGCCGCAACAATCCCGGATCGAGACGATAAATGAAAAAGACATAGTGAA
>DCUA01000077.1:1349-2246 GCA_002329675.1 Firmicutes bacterium UBA1426 | reverse complement strand
GAGCATTTCTGATTTTCTTGGGATGGAAGATACGATTTTATATTCATCATGCTTTGATGCTAACGGGGGTCTGTTCGAAGTTCTGTTATCCGATGAAGATACAATCATCAGCGATGAACTGAATCATGCCAGCATCATTGATGGCATACGACTGTGTAAAGCAAAGAAGCTGGTTTACAAGAATAATAATATGGACGACCTGGAGGATAAGCTCAAACAGCGCCAGCCTAATGGAATCACGCTGATCGCTACCGACGGTGTGTTTTCCATGGACGGTATAATAGCCAATCTTGCGGGTATTTGCGATCTGGCTGAGAAATACGGTGCACTGGTCATGGTGGACGACAGTCATGCGGTTGGATTTATGGGAAAGACCGGACGTGGTACACATGAGCATTGTGAGGTAATGGGCAGAGTTGATATTATCACAGGAACTCTGGGGAAAGCCCTGGGAGGGGCCAGTGGAGGATATACCAGTTCAAGGCGGGAAATAGTGGATTTATTGCGTCAACGCAGCCGGCCTTATCTTTTCTCAAACACTCTGGCACCGGCTATCGCTTCTGCTTCAATAGAAGTGTTATCCATGCTCAAGGAATCCACCTCATATCGTGACCGCTTAGAAGGAAATACGAGGTACTTCCGCAACGGTATGGAGAAAATCGGATTTACCATCATTCCCGGAGAACATCCAATCGTTCCGGTCATGCTGGGAGATGCGGCACTGTCTCAGAAGATGGCCGACTACCTCCTTACGCAAGGCATCTATGTCATCGGGTTTTTCTTTCCTGTCGTTCCCGAAGGAAAAGCCAGGATACGGACGCAGATATCGGCAGCCCATACCAGAGAGGATCTGGACCGGGCATTAGAAGCCTTTGAAAAGGCTTACCGGCATTTTAA
>DCUA01000077.1:0-1323 GCA_002329675.1 Firmicutes bacterium UBA1426 | reverse complement strand
ACTGCTTAAGGAACCGGTACTGTATGAGGAGAAGAAGACAGCAAAATAACAAAACAATAATCTTACTGATGGTGCTTATACTCAATATCATTTTGGTTACCGGATGCTCCACCTTTGACAATTTTTCTGAGGCCTTCCTGCGCGAGGACACGGTTGAAGACAATACTGTACGTATCGGTGTATTCGAGCCCCTTTCCGGAAGTGACGAAGAGGGAGGAAAGCTTGAAGTGATGGGGATAGAGCTTGCTCATAAGCTATATCCCACCGTGCTCGGTAAAGATATAGAATTGATCTACGCGGATAACAAATCCGAAATCGCACTGGCAGAGTCCGCGGCTCAAAAACTAATTGACAAAAAAGTGGATATAGTGCTTGGCAGTTACGGAAATACTCTCAGTCTGGCAGGAGGTGAGTACTTCCATAAGGCCAGGATACCTGCCATTGCCATAACCGGTACGAATCCCCTTGTAACGAAGGGAAACCCCTACTATTTTCGGATCAGTATCGTGGACTCCTTTCAGGGAGTTATGGCTGCTAAATACGTTTACAGTGAATTGGGCCTCGCTGAGGCTACGATTCTGAAGCAGGCAGAGAACGATTACGGAGCCGCACTATCCCAGCAATTCTCGGACAAGTTGATCTCTCTCAGTGAAAATGAGAAATCGATACTTGCTACCATAGAGTATCACGCGGATACGACAGATTATGAAAAGGAATTGACTCGTGTAAAGGCATCCGGCGCAGAAGTTGTGTACTTGCCCTGTCCGGCGGAAGAGGGAGCGGAAATCATCAAGCAAGCCAGAAAGCTCAATGTGGACGCTTTATTCATCGGTACAGATCTATGGCACGAAGATGTCTTCCTTCAGCAGGGCGGAGATGCTGTTGAGGGAACGGTATTTACAACCTATTTTGATGCAGAGTCAACGGTTACTGAAAGAACCGAGGAGTTTCTTGCCGCTTACCGGGCGGAATATGGTGAGGAAGCGATTCCCGACAGCGCCACTGCATTAGGATATGACGCCTACCTACTGGCTCTTTCTGCTATTGAAAGACAGGCGGAACTGTTAAGGCTTGCTGAACAGGATCCGGAGGGAGTAAAAAGCAACACACTCCGGGATGTTCTTGCTTCTACAAGAGAGTTTGTCGGAGCAACAGGTAGCGTCAGCTTCGATGAAGACGGAGATCCGATCAAGCCGGTTGTTATGATAACCGTAGATAAGGGGAAGTTTGAGCATAAGTTTACCGTTCAGCCGGAATGGGTAACATCAGAAGAAACCACCGAATCGTAAACCATGTAAAAGGACATCTTTTACAATAAGAAAG
>DCUA01000183.1:234-5722 GCA_002329675.1 Firmicutes bacterium UBA1426 | reverse complement strand
GCCTGAGTAATGCCCAGGGCCTCCGCCGCTTTTCGTGTGCTGCCATGACAGCGCAGTGCTTCCTCGATCATTTGCCTTTCGTAATCATCCATAGACTGTCGAAAGTCTCGCCCTAACGGCACTACCACGCCAACTTCCGTCTGGTTTTCCGAGGCGCTTCCTTCCCACCGGCGATGGCAGCTCAACTCCCGGATTACACTCATTTGCGTGATAGTGTCTTCGTCGCTGTTAATCATGACTCTCTGTACAAGATTTTCCAGTTCCCTGATGTTGCCGGGCCATTCATACTCCAATAGATATTGGATCCCATCATCGGAAATCTGCTTCCGGGTTTCATTCTTCTTATTAAAGTCGTTCACATAATACTCCAACAATGGGATTATATCTCTTTTTCGCTTTCTCAGGGGCGGAATACTCAAAATGAGCACTGCCAGACGATAATACAGATCCTCTCTGAATTCTCCTGCAGACATCAACGCCTGCAGGTTTTTATTTGTAGCACAGAGTACCCTTACATCCACCTTGATGGGACTTTCTCCTCCCAAGCGATAGAATTCCTTGTCCTGGAGCACCCGAAGCAGCTTTGCCTGCATTTCCAATGACAGTTCACTGATTTCATCCAGAAATAGGATCCCCTTGTTCGCCTGTTCAAAGTATCCTCTTTTCCCCTTCGCGCTGGCTCCTGTAAAGGCTCCCGGTTCATAGCCAAAAAACTCCGACTCCATCAGAGTAGACGGAATGGATGCACAGTTCACCTTGACACAAGGGTGCATATTCCGGTTACACATATTGTGGATCAGCCGGGCAACCCGCTCCTTCCCTACGCCGGTCTCCCCTTCTATCAGGACGGAACAGTCGTACTTGGAAGCTTTCACGATTTGTCTGGAAAGTTCATTCATCGACTGACTCTTGTATATGAAATCGTAAGCGATGGGATCCTGTTGCCGCTCCTGATCGGCGGATATATTTGCACTGGCGGTTTCCACGTTCCTTCTGAGGCTCTTATGCATAATCCTGCTCAGTCTGTCCACATCTATTTCGATCTCAGATAGCATCTCGTACATGAACTTGTCGTAGTTTTCAGCATACCCGTCACCGCAAAGGATGTTCAATTCTTTTCCCAAGCCCTCCGTGAGAAAGACCGCAATATTATAGTTATTGATCAGGCTGGAAAAGAAGACTGTGCCTTTCGGTTTTGTTGTCAGTACATTGATAGCCTCTGCTCCTCTTGCATCAGCACAGTTTACGCTGAGGTCAAACAATTCGGGGTGGGTCCTGATAAGGTTTTCAGTACATTTGAGAATATGGGTGGAGTTTACTGAGTCAAACTCATCAAAAATCGTATCAATCCCGGCCTTAACTTCCTTATCGATCGTTCCGGTTCCGCCCTCTCCGGTATTATAAAGTAACGCGGAAATGCGTCCGCCGCTCCCTACCGCTTTGCGAATTGCATAACCATAAATCATTACATGTAATATATTACTGCCTATCACAAGAAAATCCTTATTACCACGGGCCATTTGATACACGTGGTAAATCGATGCTGACTCCTCGAAAGCCAACATCAGCAGATCTGTCGGAATGCCTGCCGGCCGCCGGATAACACTGCTGTTTCCATAAAGAATGCCATACCCATCCACCCGTATGCTGCCAAAGAGAAAGTCAATATCATGAATCCGATCAATGTGAAGCGGGATCATGGTGGCCGATGCCAAAACCAGAACCTCGTCCCCAACCTTGACCTTATCCTTATTTATGTAATCCTTTCCGACCCTTTCAACAGTTCCTGCAATCAATCCCCCTGTGTCTGTGTATGGATTATGAAGTTTTCCCCTGGTTTCCACCAAATCGATGATTTTCTCCTTCACAGTCTCCGGATCGTTCATCGATTCATTGCAGATCTGCTTTAGGTTCGCTGCCTCCAAATGTACGTGGGTGACCTTGAGCAGCATCTCATTGTCATAAATAACTTTACTGTTGTCCAGTTTCCATGCGAAAACAGGGAGTACGTCGGTTACTCCAAGCACGCGGTTGATTCCGCAATCTTCGTACATGAGTGCCTGTCCCTTTCTGCTATTTGTGTTCTCCGAACTGGATATTTACGCCATTTGGATCCTTTACAAAGAAGAACCGGAAATCGGAACCGGGCTGAAAAGGTCCTCCGGTAATCTCGATACCCTTTTCCTTCACAAGATCTATCACCCTATCCAGGGAGTCCGTCTCAAATCCCAGGGAAATCCCCGCCTTACTCCCCTGCCATTTGTCTGAGCCGTCATAGATCAACTCTACTTTCGTCTCCCCTTCGCCCATAAAGACGATCTCACCCGGTCCTATGGGAAATCTCTTATCTACTTTAAGTCCAACTACTTCCTCATAAAACCGAATGGATTCCTCCATATCCTTTACATTGATCGTGCACCATAAGAATTTCATTTCCAGGCCTCCTTTTTACAATTAGGTTGTTCAGACTATTTTTTTGCCGCACCCCGTACCAATGGTTGTCCCACCACATGAGCTTTGATCAGGTTCGTGGTTCCACCCACACCTACAGGGATACCCGCTGTAATGACCACCAGATCTCCGGTCTTCACTTTACCGTGCTCCAATGCTTTTGTAACAGTTTTGTTTATCAAATCGTCCGTAGATTCTACCATTGGCAGCAATATGCAGTAAACGCCCCAGGATAAACACAAACGCCTCTGTACACTTTCATCCGTAGTCGTCGCTATGATCGGCTGTTTGGGCCGGAACTTAGATACCATTCTGGCAGTATATCCGGATGATGTGCCGGTAAGGATGGCCTCGGCGCCCAGACTCATGGCAATGTTACAAGTGGCGTGGCTTATCGCATCCGTGATTGTAGATTCTTTTTCGCTCTCACGATCAACAAAAAGTCTGAAATAATCCATCGCTTCCTCTGTCCTCTTTGCGATCTGTGACATAGTAGCCACGGACTCCACGGGATATTTCCCCATTGCCGTTTCGCCGGAAAGCATGATCGCGTCCGTTCCATCAAGTATGGCGTTGGCTACGTCGGTAACCTCGGCCCTTGTCGGCCTGGGATTTCGTATCATAGAATCCAGCATCTGAGTCGCTGTTATAACGGGCTTACCGACCTTGTTACACTTGCGGATGATTCTCTTTTGCAGTAACGGAAGTTCTTCTGCCGGAACTTCCACACCCAAATCCCCTCTCGCAACCATGATCCCGTCGGAAACGTCGATGATCTTATCTATATTATCGACGCCCTCTCCGTTTTCTATTTTGGATATGATTTGAATATGCTCTGCCTGATTTTCTCTTAGGAACTCCCGGATTGCTAATACATCTTCTGCATTGCGCACAAAGGACGCGGCAATAAAATCGATACCGTTTTCTATGCCGAAGGCAATATCCGTTTTGTCCTTATCGGTCAGAGGGGGCATATTGATGTGGACCCCGGGTACATTGATGCCCTTGTGGTTTTTTATAACACCGTTGTTCAAAACGATGCATCGGACATCCTCTCCTCCGATCACTTCCTCAACCTTGAGCGCAACGAGACCGTCATCGATCAGAATAGTGTCTCCGGCTTTGATGTCACCGGGCAAGTCCTTATAACTTATGCTGCATAGCTTATTATCACCCGGGATGTCACGGGTGGTGAGTGTATATTCCTGGCCCTCCGTAAGGAAAACTTCATTTTCCTTAAAGTCTCCGGTACGGATCTCCGGCCCTTTGGTGTCGAGCAAAATGGCTATCGGCTGGCCCAGTTCCTCTCTCACCCTCTTTAACATAGAGATTCTTGCTCCATGTTCTTCATAGTCTCCATGGGAGAAATTCAAACGGGCTACATTCATGCCGGCTGAAATCATCTCTTTGAGTGTATCTTCACCTTCGCTGGCAGGGCCAATGGTACATACGATCTTGGTTTTCTTCATAAAACTTTCCCCTTTTGTGCTTAATCTTTAAATTGAACTATATCAATTCTAATTATACCATCCTTTGACACTGGTTATATATAGTCTGCGTCAATAAATGGACAGAATTTCTATGAACGTGATCCGATACAAAAAGGCCGCAGGGCCAATCCCTCGAGTTGATCAGCCCTGCGCACCTTATGCTTTCATTCAGTTGACTATTGTTGTTTTTGCTCCTACTCGATTTCGATACGAGATTTGTTTTGTGTTTTGTCCTGTTTAGGAACTGTTATGCTCAAGACACCGTTATCCAACTTTGCCTTGATGCCTTCCGATTGTGCATCCACAAGATAAATGCCACGGCTCATGGAGCAGTAACGTCTTTCCTTATGGATGTAATTCTTTTTCTCTTCGTTGATGGCTTCTTCTCTCTTGACGAAAATAGTGAGTCTTCCGTCATTCATCTCTACATTAACTTCCTCTTTTTTCGCCCCCGGAAGTTCAGCTTCTACAACATACTCGTTCTCGTTGTCCTGTACATCGATCTTAAAAGTATCTTGAGACAGGGCTCTTCCTGGCGGCCAGCTGTCGCCGAAAAAATCATCCAGCATGTCATAGAAATTCGGGAACCTGTTGCTCATCAAACTCGTGTTTCTTTTGAATGGTACCAATCCTGCCATGATTAACCCTCCCTTCATAATTTTCATTTTCTAACCAGGCATACTATTGGCTCTTGCGTTAGCACTCTACCATCGAGAGTGCTAACCAATTCTATAATACCCTTTCTCTCCCTCTATAATCACATAATATGATTTTTTCTATTATTATTTCCTGCGATCTGCCCTCTTGTATGGTTCCGGCCACTCCAGATCTACATTTAATGTGCGGGATGCGTGGAGTGCCCAGTAGGGGTTTCTCAGCAATTCTCTGCCAAGGTAGACCTGATCGGCTTTACCCTGTTCGATGAATGTATTGACCTCTGTGGGATCGGACAAGAGCCCGCCCGCAGCCACCGGCAATCCTGTAAGCCTCTTTATCATTTCCGCATGGGGCAACTGGTAGCCGGGAAAAGCTTTGGGCATTACGGGAATGACACCACCTGTACTGACATTGACGGAGTCGATACCTTTGTCCTTAATAAGATTCAGCATGGCGGCGAGATCTGCAGGCTGGTTTCCACCCTCTCCATAATCTTCGGCAGACACCCGGACCTCGATGGGCTTTTCCTGCGGCCATACGGCTCTGACAGTGTCCAGAACTTCACCTAAGAAACGTACGCGGTTTTCATAGCTTCCGCCATACTCATCCTGTCGCTGGTTGGTCAGAGGTGATAGAAACTCACTGAGCAAATACCCGTGTGCAGCGTGGATCTGTATCATATCGAATCCGGCTTTATCTGCTCGAATAGCCGCATTTTTAAACTCATTTACCGTTTCCTCGATGTCTTCTTTTGTCATTTCCCGGGGAATCTTAGATTTTTCGTCATAAGGAATAGCAGAAGGCGCCTCGATACCCATACCCGCCGCCTCACATTTTCTGCCGCCGTGATTTATCTGAATACCTATCTTTGCCCCGTTTTCATGGACAGC
>DCUA01000183.1:0-141 GCA_002329675.1 Firmicutes bacterium UBA1426 | reverse complement strand
TGTATTATGTGCCAATCTGTAACCATGCCGGTTTCCGGCGCAACATACATGCACATAGGCGGCATGACGATCCGGTTTTTCAATTTCAGATTTCCGATATTATACTCGCTGAATATGTTTGCCATGCTATTTACTCTCCCT
>DCUA01000162.1:3298-3807 GCA_002329675.1 Firmicutes bacterium UBA1426 | reverse complement strand
GCTTCCAGAAGACAGCGATCCATAAAGGCTCCCGGGTCTCCTTCGTCGCCGTTACATATGATGTATTTGATCGGATCCGGTTGTATTCTGGTTAATTCCCATTTGCGACCCGTGGGAAAACCGCCGCCTCCGCGGCCACGTAAGCCGGAGTCGACCATACGCTTGCAGATCTCCTCGCCTGTCATCTGCGTGAAGGCCTTCTCTGCCATGGCATAACCGTCGTTAGCGATGTATTCTTCCATGTCCAGGGCATCGATGTGACCGCAATGCTTGATACCCAGTCTGTGCTGTCTGGCATAGAAGGGAATGTCATCTGCTTTTTCGATGTGTTTGCCCGTTTCGGGGGAAAGATAGAGCAACCGGTCAACGGTCTCACCATTTAATATGGTTTTCTCAACGATCTCTTCCACGTCTTCCGGCTTAACTTTTATGTACAGGATCCCCTGGGGATAAATGGTCACGAGTGGCCCCATCTGGCAGAAACCCTGGCAACCGCTCTTTGCCATAAC
>DCUA01000162.1:469-3247 GCA_002329675.1 Firmicutes bacterium UBA1426 | reverse complement strand
CAACCCGTTCCCGCGCAGATCATGATCCGTGCTTTATACTGTGACAGATTGGCCTTGAATGCCTCTTTTCTCTCCTGTAAGGTCATATTAGTTATCACTGGAAACACCCTCCTCTTTCTTAATCTTTTCGAGTAAAGCGATCGTGCTTTCCGGTGTCATAAGCCCATGGACCTGATCGTCGATCACCACAACGGGAGCGAGCCCGCAGGCACCCAGGCATGCAACGGTTTCAAGTGTAAACATCATATCCGGAGTTGTGGGATTCTTCTTATTGAGTCCCAGGTTCTTTTCCAGAGCATTCAATATGGCATGGGATTTTCTGACGTGGCAGGCAGTGCCGTCACAAAGCTTTATAACGTGCTTACCTTTGGGCTCCAGTGTGAAGTGAGAGTAAAAGGTTGCGACTCCATATACAGTAGAGGGGGATATGCCTAATGCAGTGGATACAAAAGTCATAATATCCTCAGGGAGATATTTGTATTCCTCTTGCATATCCTGCAGGATTGCAATCAATTTATGGGGGTTGTGTTCATATTTATCCAATATGGAACACACCTTATCAAATTTTGTGCCGATGCCGTTGCTCATGCTAGAAATCCTCCTTTTCTGCCAGCTTTTCAGCCATACGTTTCGTTAAAATCACCAATGATGTAGCAATATTCATATTCTGTACTACAACATGGTCAGGTACTGTCAGATGTACAGGAGCGAAGTTCCAGATGGCCATAATACCCGCTTCTACCATTTGGTCGCAAACCTCCTGTGCGGCCCCGGCCGGGACCGTGATGATACCGATGTGTATCTTAAGACGCCTGCACATATCTACCATTTTACCGACATGTAAGATCTGCTTGTCGTCTATACTCGTGCCTATTAATTCCTCGTTTGACTCGAAGCCCATCAATATCTTGAGTCCGTATTCCTCAAACCCTTTGTAGTGCATAAGCGCACGGCCTAAATACCCTACACCGGCAATGACTGCTTCATCTATATTGTCGTAACCAAGAAACTTTTCAATGTCCCTGATGAGAGGGCCTACAGCGAAACCTGATTTCGGCTTGCCACCGCTGCTGCTTACCGCGGCCAGATCCTTTCTCACCTGAACCTCATTGAGTTTCATGGCGTTGGCGATCAGCGGGGCGGATATATACCCTTCCCGATCGGCAAAATCTCTTAAGTAGTTTAAGTAAAGCGGCAAACGCTGCAGCAATTGCTTTGAAATTGCGTAAGAACTTTTCGCTTTATTCGTCATTTCTATTCTCCTATAGGAACCAATTACCAGTAATGTTGTGTCGATATAATTATACTGTTAAACTTTAGTCAATGTCAATGAGAAATTGAAAATAATTTAACAATATTTTAGTTGCTCGTAAAAGTGTTGAAATGAAAGGAATTGGGTATATTTAACTTAATGTTTTTATGTGCAGTCAAGCCCTCTTACAGAATGACGATTCAGGGCAGTAAAACGGTATGGAGGTATAAAATGTCAGAGAACTTTCTTAAGGCAGTAGCGGAGCGGCGAAGCCATTATGCCATAGGCAATGTAGCAGTCACTTCAACCAAGAGGATCATCGAGATACTGGAGCAGGCTGTGCTCCACTCTCCTTCCGCATATAACTCACAGTCCACCAGAGTTGTCCTGCTATTGGGTGAACATCACGATAAGCTTTGGGATCTCTTGATAGAGATCATGCGGGAAAGACTTACTCCGGAACGCTTCCCCAGAACAGAAGCGAAGCTCAACGGCTTTAAGGCAGGCTTTGGAACCGTCCTGTTTTTTGAAGACATGGATGTAGTACAGGGTCTCATCGAAAAGTTCCCGACTTACAAAGACAACTTCCTCAGCTGGTCCATTCAGGCAGCCGGCATTATGGAATATGTGGTATGGACAGCATTGGAAGCCGAAGGTTACGGCGCCTCACTCCAGCACTATAACGAGCTGATCGGCGAAGCTGTTGCAAAGGAATGGGACCTTCCCTCCTCCTGGCGGATAAATGCCCAGATGCCTTTTGGCAATATTACCGCCCCACCGACAGAGAAAACTTTCCTGCCCTTGGATGGGAGATTGACAATTTTCAGATAAGGGGTATATCAANNTTCTTTTGCTCTGTTGTTATTTTGTGCTTTAAGAGATATAATGGAATATATTTGCAGGAGAGAGTTTGAGGCACTACGGATAAATAGGAGAAGCAGAAAAATGGCTGACAACAGAAAAGAACAGGAACGCGCAGAACTACACCGTACGATATGGAACATTGCCAATGACCTTAGAGGCAGTGTAGATGGCTGGGACTTCAAGCAATATGTTCTTGGTATGCTTTTCTACCGCTATATATCCGAAAATATTACCGCCTACATTAATGCAGGTGAATGGGAAACAGGTAATACTGAGTTTGATTATGCTAAGCTATCTGATGAGGAAGCGGAGCAGGCACGTGAGGATTTAGTAAAGACAAAAGGCTTTTTTATTTTGCCTAGTGAGCTTTTTGAAAATGTCCGCGCTTGTGCAAAAGATGATGAAAACCTGAATGAAACTCTGGAGCGAATCTTTAGTGATATTGAAGCATCCGCTCAAGGAACGGACAGCGAGGATAATTTCAGAGGCTTATTTGATGATATCGATGTCAACAGCAACAAACTAGGCAACACTGTAGTAAAGCGCAATGAAAAGCTGGTCAAGCTGCTAAACTCCGTTGCCGAAATGAAATTGGGCGATTACAAGGATAACACGATCGATGCCTTTGGTGATGCCTACGAGTTCCTGATGGGTATGTATGC
>DCUA01000162.1:0-302 GCA_002329675.1 Firmicutes bacterium UBA1426 | reverse complement strand
AATATGTTTTTACACGATATTGGCTATGATAAGTTTGATATCGCCCTGGGTGACACATTGACTGACCCTCAGCACTGGGACGACGAGCCTTTTGAGGCCATCGTTTCAAATCCTCCATACTCTATAAAATGGAAGGGTGACAGCAATCCGTTATTAATCAACGACCCCCGTTTCTCGCCTGCTGGAGTATTGGCTCCAAAATCCAAGGCAGACCTTGCCTTTATCATGCACAGTCTTTCGTGGCTTGCAACAAACGGAACAGCGGCTATCGTTTGTTTTCCTGGAGTGATGTACCGCGGCGG
>DCUA01000123.1 GCA_002329675.1 Firmicutes bacterium UBA1426 | reverse complement strand
TTTTGCAGCCAAGGGGTCTGTCCCCGTGGTTGTTGATAAGAACCGGGAATTACGATATACTGAATTTACCATAAAAATAACGATCTTGGATCGACAAGGAGGAATGAACATGCTGCCAGATAAGAACCTGCTCGATATGAACGGAAAAGTCGCTATCATCACCGGAGCCGCATCCGGAATCGGTCTGGGTGTCTCAAAAATGCTCGCAGAATACGGTGCATCCGTAGCCATGCTGGACATGAACGAAAAAGGTATGGAAGAAGCAGAGGCTTTGAAAAAGAATGGTGCCAATGTGCAGTTTTTTCGTTGTAATGTAACATCCCAAGCTGAAGTAAAACGCACAGTAGAGGATGTGGTATCCACCTTTGGAAGAATTGATTTCCTGTTTAATAATGCCGGTGTTACCTTCCGTAAAACTGTGGTCGACCTCTCGGAGGAAGAGTGGGATCTCGTCCTCGATGTGGGACTGAAAGGCACCTACCTTATGTCTAAGTATGTGATTCCCGTTATGGCAGCAGGCGGCGGCGGAAGCATTGTCAACACCGGCTCCGGTTGGGGGCTCAAAGGTGGAGGAAAAGCGGCTGCTTACTGCGCTGTAAAGGGCGGCATTGTCAATCTGACACGTGCCATGGCCATTGATCACGGTCCCGACAACATCCGCGTAAACAGCATCAATCCGGGAGACACGGATACTGCTATGCTTCGGGAAGAAGGCCGCCAGTTAGGAGAACAGGTTGATCAATTTCTTGTTGATTCCGCTAAAGGCCGCCCCTTAGAGCGGCTTGGCACTCCGGAGGACATCGCCCTTGGAGTACTTTTCCTGTTCAGTGATATGGCGAGATGGGTCACCGGTACCGCCCTGGTTGTTGATGGCGGCGGCATCGCGTAGATAGCATCGCATTGGTGGCATTGCATAAATACACAGCGGAAGAAAGGAAAAAATATGAGTAAAAGAGGATTTAAAAACCATCCCTATATTCCCAACTCCGTTCCGGAAGTTCAAGAGGAGATGTTGAGGGAAATAGGGCTTTCGTCACTGGAAGATCTCCATGCAGAGATCCCGGAAGAACTACGGCTGAACCGCACCATGGATCTGCCTCCGGCTATACTCTCGGAATTCGAGCTGCGCAAACACGTTGAGAGAATTCTTGCCCGGAACAAGACCTGCAAAACCTATTTGAATTTCCTGGGAGCAGGCTGTTACCAGCACTACGTGCCTTCAATCTGTGATGAAATCAATTCCAGGGGAGAATTCCTGACCGCCTACGGCGGAGAAGCTTATAACGATCACGGCCGTTTTCAGGCTCTTTTCGAGTACCAGAGCCTGATGGCTGAGCTCCTGGACTTTGACGTGGTAAACGTACCTACCATGGACGGAGCTCAGGCAGCGGCAACGGCCATCCGCATGGCCGGCCGCATAAACGGCCGCAAGGAAGTTCTTGTCCCCAAAGCTCTGGACAGGGAAAAATACCTGACCATGAAAAACTACGGCAGACCTGCTGTGGAACTCATCGAGGTGGATTATGATGTCAAGACCGGCAGATTGGATCTTTCGGATCTTAAGCGCAAGCTCAGCGATTGCACCGCTGCCGTCTATTTTGAAAATCCCAACTTCTTCGGCGTAATCGAAGATATGGGTCAGGAGATCTCCGATCTTGCCCATAGCGCGGGCGCATTAAGCGTCGTCGGCGTCGACCCCATCACCCTGGGCGTTCTTGCTCCTCCCAGCCATTACGGCGCCGACATCATATGCGGAGATCTCCAGACATTGGGAATGCATATGAATTACGGCGGAGGGCAGGCCGGCTTCATTTCCACACGTGACGAGGAACGGTTCGTTATGGAATTTCCCTCCAGACTCTTCGGTATTGCACCCACCACTGTGGAAGGTGAATACGGCTTCGGAGATGTGGCTTACGACCGTACCTCTTTCGGACACCACCGGGAACACGGCAAAGAATATGTAGGTACCCAGGCAGCCCTCTGGGGCATCACAGCCGGCGTATACCTTTCTACGATGGGACCCCTGGGCATGAAGGAAGTGGGCGACACCATGGTTAAAAATGCTCACTATGCAAAACAACGGTTGGCTGAGGTCCCCGGCCTTCGCACAGACAAATTCAGCGGGTCCTTTTTCAAGGAGTTCGTGATAGACTTTTCTGAAACAGGGAAAACCGTGGCTGAGATCAACCGGCTGCTACTGGAAAAAGGAATATTCGGAGGATACGATCTCTCCAAAGATCATCCGGAGCTGGGGCAAAGCGCACTCTATTGCGTAACGGAAGTCCACAGCAAGGAAGAACTGGATCAGCTGGCTGACACCTTAAACAGCATTGTCAACGCCGGCGGAAGCAGGAGGGCAGAATAATGAAACGCATCGATAGAAGCAATAAAGTCCGCAAATTCCACCAGGCACAGTGGAACGAATCCATTATCTTTGAGCTCAGCCGAAAAGGTGAGCGTGGTATTTTAGTACCAAAAGCAGTAAAGGAAGTAGAAGAGAAGACCGGTAAACTTGAGGACCTCATTCCTGACCGCATGCAAAGGAAAACCCCACCGGCTCTTCCTGAAATCTCTCAACCAAGAGTTCTGCGGCACTACACGCGCATTTCCCAGGAAACTCTGGGCGCTGATGTAAACATAGAGATCGGACAAGGCACCTGCACGGTGAAATACAGCCCCAAGATCAACGATCAGCTGGCCAGACTGCCTGAAATGACAGAACTCCACCCCAGGCAGGATCCTGAAACGGTACAGGGTATTCTGCAGATCATGCACGAGACAGATCTCTATATGAGGGAGATTTCCGGCATGGATCGCTTTACCTTCCAGCCAAGCGGCGGAAGCCAGGCCATCATGGTTATGGCTGCACTTGCCAGAGCATATCATGAAGCCAACGGAGAGGGCCAGGAACGTAACGAAGTCATAACCACCATTTACAGCCATCCTTCCGACGCAGCAGCTCCGGCGGTTGTGGGGTACAATATCATTTATCTTCAGCCCGATGAGGATGGTTACCCGGATTTTGATGCTTTAAAGGCTGTTGTGGGACCTAAAACCGCTGCCTTCATCGTAGCCAATCCGGAAGACACAGGAGTCTACAATTCCAGAGTCAAAGAGTTCACCGATCTGGTTCACCAGCATGGCGGGCTCTGCGGGTACGATCAGGCCAATGCCAACGGTCTCTTAGGCGTGACACGGGCGAAGGAAGCGGGTTTCGATATGTGCTTCTTCAATCTGCACAAGACCTTTTCCACCCCTCATGGCTGTGGTGGTCCGGCGGTCGGAGCCACCGGCGTTGTGGAGAAACTGGTACCCTATTTGCCGGCTCCCCTGATCGACTTTGATGGTAAATCCTATTTCCTCAATTATGATTTTGCCGATCCGGATCACAGCATTGGAAAAGTACGACTTTTCAACGGCGTTGCCCCTGTGGTCCTGAAAGCCTATGCATGGATTCGCTCTCTGGGTGCCGAAGGGCTCTATGAGGTGGCTAAGGTGGCCGTCCTGAACAACAACTACCTGTTCCGGAAGCTCATGGCGCTGGATTGCGTGGATGCACCCTACACCAAGGGCAAACAGCGGGTAGAACAGGTCCGGTACACCCTGGCTAAACTCTACGAAGATACGGGAATTACCACCGGTGACATCCAGCGGCGGATGATGGATTTCGGTATGCATTACTGGACCAGCCATCACCCTTACTACGTACCTGAGCCCATGACGCTGGAACCAACGGAAACCCCATCAAAGGAAGACCTGGATGAGTACATCGAGACGCTGAAACACATATTCAATGAAGCTTACACCAATCCGGAGATTATCAAGACAGCGCCTCATAACAGCGTCTGTCACCAAATCGACGAATCCGACATGGATGACCCCGAAAAGTGGGCCGTTTCATGGAGGGTCTATCTGCGCAAGACTCAATAACCGAACGTGGCACAGGGACGTTCCTTTGCTACCCTACACAATAAAAGAATGTCAAAAAGGTGCAAACGCCGGTTTCCGGGTTTTGCACCTTTTTCAACATTCAGACGATCGGGGGCGCGGGCCGTTCAAATAGCCCTGATGGTATCCAGCAACAGCTGAGCACCCCGAACCAGGTCCTCTTCATCAGTATCTTCAAAGGGCACATGACTTCTGCCGCCTTTGCTCGGCACGAAAATCATTCCGGCCGGAGCGTAAGGAGCGATCATACAAGTATCATGTACTGCTCCGCTGTTCATGA
>DCUA01000072.1:7404-8749 GCA_002329675.1 Firmicutes bacterium UBA1426 | reverse complement strand
TTGATCAACCCTGTCTGGGTCTTTCTCTTTAACGGCGAGACTCCCGGTTTTTTTGCACTGATTGGCGGTGCCATAGTCATATCATCCGTTGTGGCCTGGACTATCTGGAGCAGTAGAAATCCAGCGGATGAACCTGACACTTCTGACACCCCTGTCGCCTAAACAAAGCAGCGGAGCCTCGAGAATGAAGCTCCGCTGTTATTTCTGTCACGGGAACTGTTAGTCCAGTACCAATGAGGGTGGGGAGTATACCCTGGCACCCAGTTCGGAATTCAGCATATAAAGGCCCTTTCCGTCTCCGGCGAATAAATCGAATTTCTGGATCAGCTCGTCGGTATTTCTCTCTTCTTCTTCCTGTTCATTTATGAACCAGTTGAGTATATTGAAGGAACGATAATCTTTGTTTTCCAAAGCCACTTCATAAATCTTCTCAATAGAAGCAGTAATGAACTTCTCATGCTCATATGCCGCGGGCAGAGGAGCTCTGAAATCCGGGAAGGGTACATCCGGTGCCGCAATGGCCTCTAATGTGACCTTTTCGCCGTTATTGATAAGGAAGTTGAGGAACAGCATCGCGTGATCTCTCTCCTCCTGAGCCTGTACGGTAAACCATGTGGCAAACCCGTCCAGGTTGTTTAATGCGTAATAGTTGGCAATATCAAGATAGAGATATGCCGAATAAAGCTCTTTGTTGATCTGCTCGTTCATGAGTTTTACGACTTCTTTGTTTAACATGTTTTGTCCTCCTTATTTCATCCTGATTGGCCATTGGCCACTGCAAATACTGATAAAAAGATATTTGAAACCTTACGGTAATATTTACGGGTTAATCCATCGTCCGAAGATAGGCCATTACACAGGCTCCTTCATGAACCGTTTTAAATCCCTTTTCTTCAGCGAACTTGACTATTTCATCGTCGTAGGTGCCCGGTTGGAGCCAGATACAGGGGTAGACCTTGGGGTCCATATCCTGCAAGTTGTTCATAGTTACTCCCGGCGGCACTACGAAATCCACACAATCCGGGACCTTGGGCAGGTCCGCAAGACTGGCATAAATCTGACTTCCATCATCCATTTTTTCGTAATTGGGGTTCACCACATATGTCTCATATCCATTGTCCTTGAGGCAGTGATAGATCCGGTTTGCAACCTTATCGGAATTGGGCGTGGCTCCAACGACAGCCCAGACCTTTTTCCCCACCATTTCTTTCATTTTTTCAGTGTTGTTCATGAGAACCTCCATCTGTTGTAAAGACTTACAACCTGCCTTTAGTTGATGCAAATTTGTGCATACTAAAATAATGCTATACTAGTATGATTCCCTGTTTTCTCTTTATGAAACACC
>DCUA01000072.1:3855-7361 GCA_002329675.1 Firmicutes bacterium UBA1426 | reverse complement strand
GAGGATGTCCCGTTGATCCCGGCCAGCAGTTTGTTCTTTGGGATCTCTTCCGGATAGACACGGCCGATCACCTTCCCGTCCTCAATGCTGCCGTGACAGAGCAGCTTGATAACATTACCCCGGTCCTCGGCTTCCTTGATCATTTCATAGGTAATATTCCCTATTCCCGTACGCTGGATATCCGGAGGAGTAATGTTTGCTCCCATGAGCACGTTCAGTAAAGCAGCTGTTTTGGCCGCTGCATCCCAGCCATCTATATCCATGGAGGGATCCGCCTCCACGAATCCTCTCTTCCTTCCCTCTTCAAGGATCTCTTCGTATTTCTTACCCTCTGCCAACTCTTCCAGAATATAATTTGTTGTAGAATTGAGAATTCCTTTGACTTCCGTTACCTTGCACAGTGGCAGGGTCTCTTCCACCAGGTTGAATATCGGAGTCCCGTCCATGACAGTAGTCTCAAAATAAAAACGAACACCCTTCTCCTCCGCCTTTTTGCGGAGATCCTCATATGCCCAGGCAATGGGCCCCTTGTTTGCAGAAATCACGTGCCTGCCCCTGTCCAGAGCTGTATGGATGTGATCGATAGCCGGCTGTCCGGAGAAAATCTCCAAAGGAGTAAGCTCCAGTAGCACATCGTAATCCACTGAAGTTGCAACATCCATGGAAGATGACCGGGAATAGGACTTTCCGGATGGATCAAAACGCCCCGACCCCTCTACCTCTTCAAGAGCTCTCATAAGGTCGATGCCCTCTTCATTGATGAGGGAACCCCTGCTCCTGGTGGCGATGGCCACCACTCTGACATCATATTGGTACCTCTCCGCTATCTCCGGTCGCTTTTCTGTCAGCAACCGGGCAAAAGCCCTTCCTGCATTTCCGAACCCCAGCATAGCCAGCCGTAATACCTTCATTTTACACTCCTAATCTCATTTATAAATCAAAGCACTCATATTCGTGATCCAGCAGATCGATGCAAAGCAGTTTGTTTCGCAGAATATTGCCCCTGCCAAGGAGTATTTTCAATCCCTCTGCCACCTCAATGGATGCAACCATGGCAGGAGTAAAGGCAGGGTTACCCAACTCTGTCTCTACACCTTTTTCACCATCTTTGGGATATAGTTTCTCAATGGTCCTGTCTCCCGGGAAAATAGCCGATACCTGACCGTACCAACCGGCTATCGCCCCGTGAACCATGGGGATTCCTTCTTTCTCGCAACTCTTCTCTAAAACGATTCTCGTGCCCATATTATCCAGTGCGTCTATGACCAGGTCGTGCCCCCGGATCAACTCCGGGCAATTCTCCGCAGTGATCATGGTCTGAATAGACGTCACCGTGACATCCGGATTCACCTTTAGCATTCTCTCCCTGGCGGCATCTGCTTTGCCCTGTCCTAACAGATCCATCGTGCTTAAAAGCTGCCTGTTGAGGTTGGATTCCTCAAATACATCACCGTCAACAGCTGTAATGTGTCCGATCCCCAACCGTCCAAGTTCTTCGATCACGAAACCTCCCAATCCGCCGCAGCCTGCAACGAAGACCTTGAATTCCCTTAGTTTTGTGTTCTCTTCAGGGGAAAGGGTTTTCATGTTTCTTTCATAACGCCTACTCATAGCCACCTAATTCCTCCAGTATCTTCCTGAACTCTGCACTCCCAAGCACTTCTATAAACCCGCGAATCATCCGGGTATCCATAAACTCCTCCGGTATAGCGAAATCATATTCCTCNNACTCCCACATCTGCAGTACCTGCACTGACAGCGGCAGCTACAGCCATATGGGTGGTCATATCTCTATCATAACCTCTTATTTTACCACTGTCGATACCCGCTTTTTTAAGCAGATAGTCCGTCAGAATACGCGTGCCGGATCCTTTCTGCCGGTTGACAAAGGTAACCCCATTGCTAGCGAGGTCCTCTATGGTGTGGATGCCTTTTGGATTGCCCTTCGTCACCATGAATCCCTGCTGTCTTTTCACTCCTTTGACCAAAGTGATCTTCCGATGTCCCAGATACTTTTGAATGTAGGAAGTATTATACTCTCCCGTTTCCTCGTCCAAAAGATGAATGGGTGCAATATGGGCCTCCCCTCTGGAGAGCGCCAGAATGCCGCCCATGCTGCCCACATGAGCTGAGGATAGGTGGATCTTGCTTTCTCCCGGTCCGGTTTCTGCCTTTTCCAAAAGGCTGGCGATGTAGTCCATGATCAGGTCGTGGCTTCCGATTGACACGATTGTATTCTCTATGGCACTCATATCCCGGGTCAGCTCTACAGACACAACTTCACCGGCTTCATAACCTTCACTGTTCTTTGGGATGATCATGAGTCCGTCGGCCTTCACAAGTGACATGGTTACGCCCGCTCCCCGGTTTAAGGGAGTGGCGATGAGCTTGTCCTCCACCTTTCCTACCTTGACGCGGATGTATTCTCTGTATTTAAGGGAGGAAACCACACGCCTGGATACCACTGCATCGATTCTTGGCAGCGGAGATATAAGTGCTCTCTGCAACTTGCGGAATACGGGGCCGACGATTTCTTCAAAAGAGAGAAAAGCGGATCCCGGGTAGCCGGGAACACCGATGACCGGTTTTCCGCAAACGATCCCAAGCACCGTGGGTTTTCCGGGCCGTATGGCGAGCCCGTGAAATATAAGCTCTCCCATTTCTTCAATGAGATGGGCGGTGTAATCTTTGGTTCCCGCTGAAGAGCCTGCGTTTATTATGATCATGTGGTTTCTTTCCAGTAGCTCCATCATGGCCTGCTTCAAGCTATCTCTGTCGTCGGGTACGGGGGGAATTCTATCGGGGATCCCTCCCCATTCATCCACCATTGCGCAAAATGTCCAGGAGTTGGTGTCAAAGTAACTGCCTTTCTCAAGGTGGTCGTAATCCTCTGTGATCTCGTTGCCTGTGGGCATGATGCCGATGCGGATGCGTTCATAGACTTCCACCTGTCTGACGCCGCTGTTCAGGACTGCACCTATGTCAATGGGGCGGATCCTATGATTCTCCGGCAGGACCATCTCTCCAGCCACGATATCCTCTCCGATGGGACGAATGTGCTGCCAGGGAGAAGCCGCGGCAGTAATGCGGACCTTCCCATCCTCCAGTTGCTGGATATCCTCTACCATTATGACGCTGTCGTAAGGTTCCCGAATCAGATGACCGGTGTTGATATAGTCAAAATCTTCTATGGGCGTAAGTTCCACTGGATTGGTCTCGCTGGCGGGAAACGTCCGCTCCGCTATTACCATAATACCGTCCATAGCTGCGGCATTGTGGTTGGGTGCAGAGACTCTGGCAAATACCGGCTGCGATGTGACCCTGCCAAGAGCTTCGCGGACATCTATGAGCTCCTTTTTTACTCCGGCAGCCGCTTCGTTGAGTCTGTCCAGATAAAGAGTTACAGCCTCTTCGATATCTGTATTTTTCAAATAAATTTTGCGCTCCATTCCCTTTCCCTCCTTAGCAACGGCCACGGGAGCCACGGGGACAGACCCCATGGTTGC
>DCUA01000072.1:0-3843 GCA_002329675.1 Firmicutes bacterium UBA1426 | reverse complement strand
GGTTATTCTATCAGGATTACTTCCACGGTTTCCCCGGCCCGGACTCCCTCTGAACCCTGGGGAATGGCCACATATCCGTGAGCTCTTGCCAGCTGAGCAATTGCACCTGATTTAGCCCGGATGGGCTGAGCCAGCCAACCCCTTTCAGAGTGCCCTTCCATCTCCTCGCCTCTGCTCAGGTTTACCAGCTGGTAAGTGGTTCTCCCTTCCCCGGCGTGAATGTTCTCAGTGATCTTTGCGTGAATGGTTTTGGGACTTTCCTCATTTCCCAGATAGTACTTCCGAAGAAAGGTTCCTACTACCACATCGAATACCATAATGGATGAAAGAGGATGTCCCGGCAGTCCGATAACGGTTTTCGGTTCTTCCCGGTCTGTAAATATTCCAATAATTGTAGGTTTCCCCGGACGTATTGCCAGACCATGGGTCACAACTCCCGGCTTTCCAAGCGAATCTACCACCTGAGCCGTAAAATCCTTATTTCCTGCCGAACTCCCTCCGGACAAGATGACCATATCGGATTTTTCCATCGCCTTTAAGGCGGCGTTGCGATAAGCGTCCGCATCATCGGCAACTATTGCAAGATCAAGAACCTCTGCACCTAATTCTTCCGCATAGGCGCTGATAGCGTAAGCATTGATATCCCGGATCTGGCAGGGGCCGGGTTTCATCCCCGGTTCCACCAGCTCGTCTCCTGTAGAGATCACGGATAATCTCGGTTTCCGGTAAACAGCTATCTTTGCCATGCCACAAGCGGCCAGCAGTCCTATATCCTTTGTTGTTACCCGGTGTCCCTTGGAAAAAAAACGTTCTCTCTTATGAAAGTCATCCCCTATGTTCATGATATGGGCGCCTGGTGCTACAGGCCGGTTGATGGAAACCATGTTTTCTCCCAGTCGGTCTATATGTTCCACCATTACCATGGCATCCGCTCCTTCAGGTATCATCCCTCCTGTTGGGACATAAGCCGTCTGCCCGGAGCCGATAAAGAAGGTCGATGCTTTCCCCATTGTAACCGATCCAAGGGATTCCAGAAAAACCGGAATGCTTTCGCTGACTCCGAAGGTATCCGCTGCCCGTACAGCATATCCGTCTACCACAGATCGACGGAAGGAGGGCGAATCCATGTCCGCTAAGATATCCTCAGCCAGATAGCGCCCGCGAACCTGGCGAAGCTCCACCTCCTCTTGCTTTTTTTCCATGGAAGCAAAGTATGTTGCGAATTTTTCCTCCAGTGATTGGATCGAATCTACCTGTAATAGTTTCATATTAATAATTCTCCATTGATAAATGCCTGCGTTATGGGATCCTTTGGTTGCTTCAGCAATACGGAAGCAGGACCTTCCTCCACGAGTTTCCCGTTGTGCAACAGCGCCGTATTCTGACATATCCTCTTAGCCTGGCTGAGATTATGGGTGATAATAATTATGGTAGTCCCTTCCCTTTCGTTGATCTTTGTCATCATCCTCTCCAGCTCCCCTGTTGTGGCAGGGTCGATATTTGCCGTAGGCTCGTCCAATAGCAACAGCTTCGGCCGGAAGGACAGCGCTCTTGCCAGAGCTACTTTTTGCATCTCTCCCGAGGACAATGTCCATGCTTTTTGCTTCCTGAGCCGGACAAGTCCCAGTTCCTCGGTCAACTCCTCCACCCGTTTGTTAATTGCGGCATCCTGCCATCCTCTCAGTTTTAGCGGATAGGCGATGTTCTTTTCTGCCGTTGTATGCAAAAGATACGGTGATTGAAAGACCATCGTGATCTCCCGGTAAGGAATGGTCTCGCTTCTATTCTCTCCGTAATAAAGTTTTCCCTCTGTCTGTCTCTCTATGCCTGCGATGATATTGAGCAAGGTACTTTTGCCTGCACCGTTGGGGCCGATGACACCCAAGAGGGAGCCTTCCTCCACGGACAGCTCTTCAATGTCTAATACTGTCCGTTCGCCGTACGTTTTTTTTATGTTTTCGATTTTGATTTTCATAATTTATCCTAAAACCCTTATCAGGCGTTTTTCTCCTGTATATTGTAGAGTATAGCATTAATAGTAAAAGCGATGAGCAGTAAAACAAGGCCTACTGCAATGGCCCGGTCGTAATTACCCATGCGCTGAAGCTGTGCAATGTAGGTGGTCATCACCCGGGTCTTCCCCACTATGTTTCCGCCTACCAGCATGACAGCACCCACTTCGGAAATTGCCCGTCCAAACCCGGTGACGATGGCAGCCAATATACCCACACGAAGTTCATAGATCAGAAGTTTGACGGATTCCCTTCTCCCGGCTCCCAAAGTAAGGGCCAGGCGACGCACTCTGTCCGCCTTATCCTTTACGATGTTATAGGTCAGCCCGGTAATGATCGGTGTCACCAGGCAAACCTGTGCGACGATCATGGCTGTGGGCGTAAAGCTGAGCCCCATAAATCCCAAAGGGCCTTTCCGCATAATAAAAAGAAAGACCACCAGTCCGGCAATGACCGGAGGCAGGCTCATTAATGTGTAAATCGTCCGTATTAAGGCTCGCTTGCCCGGAAAATCATACAAACCAAGAAGAACTCCTATCGGAACACCTAAACAGGTGGAAATGATTACGGATGAAAGGGAGACGCGTAGGGAGAGGCCTACGATTTCGTAGATCTCAGGGTCAAAGGATAGGAGCATCTTTATTGCTTCTTGTAGTCCTCTTGCTATTTCCTGCATAATTTATCCTTTTTCAATTCTAAGAGTCACACAGTAATCTGGTTCTCTTATATTATCACAGATATTACCATATTAAAACACAGAAGCGAACGGATGTAACCTGACTGGCCCAACTTTGAAATAAGTTGCCTTTTTGCTGTAAAGGCAACTTATTTCAATGAAGTCACAAATTCAGATCAATCAAATTCTACTATTAATCTACTGTGGGTTCTCCTGTGGCATTGGGCGTGAACAGGGGTGCGCCGAACTCAGCCACACCATACTCTGCAATAAGCGCCTGGGCCTTTTCACCGAGGATCCAGCTTTGAAAATCCAGGGCTCCCGCCGCATTGATCTGATCATTCTTCGAAGGATCTACGACAATGACGCCATACTGATTGAACATATTGCTGTCACCTTCGGTAACGATGGCCATGTCCGTATCTGCAGCATAGCTCAGCCAGGTGGCTCTATCAGACAGGGTATAGGCCAGCATGTCGTTGGCCATGGTGATTACAGCACCCATTCCCTGACCGGCTTCAATATACCAGTCACCAGAAGGCTCGATCCCGGCTTTCGTCCAAAGAGTCAATTCCTTTTTATGGGTCCCCGAATCATCTCCTCTGGATACGAAAGGAGTCTGTGTTTCGGACAGGATAGTAAAAGCTGCTATCGCGTCCGCCGGGGCATTCGCTGCTAATCNNCGCAGGATCATCTGCAGGGCCGATGATAACGTAATCGTTGTACATTACATCGTAGCGTTCCGGTCCGTGTCCCGCTGCAACAAATTCTCTTTCTGCTGCCGGGGAGTGAACCAGCAACACATCNNGCTTCCCCGTTTTCACCCATTGTCATGGCGGCTCCGGATCCAACAGCAACCACATCCACTTCCCAACCCGTATCGTAAGTGAATTCGGGAAGAAGAACATCGAGAAGTCCGCTATCCTGCGTGCTTGTGGTTGTGGCCAGCAACAGAGTTCCCTGAATTTCGGCAGGACCTTCCTGCTCATCGGGAGTCTCTGGCGCTTCCCCTTCCTGTGCGCAGCCAGCCAGCGCAGCCAGGACCATCATCATTGCAATGAATAGTGCTAATACTTTCCTGCTTTTAATCATTTTTTCCTCCTCTTTAGTTCAGACTCTTTTCATCATACAAAAAGCCCTTTCCACAAAAAGAAA
>DCUA01000194.1:1108-7389 GCA_002329675.1 Firmicutes bacterium UBA1426 | reverse complement strand
AATGAGGTGAAAGCATGTATGGTCCGGTAGAGGCAGATTTTAGAAGACGTTTAGATGATCGATATGCAGGACGGCGAAAGAAGTCCCTGGCCCTTCATTCAGATGCATGTAACTATATGCCGGGCGGTGACACGAGGACAGCTACATATTTTGATCCGTTTCCTCACTATATTGAAAAGGGTGAGGGGACATATATCTACGATGTGGATGGCAATAAGCTGCTGGATTTTCAAAACAACTATACCTCTCTGATCCACGGTCATGCACACAAACCAACTGTAGATGCGGTTTCTGCACAGATCGCTCTGGGAAGTGCCTATACGGCGCCCTTTGAGCTGCAGACTACCCTCGCAAAGCTGCTTGTTGATCGGTTCCCCGGTATCGAACTTATCCGGTTTACAAATTCAGGGACGGAAGCCAACATGCATGCTCTGCGTATTGCGAGGGCTTATACCGGAAAGGCCAAAATTATTAAAACCGAAGGTGGGTACCATGGAACAACGGATGTATTTGAGGCCAGCGTGGATCCCAACTTAAAGAAAGCCGGGAGTCTGGATAACATCAAAGTAATTCCTGAGAGCCGAGGTGTATCCGAAAATGCTTTAAAGGATGTCATAGTCACTCCCTTTAATGATGTGGAAAGAACAAAAAAAATCATCGAGGCGAACTACAAAGATGTCGCTTGCTTTATCATTGAACCGGTTATGGGGTCTGCGGGGCAGATCACGCCTCTTCCGGAATATCTTAAAGCAGTCAGGGAATTGACTGAGCGATACGGGATACTTTTGATTTTTGATGAGGTAGTAACCGGCAGGCTTTCCTACGGCGGAGCTCAGGAACTTTATGGAATAACACCTGATATCACCTCTCTCGGCAAGATCATCGGAGGAGGGACTCCTGTGGGCGCTTTCGGGGGCAGGAGAGATATCATGGAACTCTATAACCCGAGAAAAAAGAAGATGTATCATTCGGGAACCTTTAACGGGAATGCGGTTACTATGGCTGCAGGTGTTGCTACCATGACGGCTTATGACAGAAAAGCCGTCGCGTATGTAAATGAATTGGGGGAACTGTTCCGGTCAGGGATGTGTGCGCTGGTGGAAAAACTGGGGCTTAGAATTCAGATCAATGGAACAGGTTCTCTGTTTAATACTGTATTCACAGATAAACCAGTGATCAGCTACAGGGATATGGCGACCTCTTATGAAGGATTGAATCAACTGTTGTACATGGTCCTGCTCACGAAAGGTGTTTTCATCGCTCCCAGGGGAATGTTCTGCATGTCCACCGCCATGAGTGCGGAGGATATTGATTTTGGACTGAAAATGACGGAAGAAGCTCTGGAGGAAATGAGACCCGTAATCAGAGAAAAAGCTCCGGAACTCCTAATCTGATATGTAATTATACATATATATTTTTCTTATTATTTTATTGGAGGTATTGTCAAATGAAAGAAACAAGACTGCCAAAGTTGTGGGAAGCCCTGGTGCCGGCGGTATTCATGATGGCCCTGATCATCGTATGTACCGTCAAATGGGGGATCGAACCTCATATTCCTATCGTGGTTTCCTGTGTGGTTGCCGCTCTGATGGCCTATCGTTGCGGTTATCGCTGGGATGCCATTATAACCGGTATCCTGGACAGCATCGCCAGAGCTACAGAAGCACTCATTATCGTAATGATCGTTGGTATGCTCATTGGGACATGGGTTCTGGCCGGAACCATGCCTGCGATGGTATACTATGGTCTGGATCTCATTTCGCCCTCCGCTTTCCTGGTTGTAGGAGCCGTGCTTTGCGGTATTGTAGGTCTGGCTACGGGAAGCTCCTGGACTGCCTCCGGAACAGTAGGCGTTGCACTGATGGGCATTGCAGCGGGTCTGGGAATCAACCCCGCCATTGCTGCCGGAATGGTAATATCCGGAGCGTACATGGGCGACAAATGGTCTCCTCTTTCAGACTCCACCAATATTGCCGCCGCCACGGCGGAGACACCTCTTTACGAGCATGTAAGAAGCATGATGACCACTACTCTGCCCAGCTTCTGTATCGCCTTAGTGCTTTATGCAGTGGTAGGCATACAGGTTGGATCCCAGGGATTTGATGCTCATACAGTAAACGAGATTCAGGCGGCGATATCAAGTGAATTTAACATTCAGGTGTGGATCATGATCCCTGTGCTGGTGGTTATCTTCTCGGCTGTGAAGAGGATTCCTGCCATTCCTTCGTTGCTGCTGGCAGTGGCCATTGCGGGAATCGTAGCGATGATTTCCCAAGGTAATTCCGTTGCCGATGTGCTGGGAGCAATGCATTATGGCTATGAAGCGGATACGGGAAATGCTATTGCTGACAAGCTTCTTAACAGGGGTGGTCTGGATTCTATGATGTGGACCATCGGTTTGATCATGTTCGCCCTTGCCTTTGGAGGGATCCTGGAGAAAACCGGATTCGTTGAAGTGTTGCTGGGTGGAGTTGCCAGAAGGATCAAGTCTGTAGGCGGTCTTGTTACCGCTACCATCATAACGGGTATCATATGCGACTTTGTCCTGACTGACCAATATCTGGCGATTATCGTGCCCGGCAGAATGTATGCCAAGATCTATGACCAGAAGGGTCTTAAGAGGAGCTTCCTGTCCAGAACTCTGGAAGATGGAGGAACCCTGTGGTCGCCCATGGTCCCCTGGAACGGGTGCGGAGCATATCAGGCAGCTACTTTAGGAGTCTACAATCTTGACTTCTGGCCGTATGCCTTCATGAATGTCATCAACCCGATCTATGCCATCATCATTTCGTATCTGGGCATTGGGGTCAAGTATGTGGATCCGGAAATGAATCCCAAGAATAAGAAAAAGGCCGAAATTTGAAATGAATGAATTTAAAGTGTTAAATGATCGAAAAAGAAGGCTTTCAACACGTATCGCGGCGGTGGTGTTCGGGATCAGCATTATTGTGCTGGGGATCCTGTTTGAATCTCCCGTTGGGATTTTGCTTGGGCCCTTTCTGGTATGGTCTGCATTTTTTAATAAATACACATTGGTCAACGAGGAAGGTATTACCGTTTACTATGATGCGGTGCTGTTCAAGTATAAGGAAGCCTGGCTTTTCGACGAAGTTTCCAACCTCCATCGCGAGACGGTGAAGGATCCCAGGTATATCGTGCTGCATTTTACCAGGAGAAGCTTATCCAAAAGGCTGATCTTTGAAAAGGAGGACGCTCAGAGGATCATCGATCTTGCTTTGCAGAAAAACAGTAAAATTCATTTTGAAGACGTAGACTGATCATTGGCACGGCCCTCTCTCACAAAGATAATAAAAGCTGTGCAATGAATAGCCCCCCCTGCCGATTTCTCCAGGGGGGGTTCATATTATGATTGATTCCGTTTCCTTTATAACCGGGACAAGGTTGCCGTTTACTGAGGGCTGTACATGCCATGACTTTGCATATAATTGAAGATCTGCTCTCCGTGTTGCTGCTCTTCTTTTTGAATGTGGTTTAATATTTGGCGGATGTTTGCGTTTGTACACTCGAAGATAGCGGTGTCATAGGCACTGGATACAAATTTCTCTGTGGCAAGCATATCAGAGCATAGGTTTTTATCGTTAAACATTCCGCTCTGTGTTCCGCTGGTTCCCTGAGCCGATTGGCCGCGGGTCATGCCGGATTGACCCTGGGATTGCATTCCGGGCTGAGTCTGGGACATGCCCGACTGCATGGCTTGTTGCTGGGATTGCCCGCCGGACTGGGCTCCCGTGGTGGGTATCTGGCCTGAAAGGATCTGGTTGATGGAATTCAGATGTTCCTGCTCCTTTTGAGCCAGGGAACTGAAAAGTTGCTTCAACTGAGGGTCTTGCGCCAAGCCTGAATAACTTTGATACTTCTGAACACACAGTTCTTCTTGTGATTTTTGATCCTGCATTAGCATTCTTTCTTTTGTGGTTAATTGAACTGTCATATGAAATCACCTCCGACGATTAGTCTGTCTAAATGTGGAAGTAAATATGCAGCTCATTATTAAAATTGTCAACCACGGGGACAGACCCCGTGGCTGCTTTTGCCCCCGGAGGGACAGACCCCGTGGTTGCTTTTGAACCCACGGGGNNACCCACGGGGTCTGTCCCCGTGGTTGTTATTTATGGCACGAGAAAGGGTAGACCACATTTTCCATTTGGACTGGGCCTACCCTTTCTTCGGAGTGTAGCTCAATAGAGTACTTCCTCCCTTCCTTTTGCTCCAATACTGACCCGATCTTTGGCCTTTGCTCTCCGATTCCTGCTAGTTTCAATTTGTTTCGTCAAGTTTCCTTGTTCGTAACTCCTATCATTCTGCAGTATATCTATCTCCAAGGCGACCGTTTGTCTGGAGCGAACCCGATAACTTCAGCTCTGCCTATTTATCGGGGTTACCCACTTACTTGGATCTACTTTTCTTTGAGTGTCTCAAATACTTAGGTGGTGCCTTTTCTTTGAGGTCTTTCAAGTACTTTTGTAGTTTCCTTTCTTTGAGTATCCCCATAATACAACAGAAAAAATACTTTGTCAACAGATTATTTCAGAAAAATCAAAAATCTTTTATTTAACAAAGTCGCAATATTCTGATAAATATTATGCCCATAATTTTATATATTATTCCAAGGCCGAACGGCCCAAAAACCAAGGTTTTGCAGGCTTATCGATAAGTCTTCTTTAGTATTGATAATACCGGACCGCATTTTCAAATAGCTTCTGTTCCTTATTACCGGGAACATTCTTGTAGAGCAAATTCCCCGAACGCTCCGAATGTGCCATTTTACCCAGTATTCTGCCGTCCGGCGAGGTGATCGCTTCGATTGCCATTATGGAGCCGTTTGGATTGCTGTGGATGCCCATAGTAGGTTTCCCGGTCAGGTCCACATATTGTGCGGCAATCTGCCCATTGTCAGCCAATTGCTTGAGCAACTCTTCATTTGCAACAAATCGTCCCTCGCCGTGGGATATTGGAATAGTATAGATTTCTCCGACCTCAGTATCCATCAGCCATGGCGATTTGTTTGAGCAGATGCGGGTGTGAACCAACCCGGATTGATGGCGTCCGATGGAGTTAAAGGTCAGGGTGGGGGAGTCGGCTGTGGCTTCGCAAATATGGCCAAAGGGAACCAGTCCCAGCTTGATCAACGCCTGAAAACCGTTGCAGATTCCAAGTATCAAACCATCTCTCTGCTCCAGGAGCCGCTGAACTTCTTCAGCAATCATGGGGTTGCGGAAAAAGGATGTGATAAACTTACCCGAGCCATCCGGCTCATCACCCCCGGAAAATCCACCCGGAAGGACGATTATCTGGGAGTCCCGTATTTGCCCGGCGATTTGCTTAATGGAGTCAGCAACATCGCCAGGAGAAAGATTGCGAATCAGTGATACCTCCGGAATCGCTCCTGCGCGCTCCAAAGCTTTCGCAGTATCATATTCACAGTTGGTGCCCGGAAAAACCGGAATCAGCACTTTGGGTTTAGCTGCTCCCTTCGATTTATTTGAACGATGAGCGGGCTTGCCGTTGGATCGGTATGACAAAACGGGAATTTCCTGTGCTTCGTTATCCCGTGCAACAGTAGGGAAGACCGGTTCCAATGTACGGTTGTAAAGTGCTCTGAGATCATTAAGATCAATGACCTCTGCAGGCGTCTTCAGAGAGAACTCTTCAATGGTGATGCCTATTTGTTCTCCGGGGAGCACATCCGGCTGAGAAAGCGGAGACGAATTATCCCATTCTACTAAAAAGCCACCGTAATTTTGCTGAAACAGTCGGGTGAGGTCAAAACTCGGAGAGAACTCAAACCCGATGCGATTTCCCAGAGACATTTCGAAAATGGCTTCCGCACAGCCACCGGCAGTGAGGGCGTAGGAGCTTAAAATCTTCTTTTCTTTAATTAGTTGCTGTACGATATGGAAACAGTTGTTCAGGCTTTCGCCGGATGGAAGAAGTCCTTCTTCATATTCGGGAGCGATGAGAAGAACTGGATTTCCCGCACGCTTAAACTCCGGTGAAATCACATCTTCTGCATTTCCCAGGGAGACGGCTACTGAAATCAGGGTGGGCGGTACATTCAGATCTTCGAAGCTGCCGGACATAGAGTCCTTTCCGCCGATGGCAGCCACCTCCAGGTCCTCTTGAGCTGCCAGTGCTCCTAAAAGTGCGGTAAAGGGTTTGCCCCAGCGAAGAGGGTCGTTGCCCAGCTTTTCAAAGAACTCCTGGAAGGAAAGCCAGCATTTTTTCAGGTTGCCACCGCTGGCGATGACTTTTGCTACAGA
>DCUA01000194.1:0-1092 GCA_002329675.1 Firmicutes bacterium UBA1426 | reverse complement strand
GTATCTCCTTTTAGCACAGGGAGTTTAGCCGCCATTGCCTGAGCAGGGGTTTCCTGGTACAGTCCGCCAAAGGGCATGAGTATGGTGCCGGCGCCGATGGTAGAGTCAAACCTGTCAACAAGTCCCTTTTGGGAGCAGAAACACAGGTCGGATACCAGCTTTTCGAAAGCAGGTCTGAGACCTACAGGAGTCCGTTCAACAGTATTTTTCAATACGGGAACTTCCGCACTGGCATATTTGGGGGCACCATTGGAATTGAGGAACTCACGGGAAAGATCCACGATCTTTTTACCACGCCAATGCATGGCAAGGCGACCGGTGTCAGTGACCCGGGCAACGAGAGTGGCTTCCAGGTTTTCTTTCCTGGCGTATTCAATGAAAAGGTCGATATTCTCCGGTGCTACGACTACGGCCATCCGTTCCTGGGATTCGCTGATTGCCAGATCTGTACCATCCAGTCCTTCGTATTTCTTTGGGACTGCATCCAGGTCGATTTCCAGACTGTCTGCCAGTTCTCCGATCGCAACAGAGACTCCGCCTGCGCCAAAATCGTTGCAGCGCTTGATAAGGCGGGTCACCTTTTCTTCACGGAACAGGCGCTGGATCTTCCGCTCCTCCGGAGCATTTCCCTTTTGTACTTCGGATCCGCATTCTTCCAGAGAGGAGAGATCATGTGCTTTCGAAGAACCCGTGGCGCCGCCGCAGCCGTCCCGCCCCGTCTTTCCGCCGAGCAGGATGACCCCGTCTCCGGGTTTTGGAGTTTCTCTGACCACGTGGCTCGCTGGCGCAGCTCCTATTACCGCACCCATTTCCAACCGTTTGGCTGCATAGCCGGGATGATATATTTCTTTCACAAGACCCGTGGCCAGACCTACCTGGTTGCCATACGAACTGTAACCCGCAGCAGCGGCAGTTACTATCTTTCTCTGAGGAAGCTTGCCCGGGAGAGTTTGGTCCACCGGAGTCAATGGGTCTGCTGCGCCGGTGATGCGCATAGCCTGATAGACATAGGACCGCCCTGAAAGAGGATCCCTGATGGCGCCTCCGATGCAGGTGGCTGCCCCGCCAAAGGGCTCGATCTCGGTGGGGTGG
>DCUA01000120.1 GCA_002329675.1 Firmicutes bacterium UBA1426 | reverse complement strand
TAAACGGCTCAGACTCTTTGAGATGAGTCTGGGCTGTTTTAGTGGGAGAGGAATTCGAGATGAAAAAAGTGCTTCTAGTGACATTCTCAGACAATGCGGACCATCAGGATACGTTGTTTGGAATGAACGAAGAAATGAGAAATCGAAGTGACTGGGATGCTTACTTGCTTTGCATCAAGACTCCGAAGGTGGAACTCCAGAAATCAGATCATACATGGCTGGTTGACTGCCCGGAAAGACCTGGTGTGACAAAGAAAACGTTCAATCTCCCATTGTTGGTTTCGATAATTCATCGTATCCGCAAGGAACATTTTGATGCGATTTATTTTGAAAGCCTGCATACATGGAATCTTCCGATTATGCTGATGTCTGGAAAAGCCAAGACCTATCAAGTGATTCATGAGGTTATCCCACATGAGGGAGACAGTCAAGTTAAGATGGTCGATTTGATGAACAAGGCTGTGGTTAAGTTCGCAGATACGATTGTACTGCGCAACAAAACCTATATTCAGGATATGATCGACCGCTACGGAATCAGCACAGACCGTGTAAAGTATCTGGAATTGTGGCGTAGATATCCGGCATATACGACACCAGTACATAGTGGTCGAGTACTCTTCTTTGGAAGAATCAATCCATACAAGGGTGCTGATAACTTACTTGAAATTGTTAGACTGTGTCCGAACATTCAATTTGATGTGGTAGGACGAGTGGATTCGCAGATGCAGGGCATTGTGGATCAGCTTGCCAAAGAGAAAAATGTAAAGCTGAATAACGACTACGTCACAGACGCAGAGATGCGAGAAGCATTCGTTAACTGTGACTGGGTAATCGTTCCATATAATTCTGCTTCTCAGTCCGGCATCATTATCGACGCTTACAAGTATAGCCGACCTGTCATTGCATTCGCTGTGGGTGCCATTCCGGAGCAGGTGGATGATGGAAAGAGTGGATATCTTGTAGAGGCGGGCGATAATGAAAAGTTTGCGGACAAGTTAAAAGATGCTGCGAAACTGAGCTTGGATGAGTATGATGTGATGAGCCAATATGCATATCAGTACGGTTGTAAAAAGTATGCAACAAGCGGTGCAGTGGAACGGTTTGCTGAACTAATAAACTGAATTAATTAGGAGTGAGTGACTTGAAAAAAGTAGGCATAATAACAATTTATCATAACAATCGCAACTATGGGGGCTTACTGCAAGCATATGCGCTCCGTCAATCAATTTCTAATCTCGGATATAAATGCGATATTATTGATTATACTCAGAATGCGGCATCATATAAGTTTAGTCGGATGTGTAACTTGGGCCTTAAACGGACATTTGAAGTTGTAAGAAACAAGGTACTTACAAAGATTCAGTATCGTAGGCACCCGGCGTTGAAAAAGAGTATCGATCTTCGAAATGGTTGTTTACACAGTTTTGAAGCAAGTATACCGCACACGGCGACAGTTCATGATGATGGAATTGAAGCGAAAGCTGCGGAATATGATATTCTTGTTTGCGGAAGCGATCAGATATGGAATCCTGGTTTGTGGAGTCCGTCTATGTTTTTGGATATTCCAAAATTTAGCGGAAAAAGATTATCCTATGCGGCAAGCATTGGAAGAAATCAGTTGACCACAAAGGAACAAGATTATATTTCTAAGCACGCACAGGGATTAAACCATATTTCAGTACGAGAAAAAAGTGCGGAAAAAATGCTTAAGCAGATTCTGAAAAAAGAAGTAATAACTGTCCTTGATCCAACATTTCTTATTAATCCCGATGAATGGAAGGCCTTTGCGAGAAAACCAGAGGGAGTTTCTGAAAAATATGTTTTCTCTTTTTTCTTGGGAAACAACGAGAGCGCAAAGAAAATGATTTATGATACATTTTCTAAGGAAATGCCAGTAATAACCATTCCACATTTGCAGACTGGATTTAAGGCGGAAGATGAAAAATACAGTACGATTCAGCTTTACAAGGTTGGACCGCGTGAATGGGTATGGCTAATTCTTAATGCACAAGCGGTACTTACGGATTCATTCCACGGAACAGCGTTTTCCATAAATCTAAACAAGGAAGTTTTCAGCTTTCCAAAAGGCTCAAAGGAAGACAAACAATCGATCAACTCAAGACTTTCAGATTTATTAAAAATGTGCGGAATTGAAAATCGCTTCTTAACGGACTGCTCCACGATTAAGAATCGAGTTCATGAGAAAATTGATTGGACAAGCGTGAATGAAAAACTAGACAGGGAAAAAAGAGCAGCTAGGGACTATCTAATAAAATCTTTGAGCGATTGATAGAGAGGAAATATCATAGTGGTTTCAAGAGAAAAATGCTGTGGATGCTCAGCTTGTGCCAATATTTGCCCCCCCCAAATGCATAAGTATGGTGGCTGATCAAGAAGGATTCTTGGTTCCTTCAGTTAACACAAGTATATGTATCAATTGTCATCTTTGTGACAAAGTGTGCCCCGTTACATTAGGGCTAGAGACAGAAAATGCGGTGGAGTATCCTCGTGTTTATGTAGGGTACAATTTGAACCCAAAAGTTCGGAAGGAAAGTTCATCTGGCGGTATTTTTTCATCTGTAGCGGAAGATGTTCTTGGCATGGGCGGTATAGTCTATGGAGCAGCAATGCGTGAAGATTGCTATGGTGTGGATCAGATAAGAATAACTGGCAGTAACGAGTTGCATTTATTGCGCGGAAGCAAGTATGTTCAGAGCAATGTGGGGGATACGTTTAAACAGGCCGCAGAAGACCTAAAAAAGGGGCTGTTTGTTCTTTATACCGGAACGCCCTGTCAGATAGAAGGGCTGAAAAGTTATCTGGGAAAGGAATACCCAAATTTAATCTGCATGGATTTTGTGTGTCATGGAGTTCCATCTGAGAAGGCATGGCAGAGCTATATTACGATGCAGGAGAAAAAGTATTGCGCCAATGCAAAAACGTTTTATTTCAGAAATAAATCTACCGGTTGGAAGAATTTCTCATATTTGATTGATTTTGATGACGGACAGCGATACACAAAACCCTTTGAGGACGATTTATGGGGGGGTGCGTTCGTAAGAAACGCAGATTTGAGAAAATGTTGTTATGACTGTTCCTTCAAGAAAATTCACAGGGTAAGTGATTTGACGGTCGCAGATGCATGGGGAATTGAAACAATAAATACGGAACCAATTGATGACCTGGGCTGCTCCGTGATTTATGCTCATTCCACAAAAGGAAAAAACGCATTGGATAATTCAAGGGGTAAAATTATACTGGAGGAGTTGCCAAATGCTCGAGCAATCGCTGAATGTAATAGATTAACTACTAATTCTGAAAGACATCCTACAAGGGATTTACCAGCATATGGACGAAATGCCGTTTGACGTACTTGTAAAGAAGTATGCAAAACCCTCTTTGAAAAAGCGAGTTGTGTATGCATTAAGGCGTGTTGGATTGCTGGATTTTGCGAAGAAAATAGTGAAGAGGTAAATGACTATGAAAATGCTTTATATTACTACTTTTGCGAAAAGTCGGTTTGGATCTTTTGCAAAATCGAGTATTGAAGCAGCTCGACAACTTGGAATAGAATATCATATTGCTGCCAATGAAAACGGAGTAGACCAAGTTGCTAAGGATAAGGAATGTGCAGAACTCGGGATATATCATCACAATATAGACATCAATCGAAATCCATCAGCAGTTGCGCGAAACTTTCGTGCTTACAAGCAAATTATGGAGTTGATCGAAAGATATCATTTTGATGTTATTCATTGCAATACACCAATGGGGGGCGTACTTGGAAGACTTTGTGGACATAAAGCTGGTGTTAAGACAGTAATTTATCAGGCACACGGATTCCATTTTTGGACGGGGGCACCATTGAAAAACTGGTTATGTTATTATCCGGTTGAACGCTATCTGGCGCATTATACTGACATCCTTATTACAATAAATAAGGAGGACAATATGCGAGCACAAAAATTCCACCTGAAGAACGGAGGAAAACTATATAGTGTTCCAGGCGTTGGAGTAAATGTTGAGAAAATAACAGATCTGGTAGTGGATAGGGCGGATTTTCGAGAAAAATATGGCATCCCGAATGATGGATATGTATTTCTTTCTGTTGGGGAAGTAAATGAAAATAAAAACCATATTGTTGGTATTAAAGCGTTTGTGAAAGCAAATATTCCCAATTCTTACTATGTCATCTGTGGCACAGGAGAGAAGGAAGAAATGCTTCGTGAATATATAAAGAATATTGGTATGGAGAAAAAGATTCTTTTGTTGGGATATCAGACTGGAATTCCACAAATTTTGAAATCTTGTGATTGCTTTATCTTTACTTCATTTAGAGAAGGCCTTCCCGGAGCATTGATGGAGGCAATGGCGGCAGACTTACCTTGCATTGCGACCAGAATTAGAGGATGTACAGATCTTCTTGATGGCAGTAAATATCTCTTTGATCCGACTGATGAAAATAAACTCGCTGAGTTGATGAAAAAAATAGTAGATCCTTCAGAACGCATTTCTGAAATAGAACGAAATAAAGTAGCGATTCGACCCTACGATATTAACGCAGCATTAGATGGGTTGAAAAAGATTTACCAATCCATTATTGAGGAATAACGATATGAAAAAAATTCTTCATATTCTGACAGGAACTCGTTTTTCAGGAGCGGAAAATGTTGCTTGTCAAATTATAACATGCTTCAAAAATGATTTGAAATATGAAATGGTGTATTCAAGTCCGGACGGTCAAATCAGAGATGCTTTGATGGAAAGAAATGTTCGGTACGTGCCGATGAAAGAATGGTCCTTGTCAGAAGTTAAGCGCATTATCCGTGAAGAAAAACCGGATATTATTCATGCTCATGACATGAAAGCATCCTTTTTTGCAGCATTGCTTTGCGGGAGGATTCCGCTGATTTCCCATGTGCATAATAATAATTTTGACTCTCGAGGAATCTCTGCGAAAGCGTTGCTTTACAGGTATGCTGCCCAAAAAGCAAAGCATATTTTTTGGGTGTCGAAATCTGCATATGAAGGATATGCATTTCATGAACAGTTCGAGGGAAAAAGCAGCATCCTTTATAACGTAATCGACGCAGAAGAAGTCTATAAAAAGGCCGCACAAGATGAAAAAGAATATGCCTACGATATTGTATATGTGGGTAGATTGACCCCCCCAAAAAACCCCCAGAGGCTGGTCAAAGTACTTGCTGGAATAGCAGAAAAGTATCCGAAGATGAAAGCCGCTATTATCGGCACAGGCGATTTGGAGGCAGAAACAAAGCAGGCGATTGCCGAGCACCATGCGGAGCATAGCATCGATATGCTGGGATATAGCAGCAACCCATATGGGGCAATGAAGCAGGCTAAAATTCTGATTATGACTTCGAGATGGGAAGGTCTTCCGATGTGCGCTCTGGAAGCAATGGCACTTGGTGTGCCGATTGTAAGCACACCGACGGATGGACTGAAGGAAATCGTCGATGATGGTAAGACAGGGTATTTGAGCGATGATGACGATGTCCTGATCGAGCGTTGCACGGATGTTCTGGAAAATAATGAACTGTACCAGAACCTGCATCACGCTACATTGGAAAAGGCAGCGCAAATTCTGGATATTGAAACATATAAGGAGGCACTGGATAAGGTTTATCGGCAAACGATGTAAAGAAACAATAGGTGGGGAGGAAATATCAGCGTGAAAGCAAGAATAGCTCTTTTTACAGCAAACGTGCAAGGTGGAATTTTACAGCTAACCGTACAGTTGTACAAGACACTTGTCGAAGAAGGGTACGACGTGAAGGTTGTAATGCCCTATGAAATTCATGATACAGACATCAGCTTGATTACAAATACTGACCTCCTCCAATACCATAAAGAAAAGAAAGTAATTGATCAGTCTCCTTATAAGAAAATAGCGGGCAGAATCAATAATATTCAGCCTGAGTTCATTTGGTATATGGACGATAGCGTGATATGCTCAAATGTTGGAATGTTTTTGAAAGGCGAAATTAAGCAGCTTTTAACGCTCCACGACGCAGGAACGCACCATCCTACAAATAACAGAAGCCTGCGGATAGTCTTATTGGAAAAATACACGGAATTCATAAATAGAAGGTTCTATAAACGTGTAGATAAGTTTGTGTTGATGTCTCCGGAGAGTGTTGTGACGTTCGGTAATCTGTATCCGCACTATAAAGAAAAAGCTGTAATGATAACGCTTGGAGCGCATCTGCCAGATGCGAATGAAATTAAGCCTGTGGAAATGAATGCAGAAAGCGATTATCTGCTGTTCTTTGGACGGATTGATAAATATAAAGGCATTGGAAATCTATTAAAAGTATATCAGAGTATTTCGGATAAAGTTTTCCCACTGGTTATAGCAGGTGGTGGAAATTTTACAGAGGAAGAAAAAAGCCTGATTAATCAGTGCAATAACCTCACAGTGATCAATCGGTATATCGATGATGGAGAAATGAAATGGCTACTTCATCATATGACGGCAGCCGTATTACCGTATATTGAAGCAACTCAAAGTGGTATTATTCCGCTGGCATATTTGTTTGGCAAGCCGGTTGTTGTATCAAATGTTGCGGGGCTGACACAGTTCGTTGTGAATGGAAAGACGGGCATTATATGTAGCACACAAAATGAGTGGAAAAATGCCCTGATTGAAATGACCTCTGAAACCGCAAGAGCCTTTGAGAAAGAGATTCTCGAGTACTATTCTAAGAATATGGACTGGAACGCAAATGTAAGGGAGCTTTTTGCAAAGTTATGAAAAAAGTACTGATTGCAGTTAGCCAACTGAGAGTTGGTGGAGTATCGAAGGCGCTAATTGAACTGCTTAAAAATATATGTGATAAGTGCGAAGTGACACTTCTTTGCTTTGATCATGACGGCGCATTTTATAGCGATATTCCTGAACAGGTTAAGATTGTTGAAGATAATGCATATTTGGCTCTTACAGAGCGCTCGGCTGGTGATTTGCAACAGTACGGTTCTAAATATAAAGTGATTCGTCAGGTTTGCTCGGCATGGACGAAGTGTTTCAATAAAAAAATACCTGCGAATTATATATGCAATAAAGTCGGGAAAATTGACGGAGTTTATGATATTGCAATTGCTTTTGGACATCCACAGCAGGAAAATATCTTTTGCAATCTGGCCGGAGAGGTTGTAATAAATTGCGTAAACGCAAATAAAAAAGCAATTGTAATACACTGCGATTACGAAATGTATGGGGGACACTGTACATATAATGATAAACTGTTGCTGAAATTTGATAAGATAGCGGCAGTGTCTAAGAGTGTGGGTGCAGCGGTGATTAGATGCATTCCCGAAGCAGAAGATAAAATATGTGTTTTGAGAAATTTTCATGATTTTAAACTAATCAATGAGATGGCATCACAGGATACAATAGAATATCGATGTGAGAATTCCTTGGTAACTGTAGCGCGGTTAAGCGGTGAGAAGGGACTTGAGCGCGGAATTGAAATCGTAAAGGAACTAAAAATGGATGGATATGACGTGGAATGGCATATCGTTGGTGGTGGACCGTTACGAAGTCAGCTGGAGCACTTAATTGGTGAGAACCATGCAGACGATTATATTGTTTTAGAAGGCGAGCAGGTTAACCCGTATAGATATATTAAAGGTGCGGATTATCTGTTTGTGCCATCCATCCACGAAGCTGCACCTATGGTTTTTGATGAAGCTGCAAGCTTAAAGGTGCCGGTAATTTCCACAGATACTCTGTCAGCGAGAGAGCTGGTTGAGGATAGAAAAATAGGTCTTGTGGGTGAGACGGAGCACATCAAAGAGCTTCTGAAATATGCGCTCGATAATAAAGGTATCTTTAAGAGTATGGTATTGCAATATGAGTCGAGTAATACCGAGGCTTTGCATGATTTTGAGAGCTTGTGTGATAAATGAGATTAAACATGGTGAATTCCACATATGAGAGGATAATTGAATGCTACACAGAGAAGTTGATTTAAAAGAGGATCAATGGAAAATGTGCGGGATAGGAGCACTTATCATCCTGGGACTCTTTGCTAGAGATATGATGGGGATAAGTGTGAACAAGTTCCTGTTTTTATTGATTGCGCTGATTCCAATCTTTTTTTTGGAAACTAAAAATGTTGCAGTTTTTACGTGCTTTTTGGTCCCTTTGTATGTTGGACTGCCGGGGAATTTTATTTCAGTATTTTTGCTTGCTAGATTGTTTTACGACGCAGTCAAGTATAAGTTTCCTATTGAAAAGACGGGATTTGTTCTCACACTTTGTGTGGTTGCCTATATCACCGTTCAAGACTTCTTGACAGGGTATACAGGAATTTATCATTTAATGGCTGCGTTTGATTTCATACTTCTGGCATTTTCTATGTCTGTAATTCGACAATATAGGGTTGGTACGCAGGCAGTCGTAGCTTATGCTATTGGTAATTTTGCATTAGGTGCAGTTATGCTTAGTGCGACGCTTTCTTATTATTCTTTGCAAGATTTGATGAATCCGGCGACTAGACTGGGTTATACGGGAATGCTAATTGGAAATACAGGAGCTAATATGGCTACCTCTATTGACCCGAACTTCTATGCAATGAATACAATTGCGTGCATATCTACAGTAAGTTTGCTTCTACCAAGATTTCAATCCCAAATGGGGAAGATTGCAGCTGTTATTTCTATGATTGGCAGTACAGTGTGTTGCCTGATTGGATTGTCCAGAACGTTTATCATCCTACTAGCTGTATGGGGTGTTTTGTGGTTCCTGAGCCAAGGTGACATAAAGAAAACGGTCGCAGTTTTAGCCGTGATGAGTTTGTTCGTGTTTGCCTTTCTCAAGTTTATGCCGACCATAGCACAAGGTTTTTTAAATCGCTTTGAGGGTGCAGATGTTGTTGGGGGAAATGGTAGAATCAATCTAATTTTATTGTACTTCAAGCCTTGGTTCGAAACGGTTTTGTCTATTTTATTTGGAATTGGGTTGTTTAATTGTCATACACATTGTGCACCGTTGATGTATCTGTTTGGTTTGGGGATTGTTGGAACAATTCCACTTTTTTCTTGGTTTGCATACCAGTGGAATCGATGCGCTAAATGTTGTAGAAAAGTCGGTTTCCAGAAAATAGTACCATTGTTCCTAACTCTGATCGGATATTCATCTATTCCGGCTGCCGGAGCAATAAACTACACATTGCCAATAATGATATCGATGATTGCTTTAGTATCAGAAAATCGCATGGGAGAATCAAATGAATAGGAAGAGAATTGAACGTGCACTAGGCCGATTCTTATTTGTATTTGCGTCCAAATTGCCAGAATCAACATCTCCGGTAAACTTTGGTGCAAAACGTTTCCGTGCCTTGTGTGGACGGCTTATCATGAAGTCATGCGGAGAGAACGTCAATATTGAAAAAGGAACCTTTTTTGCATCAGATACATGTCTGGGAAATAAATCAGGAATTGGGGCATTCAGCATAATATCCAATACAACGGTGATTGGTAATAATGTTATGATGGCCCGAGAGTGCATTATTAATCCGAGCAATCATAAAATGGACGATATATCCCGTCCGATGAATCAACAGGGATTTGAACCTGTTCGTCCGGTTATCATTGATGATGATGTGTGGATAGGAAGTAGAGCTATTATCCTGCCGGGGGTTCATATTTATCGGGGGGGCGTTGCTGCTGGTGCTGTAGTGACGCAAGACGTTCCAGAATATGCAATTGTAGGTGGAGTCCCTGCAAGAATAATTAGATTTAGAAATAAGTCAAAGATCATCGAAGGAGAATGATTAATATGAAAGTTGGTATTCTGACGTTTCCACATGCACCTAGCCTGGGGGCAATGCTCCAAATGGGGGCATTGTACCATGTCATAGAGGAAATGGGGCATGATGTTGCAGTTATCAACTATGTTTCTGATAAAGTAAACCACAAAAAAACACGAACCATAACGCCAAAGACCATTCTAATTGAAATGTTATCGAAGTGTTTTCTAAAAAGTGCAAAACCGTCGTATCAGGAGTTTGAGCAAAAGCTGAAAATGTACCCGAGTCAGGTGGTTTCCAGCACTGAGCAAATGAGTGAACTGAGCGAGGGACTGGACCGAATAATTGTGGGAAGCGATCAGGTGTGGAATCCGGTTGTGACAGGACATGATTTGAATTTTTACCTTGAGTTCTGTTCAGAACCGGAGAAAAAGGCATCGTATGCAGCCAGTTTTGGCTACATGCAGGCGGATCCGGAATACGAAGAGAAAATTTCTGAACTTCTCAAGGACTTCGCCTTTTTAAGCGTTCGAGAAAAAGATGGACAGGATATTGTCAAATCTCTTACTGGACGCAAGGCGGAATTGGTCTTGGATCCCACATTGCTTGTATCGGCAGACTATTTAAAAGGCGAAATGGAACCCTGTCATAGAAAAAAGAAATATGTTCTGTTTTTCTGCATTAAGCCGAGTGTGGGACTTCGTGAAAAAGCAGAACAATATGCAGATAAATATGGCTATGAATTGGTGACGGTCGGGGGAAGAATTAAAGAACGATTTGATCCCCGAAAGCATCCTGAATATGGTGTTGGACCTAAGGAATTTCTGGGTTTGATAAATGGGGCACAGTGTGTGTTTACTAATTCGTTTCACGGTATGGCAATTTCAGTGGCATTGCATAGAGATTTCTTTGTGGAATTCTCTTCGGATACCAATTCACGTCTGGTGAATTTAACTGAAATGCTTGGAATGGAGAATCGTGTTGTAAGAGACAAAACCCCGTTAGAGGAAAAGATTGACTACACACATGCTGACGAAGTGTTGCAACGAGAGCGCAAGGTTTCGATGCAATATCTGGAAAAAGTGCTTCAGTAATTAAGAGGAAAACATGAACAGAACACAAAAATTTGCATTAAACTCGTTAACTTCTATGGTATCACAGATTGTAGTTATGGCTGCGGGCATGATTACACCCCGTCTGATGATTGCTACATATGGCTCAGAAATGAATGGACTGGTGAGTTCATTAAACCAATTTATTTCATACATAACGCTGGTTGAAGCTGGAATCGGTGGAGCGGCTATCTACTCGCTATACAAGCCTCTTGCGGAGGAAGACCATGCTCGAATAAGCGGTATAGTAGTGGCTGCAAAAAAGAGCTACCGGCAGGCCGGATATATTTTCTCGGCGGGTATTTTTATTCTGGCTGTTGTTTATGGTCTCCTTTCGAATGCAGAGTCTGTCACTTTTGGTACGATTTTTACTCTGGCAATTATTTTGGGAATCAACGGCTGCTTCGACTTTTTCTTTGTAGCGGGCGATAGAGTCTTGCTGACAGCGGATCAAAGAAATTATGTTATTTCATTTGCAACAATCATTAATACGGTGTTAAGAACGGTAATTATTTGTGTAATGACAGCGCATCAGATGAACATTTTACTGTTATACGGATGTGCGTCAGCGCTTGTCATTATCAAAGCAGGAATTATCGTATGTTATTCTCATAATAATTATACATATCTTGACAAAAAAACTGTGCCGGATAGAGGCGCTATGGAAAAGCGCTGGGAGGTAATCTATCAACAGATATTAGGAATTATCCAAACGGGTGCGCCGACAGTTCTCGCCACAATTTTGTTGAATTTGGTTTCTGTCAGTGTGTATTCAATTTATAATATGGTGATTTCTGGGCTTAATGGTGTTCTAAGTATCTTTATATCGGGATTGCCTGCTGGGTTTGGAGATCTAATTGCACGGAGAGAAGAAACGACCCTAAGAAAAACTGTATCGGAATTTGAGGTGGCATATTACTATATCTTATCGATAGTGTACGGTCTGGCATTCGCTCTGATAATGCCCTTTGTGTCGGTATATACAAAGGGTCTCTCTGATGCGAATTATTACTATCCTCTTTTGGGTGCTGTTATTGTTCTTAATGGATTATTATACAATATCAAGACACCCCAGAGTATGTTAATTGTATCTGCAGGAATGTACAGAGAAACAAGATGGAGGGTAACAATCCAAGGGTTAATCATTATAGTGTTTGGCGCGATAGGCGGACGATTGGCGGGTATGGTTGGAATAATGCTTGGATCCTGTCTTTCTAATCTGTATAGAACGATTGACTTGTTGTTTTTTACACCAAAGTATATAACGCACGCATCGCCATTAAAATCATTGCTTCGGATGCTTCTGGTGATGGTGAATATTATTGTGATTTATGGTCTATCGTTAGTCTATAGTCCAGAGTGCATGAGTTATCTGCAATGGTTCAAATTAGCAATAATATATGGCGTTTGGGCAGTTGTAGTGGTCACTGCTAGCGCTTATGCGTTTGAAAAGAAAGAATTTATTCCCGTGATGAAGAGAATGCTTTCTTTGGTAAAACGAAAGGTGTGATCTAGATGCTAGAAGGCGTAAAAAAAGAATTTTGTTACGGATGCTCAGCATGCGCTACGGTTTGTCCTAAAAATTCAATTGAGATGATACCCGATGAAGAAGGGTTTAAGTATCCGGTAGTTGATAATGTAAAATGCGTAGGCTGTGGTTTGTGTGAAAAGGCTTGCCCTGTTTTGAAACCCAAAGGTAACGTGAGCAGCACAGTTCAAAAGGCCTACGGAGTGAAACATAATAACGAGAACGTACTTCGAACGAGCGCAAGCGGAGGATTCTTTACGGCGATATCTGATGTCATATTGGCAGAAGGCGGTGTTATCTATGGGGCTGCCTTCGACGACGACATGGTGGTAAGACATTTCAGAGCAACAACTGCTAGAGAGAGAGACCGGATGAAGGGCTCAAAGTATGTTCAAAGTGATATAGGAGACACATATCTTCTAATAAAAAAGGATTTACAAGATGGTAAAAAGGTCCTCTTTACAGGCACGCCTTGTCAAACAGATGGCTTAAAACGAGCGCTTCAAGGCAGAACGAACAACCTAATTTGTGTTGACTTGATCTGCCACGGTACACCGAGTCCGTTGGTATTTGCCGATCATATAAAAATGATTGAGGCTAAAACGCATAAGCGTGTTATTAGCTATTGCTTCCGGCCCAAAAAGTGGTCGTGGCATGTCCATAGAGAAATAGCATACTTGAGCAATGGAAAGGAATATCATTCAAACGTATACTCGGATTTGTGGCGGACGATTTACTATATGAAGTTGGCGACGAAATTATCATGTCATCATTGTCAGTATTCGTGCCTTAATCGTCCAGGTGACCTTACAACGGGAGATTGTCGAGGCATTGATGCTGTTTGTCCTGGGTTTGGAAGCGATGAGGGTGTGTCACTTGTGCTGGTAAATACTCCAACAGGTGTGGAGTATTTTGAAAAAGTCCGATCAGCCATGAAGGTAATTGAACTATCGATTGATGATGTTATGCAACCTCCGTTGAGAGAACCGAGCAAGCAAAGTGGAAACCGTATGAAGTTCATGTCTGTATACCGGAATAAGGGGTATATGTCTGCTGTATATGCATGTTTGGGAAGATTATATTATCTAAAATACAACGTCAAAAAACTACTGAATAAGAACTGATGTGATTAATAGAATATGTGTGAGGATTAGATCATGCTAAAGAAATTGGTAAAGAAGATAGTGATGGGACATAAGGCTGACTGCGAAAGCTATCTGGCATTTTTGAAGCGGGGGGGGGCAACTGTTGGCGATAATGTGAGAATCTTTACTCCTTCGCAGACGCACATTGATGACCAGGCACTCCATCTCCTTCATATTGGATCGAATGTAGTAATTACTGGGCCGGTTACCATTTTGACGCATGATTATAGTTCTTTTGTGTGTATGAGACGTTACCCGGAAAGAGAACGCGCAGTTGCAGCAATGAGATCTGTAACGATTGGTGATAATGTGTTTGTTGGGTGGGGAGCCACAATTCTCCCAGGCACTACAATTGGAGAAAATACAATTATCGGTGCGGGAGCTGTAGTATCTGGCAATATTGAAGCGGATTCTGTTTATGCAGGAAACCCGGCGAGAAAAATAATGACATTAGAAGATTTTTATCAAAGACGAATTGCTCGGCAAGAAGGAGAAGCAAGAAATATCTACAAGTCCTACCTAGATAGTTTCGGAAAAGAACCGACAGCAGAATGCTTTTACGGATATGAATCGTTATGGGCAAGGTCAAGGTATTCTCATTGTAGATATGACTCATATTCGGATTTCTGCGATTCAATTAAAGAACAAATCATGGAGGAAAAAAACAAATGATTATCACGAAAACACCATTTCGGATGTCCTTCTTCGGTGGTGGCACCGATATGGAAAGCTTTTTTAGGGAGAATGGTGGTGCTGTCCTTTCCACTACCTTCGACAAATATTGCTATGTGAACGTTCGTCATTTGCCGCGGTTCTTTGATTATTCTACAGAGCTTTCCTACTCAAAGACGGAGCGTGTAACAAACATCGATGATATTCAGCATCCGGCGATTCGAAATGCGATGAAGATGCTTGACATGCATGAGATTCGTCTTACATATGAAGCAGATCTTCCGGCTCGTTCTGGTCTTGGTACTTCTAGCTCTTTTGCGGTTGGAATGTTGAATGCATTCTATGCACTCAAGGGAAAATATGCTGATAAGAAAAAGTTGGCGGACGAAGCAATTTACCTTGAGCGAAACTTGTGTCAGGAGGCCGGTGGCTGGCAAGATCAGATTGCGGCTTCCTTTGGCGGTTTCAACCGCATCAACTTCAATGCAGATGGCTACGAAGTACTGCCTGTTATCATTTCGCCGGAACGCAAAAAGCAGCTTAATAAGAATCTGATGATGTTCTTTACAGGCTTTACTCGTTTCTCTTCCGATGTGCAGAAAGCAAACGCTGTAGGTAAGCAGGATAAGACTGCTCAACTTAAGGAAATGCTTGCGCTCGTTGATGATGCGGAGCGTGTTTTGACCGACAAGAACACTGACCTCGATGATTTTGGCAGAATGCTTGATCACACTTGGAAACTGAAACGTCAAACCGGTTCGGCTGTTTCGACTAATAGCATTGATGATTTGTACGCAAAAGGCATGGCTGCCGGCGCACTGGGTGGAAAACTGCTCGGTGCTGGTGGCGGAGGATTTCTTGTGTTCTATGTGCAGCCGGAGCATCAGGATGCTGTTCGTTGGGCAATGCGGGATTTGATGTACATCCCATTTGAGTTTGAAGACGGCGGTACTAGAGTGATTCATTATACACCGGAAATGTACGAGCCCAAAAACTGAACAATGGGAGGACAAAATGAAATCCCAGAAGATTTTGCTATGGGGATGGTTTGGTTTTGAAAATTTAGGAGATGATCTTCTTCTAAATACGATGTTAGAAAACTTGTCTCCCTATTCCGGAACAATTACAGTTCCGATGCGTTCGCAGTACGATATAAAATATCAAAACGTAAAGCAGATTGAGCGAAATTACGCAGCATTGTTTAGAGAAATTCCCCACAATGATATGCTGATTATTGGCCCGGGCGGATTGTTTCCGTTCGATAATCCTAGTAAAGTTGCTATTTACTTTTTTACTGCGTTGTTGTGGAAAGTCTTTGGACGAAAAGTAGCATTTTTTGGAGGGGGCATTTCAGAACGCATGGGTTCATTCAGTAAAGCAATTTGGCGAGCAACTGCGGCGATATCGGACTTGTTTATAACTCGAAGTCCTGCAGTTGTTGAAAAAATTGGATGTATCGAATCGCCTAAAATACATACAATGGCGGATACAGTATTTGCGTCATCTATGAGATTCAAGAATTCCTGTTGTGAGGATAGGGTGGGAATATTTGTTGCAAATCTTGAGCAGCAGGGAATGGAAGATGAGTACAAGTCTTCGGTAACAACATGGCAGGGCGTTGTTTCTGAATTGTTGGATAGAGGGTTTGCAGTTGATCTGCTTGCGTTTACAAGAGGATCTGATGATAGATTGATTTCGGATATTGCAGCTGCTTTTAGTAATCGGGGGGGGTACAGACGATTCCCTACGAGAATGCGCTTAGTGCAGTTGAAGGACTAAACAGATATAAAATAACGATATCAATGAGATTTCATGCGTTGGTGTTATCCTTACTTGCAAATGTACCAACTGTTCCGATTGCGTATGGCGAAAAGACATATTTGCTTGCGGAGAAAAGTGGACTGTCTAAGTATGCAATAGTCTGGAATAGCTTCCAAAAAGAGTATTACGGATATACGCAGGATGCACCACTAAGCGAATTAATGAAAAGAATTGATTTGCTAATTACAAATCGTGACGATGCTCAAAATAACATGAGACAAAGCAGGGAAGCGTTTAAAACTTCGGCAACTTACGCAATGAAACAGCTGATAGAATTAGCCAATCAGGAATAAAAATGAGGTTTAATTAGATGAAAACAGTAATAATGGCAGGCGGCAGGGGCACCCGGATTTCCTCTGTTGCCAGTGATATTCCAAAGCCGATGATAAAAATCGAAGGAAAGCCCGTTCTGGAACATGAGCTGGAGTGTCTGCGCGACCAAGGATTCAAAGACATTATTTTGACTGTTTCTCATCTCGGAAACATCATCATGGACTATTTCGGAGATGGTTCAGGCGTATCTCCGGCAACAGGAAAGCCCTTCGGTGTTCATATTGAATACTATTTTGAGAAGGAACCATTGGGTAATGCCGGTGCGCTTTTCAAAATCAAGGATAAGTTGGATTCGGATTTTCTGTTGCTGAATGCAGATGCGGTGTTCGATGTGGATTTCAATCGGTTCGGTGCATTTCATAAACAGCATGGCGGTTTGGTTACTATTTTCACGCATCCAAATAGCCATCCCTACGATAGCGGACTCATTATTGCTAATAAAAATGGATCTGTCGAGCAATGGCTGGCGAAGGAAGATGAACGCCCGGAATACTACCGCAACCGTGTGAATGCAGGACTTCATGTAATCAATCCAATTATCTTGGAGCGATCAGGAATTGATGCGGACAAGGTTGGCACCGTTGGAGAAAACGGGAAACCCATCAAGGTTGACCTGGATCGGCAGCTCCTTAAGCCGTTGGCAGGTACCGGAAAGATGTTCTGCTACGATAGTCCGGAGTATGTGAAGGACATGGGTACGCCTGAACGCTATTACTCTGTATGCGAGGATTACAAGACTGGTCGTGTTTCTGGTAAGAACCTGAAGAACAAGCAGAAAGCAGTGTTCCTTGATCGGGACGGTACAATCAATAAATATGTGGGTTTCCTACGGAACATAGCCGAGTTTGAGTTGATGGACGGCGTTGCAGATGCAATCAAAAAAATCAACGCTTCTGGTTATTTGGCAATCGTTGTTACGAATCAGCCTGTGATTGCCCGTGGTGAAGTGTCCTTTGAAGAACTCGAAGAGATTCACAACAAAATGGAGACACTTCTAGGCAAAGAAGGCGCATATCTGGATGCTATCTACTTCTGCCCACACCATCCGCATAAGGGATATGAAGGAGAGCGCCCAGAACTGAAGTTTGACTGTGATTGCCGCAAACCGAAACCTGGAATGCTGCTGAATGCAGCACGGGATTTTAACATTGATCTGTCACAGTCTTGGATGATTGGCGACGGAGAAAATGATATCAAGGCGGGGCAGAATGCCGGATGCCAGACTGCTTTGATTGGCTCTGAGTCCTGCGGACAAACTGTGACGGTATCGTCTTTGAAGGACTTTGTGGAAAAATACCTGAAATAAGAGGGAGATTGCAGCTATGCGTGAATTGGATAACCGACTGATGAGACATATCGACCTGTTGGTAGAACGATACCCCTCTTTAGAATCTGCGAAGAATGATATTGTTGCTGCATACCTTTTGCTGGAGGAGTCCTATGAGAACGGTGGAAAGCTTCTGGTGGCCGGCAATGGTGGTTCTGCAGCAGATGCGGAGCATATCGTTGGTGAACTGATGAAGGGCTTCAAGCTGTCTCGTAAGCCCGAAACTGATTTTGCAGAAAGGCTGGTTGCCGAGAATCAGGAACTCGGTTCTGTTCTGGCAGAAAACCTGCAGGGGGCACTTCCTGCTATTGCACTGGATGGGCATCCTGCTCTGTCCACAGCTTACATGAATGACTGTGAACCGCTGCTCTGCTTTGCACAGCAGGTCAATGGTTACGGTAAATCCGGGGATGTGTTCCTTGGCATTTCCACCAGTGGCAATAGCAAAAATGTGCTGTTTGCGGCGACAACCGCACACGCTAAGGGAATGAAGGTCATTGGACTGACGGGAGCAAAAGACAGCAAACTGAAGGATATGAGCGATGTGTGCATCAAGGCTCCGCAGACGGAGACTTATATGATTCAGGAGTTGCATTTGCCTATCTATCATTGTCTGTGCTTGATGCTGGAAGATAAGTTCTTTGCGTGATTATGACTAAGCCATGCTCAAAGCATGGCTACGCCATCCAGATATGCTGCCTCTACGTGGCGGATGGCAGACAACGGAGCGTGTCCAAACACCTCCGGCTAAAGCATATATTCGTTAAAGCGTTCTTTGAATGAGGAAAAACTATAATGGGAAAGTATTTTGGAACTGATGGTTTCCGTGGGGAAGCAGGAATCACTCTGACCGCAGACCACGCCTACAAGGTTGGTCGTTTTCTGGGTTGGTATTACAATATGCTCCGTGAGCGCAACGGCAACAACGAGCCTGCTCGTATCGTCATCGGCAAAGACACTCGTCGGAGCTCCTATATGTTCGAGTATAGTCTGGTTGCAGGCTTGACCGCTTCTGGTGCAGATGCCTATCTGCTCCATGTCACCACAACCCCGTCTGTGGCCTACATCGCCCGGGTGGATGATTTTGATTGCGGCATCATGATCTCTGCCAGCCACAACCCCTATTATGACAACGGTATCAAGCTGATCGACTGCTATGGCGAGAAGATGTCGGAGGAAATCTTGCTGTTAGTCGAGGATTACATTGACGGAAAGCTCCATGTGTTCGATAAGGACTGGCCGGAGCTGCCTTTCGCTCACAGGGAACACATTGGCTGCACGGTGGACTATATCTCCGGCCGCAACCGGTATATCGGCTACCTGATCTCGCTTGGCATGTACAGCTTCCGGGGCGTGAAGGTCGGCCTGGACTGCGCCAACGGCTCCAGCTGGAACATCGCCAAGGCGGTGTTTGACGCGCTGGGCGCCACAACCTACGTCATCAACGCCGAGCCCAACGGCCTGAACATCAACAAAAACGCCGGCTCCACCCACATCGAGGGGCTGCAGAAGTTCGTCGTCGAGAAGGGGCTGGATGTGGGTTTCGCCTATGACGGCGACGCCGACCGGTGCCTGTGCGTGGACGAGAAGGGCAACGTGGTCACCGGCGACCACATCCTCTACATCTACGGCCGCTATATGAAGGAGCGGGGCAAGCTGGTTACCAACACGGTGGTCACCACCGTCATGTCCAACTTCGGGCTGTACAAGGCCTTTGATGAACTGGGCATCGACTATGCCAAGACCGCCGTGGGTGACAAGTATGTGTATGAGTATATGCAGCAGCACGGCAGCCGCATCGGCGGCGAGCAGAGCGGACATATCATCTTCTCGAAGTATGCTTCGACAGGCGACGGCATCCTCACCAGCCTGAAGCTGATGGAAGTGATGATGGCCCGCAAAAAGCCGATGAGCGAGCTGGCCGCGCCGCTGAAGGTCTACCCCCAGGTGCTCAAGAACGTCAAGGTCACCGACAAGGCCGCCGCCCAGGCGGACGCCGATGTACAGGCCGCGGTGGCAAAGGTGGCCGAGGCCCTGGGCGATACCGGCCGCATCCTGGTGCGGGAANNGGTCCGCGTGATGGTGGAAGCGCCGGAGCAGGAGACCTGCCAGCAGTATGTCGACGAAGTCGTCGCCGTCATCCGGCGGAAAGGGTATGCACAGTAATGGAAGCATTTCTGTACGAATTGAGCAAAAGTGCGCAGGGAAATATGACTTTTGAGGAAGTTCTTTTGCTCATCAGTGCAGGCGCTGTATCTATGTATGGACAGCGAAAATGGAAGGTGCTGCCATTTCTCTACAGCATATTCTTAATCGTGTATATCACATTACTGCGACGGTCGCCCGGGTATCAGGAGAAAATCCGGCTCCATCTGCAATTGTGGGCCAACGCGGGAACTTTAGCAGGGAACGTATGGAATGTATTGTTGTACCTGCCGTTCGGGTTGACGGCCGCGAAGGTGTGGAAGAAAAAGGATTGGGCTGGGATCGCGCTGATGGGGGCGGGGCTCTCCAGCCTATGCGAATTTCTGCAGTTTTGGACTGCACGCGGAATGGCGGATCTGAATGATATCTTTTCCAATGGTATCGGTGCGGCAACGGGGGCGATTGCGGTCTGTTGGCTTGATAGAAATGAGCGTACAAATCGAGAACAGAAGCCGTAAATAAAATTTCAAAACGAGGGGGAGAACGTATATGTGTGGCATTGTAGGTTTTACAGGAACGCACCAGGCGGCGCCTATCCTACTGGATGGCCTTGCCAAGCTGGAATACCGCGGGTATGACTCGGCGGGCTTGGCAGTTCGGAATGGCAATAAAGAAACGGTTATCGTCAAGGCAACCGGCCGCTTGCGTGTGCTGGCAGAAAAGACCAACGGCGGTCAGGCTCTGAAAGGTACCTGCGGCATCGGACATACCCGCTGGGCT